>JBBAWW010000031.1:0-11447 GCA_040397035.1 Roseiflexaceae bacterium | reverse complement strand
ATGTATCTGTTGTAAAAATCGTTGCATATACGCCGTGGAGTAATCGCCCTTACGTGTTGACCTCCGACGTCACTTCCTATGGGGCGATTTTCCACGGCGAGTTGACATGTACCTGTTGTAAAAATCGTTGCATATACGCCGTGGAGTAATCGCCCTTACGTATTGGCTTGCGACGTCACTTCCTATGGGGCGATTGTCCACGGCGAGTTGACATGTATCTGTTGTAAAAATCATTGCATATACGCCGTGGAGTAATCGCCCTTACGTATTGACTTGCGACGTCACTTCCTATGGGGCGCAACAGGCTGCGGCTTTACTTCGGACTTCCTCCTTCATGCTTCCTACTTCCTGATGGGTTTATGTTACAATGTTGCCGAAACGGTAACGTATTCCGAGGAGTAAATTCATGAAATTTCGTTTTTGGGTGCACCAAATCTTGGCTACAAGCCTTGTCCTGACCACACTCGTAGCCTGTGGTGGTGCTACGAGTAACGTGGTACCCACAGCCGAAATCGTCGCGCCGGTGGCGACTGAAGCCCCAGTTGCAACTGCGACCGCGCAACCCACCCTCGAACCAACGGTGGTACCGACCGCCACCAATGTCGTATTGCCAGCTGACTTGAATGTCGTCCCGCTGGTCCGTGGGGAAGTCACCAAACGTCCCTTTATGATGATGATTGATAACCATCCCGATGCATATCCCCAATCGGGGCTCAACCGCGCCTCGGTGGTCTTTGAAGCCTTGGCCGAATATGGGATTACCCGCTTTATGGCCGTCTTCCCTGGCGAATTGACCGCCGATGATCGCCCCCTTGGTCCCGTCCGTAGTGCCCGTTTGTATTTTGTGCAATGGGCGATGGGCTTTGGGGCGTATTATGCGCACGCTGGTGGTTCGCCGACTGGACTCGAATTAGCCGAAAGTACTGACCAAATAATCAACCTCGATGCGTTGCGCAACGAAGCAACCAATTATTTCTTCCGGGTTGAAACCGCCACCCGTGTCGCCCCCCACAACCTCTACACCAACGGCACCGTGCTCCAAGCGCGGTCTGCCGCCGAATCAGTGCCCTATAGCCGTACTGATGTGGGTTTCCGTTATCGTCTCGCCCTTGAAGAATCCAAACGGGGTGCTGCTCAGACCTTTTCGTACTTCTTTTTGTATGACGATGCGCCGGTGGGCTGGAACTACGACCCCGCCAGCAACAACTACTTCCGCACCCGTTTCGGCAAAGCGGCCATGGATGAAGTCAGCCAAGCGCAACTGTCCACTCAAAACGTGGTCGTTATCGAAGTCAAAGAAGCACCCATCGAAGGTGACCCCAAATCCCGCATCGATCAGCAAGTAGTCGGTAGCGGCAAAGGGATTTTGTACCGTGATGGTTTGCGCGAAGAAGTCACCTGGAACAAAGCCAGCCCTGAAGCGCCCATTATCTTCCTCGACAGCAACGGCCAAGACGTAATGTTTACCGCCGGACAAATCTGGATTTCGGCAGTCCCAGACCTTGCCAACATCAGCGAGTCGTAAGCACAAAAAAGCGGAGCGCCCGCTGGCACTCCGCTGACCGACAAACCCCCGTGGTGCAATCGCACGACGGGGGTTTTTTAGTGTAATTCGCGGCGCCCTTCGAGGGCGGAGGTCAAGGTGTGCACGTCGGCCCATTCGAGGTCGCCGCCGGTAGGCAGGCCGCGGGCCAGGCGGGTAATGCGGGCACCGAGGGGCACGATTTCGCGTTGCAGATAGGCGGCAGTCGCTTCGCCTTCGAGGTTGGGGTTGGTGGCGATGATGACTTCGCTGATGTCTTCGTCACGGATGCGCTCGAGTAAATCATCAAAGAAAATATCTTCGCGTCCCATGCCTTCGAGGGGCGCAATCCGGCCATGGAGCACATGGTAGCGCCCCCGGAAAATACCAGTGCGTTCGATTGCCAAGGCATCGAGCGCTTCTTCGACCACACAAATAATCGGCGCTTGGCGATTGGGGTTGCGGCACACCACGCACAATTCCTGATCGCTGATGAAGTGGCAGCGGTCGCATTGGCGCACTTGTTGTTTGACCGCCGTCAAGGCGTCGGTCAAGGCCGCCACCCGTTGTTCGGAGGTACGCAAAAAATGAAACGCCAAGCGTGAGGCGCTTTTGGGGCCGATGCCCGGCAAGCGCCCCAGTTCGTCGATGAGGCGTGATACCGATTCGAGTAAGAGGGCCGTATCACTCATGGGCTTACATCAATCCGGGGATTTTCATACCACCGGTGACGGCATTCATGCGTGATTCTGATATTGCTTTGGCTTTGCTGGCGGCATCGTTGACTGCCGTCAACAGCAAATCTTGTAGGGTCTCGATGTCGCTGGGGTCGACAATCTGGGGATCGATTTTGATGGCTTGGATTTCGCCGTGGCCATTGGCGGTGACGGTGATGTAGCTACCGGCACTGCCCACCACTTCGACGGTCTTGAGTTCTTCTTGGATTTTGGCCATTTGGCGTTGCATCTGCATGGCCATTTGTTGCATTTGACGGGGGTTCATACGGTTTCTCCTTGATCGGGGGTTTCGATGCTGACGACATCTGCGTCAAACACATTCATAGCGGCACGCACCAACGGATTGGTGGTGGTATCGCGGATCTGCTCGCGTAGGGCGCTGCCGCCGTCGCGCTTGGCGGCCTCGGCCACACTGCGGATGGTATAGCTGACGCCGGCATAGCGGGTGATTACCTCTTCGAGGATGGTGACATTGTTGCGCTCTTGGATTTTGTTGAGCAACCATTCGTTGTCGGCTTTGAGCGTAATCACCGTGCCCTGGATATCGATGGGGGCGATGCCACTTTTGATCAAGGCCTCGAGGTTGCGACTTTTGGAGCGCAAATCACGGATAATCGCCGGCCAGCGCTCGAGTAAATCAGTCACATCGCCAAGCGGGCTGCGGTCGCCCAAAGGGGCGCTGGCGGGCACGGGGGCTGGTGTGGGGGCTGGTTCATTGTGCTGCTCAAGACTGGGTGGTGTGGCAGCTGGTCCACTCGGTGCCATGGGGCGTGGGGTGGGTGCCGGCGTGGGTGCGGGGGTACTGGGCCGGGGTACCTCACCGCCACTCGGACGGACGGGTGCCGCACTAGGTGGTGCGACAGGGCGACTCGCTGGGGCTGGTGCAGGTGCCGCGCTACTGACTGGCGGCCCGACGATAGCTTCGACCACCGCCAATTCGAGGGGCAACTGCCCGTAGGGGCTGGTGCGCAATTCGTAGTCGAGTTCGCTCATGCGCCGCAACCAATAGACCAACGAGCCCATTTGGGCGCGTTTGGCTTGGTCGCGTACGGCATCGGCTTCACTTTCGGCGGCTTCGATGGTGGTACCATTGGGGTCGGCTTTGACCAGCATCACGAGGCGCAAGTGTTGTACGATATCGCGACTAAACTGGCGCATATCGGCGCCTTGGTTGGCGACCCGGGCCACTACTTGCAAGGCACTGGCCACATCGCTGTTGAGCAACGCTTCGGCCAAAATGATGACTTCTTGGGCGGCGGTCACCCCTAGCAAGCCTTGCACCATCGCCATGCTGACCTGGCCACTGCCATACGACATCAGTTGGTCAAAAATACTCAAGGCGTCGCGCATACTGCCGGTGGCCGCCCGCGCGATGGCCTCGGCGACGCCCGCTTCGATGTGATAGCCTTCGGTGATGGCGATTTGGCGCAAATGATTGACGGTGTCGCTGACATTGTGGCGGTTAAAGGTATAACGCTGACAACGCGACAAAATCGTAGCTGGCACTTTGTGGATTTCGGTGGTGGCCAATACAAAAATTGCATGGTTGGGTGGTTCTTCGAGGGTTTTGAGCAACGCATTGAAAGCCGCCGTCGACAACATGTGCACTTCGTCGATGATATAGACTTTGTAGCGACCGAGGGCGGGGCGGAATTGCACGCGCTCGATGATTTCGCGGGCGTCGTCGACACTGGTATGCGAGGCGGCGTCCATTTCGATGACGTCGACGGCACTGCCTTCGGCAGTGGCCACACACATATTACAGGTGCCGCAGGGGCGCTCACTGGGCTCGGCCAAGCAGTTGACCGCTTTGGCAAGCAAGCGCGCCACGGTGGTTTTGCCTACGCCACGTGGTCCCGTAAACAAATAGGCATGACCGATACGCCCGTCGACAATCGCATTGCGCAGGGTACGGACGATATGTTCTTGCCCAATAAGTTCGTCAAATGTTTGGGAGCGATAACGCCGGTAGAGTGCCTGTGTCGCCATGGTGACCCCCTTGGTAGACGCAAACCTTCATACCCATTATAACGTGAATTCAGCGCCGAGGGGGTGCGTGTTTGGCGGGTTGGATGGGCGACCATTAAAACCTTTTGCAATTGTGAGCGTCATGGTATTATCACAGGTGTGATACGGTATTTATGCTCATCGTCGATTTATTTCATCAAAAGGAAATGCCATGCGACGTATTTTTATTTTGCTTGGACTTACCCTGTTACTGGCTGCCTGTGGCAGCAGTAGCACCACCGCAGATTCGAGTGCTGGTATGGAGCCAGCGTACGATTCGGCTCCCGCCATGCCCGAAGCAGGCAATCCTGGTGTCATGTCCAAAGATGCCGTTGGCTCCATGCCCGGCACCAGTGGCACCGGCTCGACCGACCCCCTCAAACCGGGTGAGCGACTGGTGGTACGTGATGCCAGTTTGGTCATGCAGGTCAGTGATGTCAACGCCGTCGACCAACAATTACGCGCCATGGTCAATGGCCAAAAAGGCTTCGTGCTTAGTTCGTCGTCGTCGGGCAGCGATCAAGATTTCGTGGTCTATTTGACCTTCAAAATCCCCAGCGATCAACTCGACGCCACGATTACGGCCGCCGAAAAAACGGCCCACAAGGTGTTGTCGCGCAGTATGTCGGGCAGCGACGTCACTTCGGAATACGTCGACTTGACCGGGCGCTTGACGTCGTTGACGGCAGCCCGCGACCGCTTGCTCGAGCTGCTCAAGAAAGCCGACAAAGTGGAAGACGCCGTGGCCGTCAATACCGCCTTGACTGACGTCCAGAGCCAGCTCGAGCAAGTGACGGGCCAGATGCGCTACCTGCGCGAAAACGCGGCCTTGTCGTCGCTCACCGTCGAACTCCGACCCATTCCCACCACCCCTATCGTCAACCCCGAAGGTTGGCAGCCGGGTGAAGATGCCCGCGCCGCCTTGCGCAGCCTGCTGGACTTTGCCCAAGGCCTCGGTTCGTTTCTGATTACCGCCGTGATTTGGACGCCGGTCTGGTTGCCACTCTTCTTTTTGGGACGCTATCTGCGCCGGCGCTGGCTGGCACGCCGCACCCCACCCGCTACGCCCCCAGCGGCGTAAAGCTGGTCGCGACAGCGGTACCTGCAATGCGCAGGTACCGCTTTTTGGCAAAAATAACAAATAAATAATCAACTGCCAGATTTATACTAAATAGACATTTGGTTTTTATGAGAGCAATTATATGACTGATTTATCATATCAAGAACTCGCTCACACCCAGTTTAATCATGCCTTGACGTTGTTTCGTGATGCCTATGGGCCGTATATCGTACAGGCGATGCGCAAATATTTTGGTACGCAGTTTGCTGCCCATATGAATAGCTTGCATGCCAATGGACAAGGCGCAGTGTTTATTGATTATGATGCCCAACGAAATATCGTACTCGATGTGAATGCAATTATTTATTTGTTGATGGAAGATGGTGGGTTGCGTCAAACAGCAGATGGATATGTACCGAAGTTGTTTTTGTGCGAAAACCGTAACCAAGTGGTTGAGAAACTTCCTAATGTATTGGTGTTGCCATTTCGTAAAGAATTACGTGAATTACGCGATACGCGCAATATATGGGCGCATCAACGTACAGTACCGATTGAGCGATATGGTGCGATGACAGAGGTGATTATCAATTGTATTAAGCGCTTGCCCGAACCTTTTTATGCCAGATTGACCATAATGCAATTGCAGTTTATTAAGGCTCAATTACGAGTCTATCAGACGCAATCTGAGCTAACTACGCATATTGAAACCCAACAACAGCATGCCCAAGCACAACAATCGACCGCAATCCAAGACATACAACAAAAAATCGATACCGTAGTGCCTCAATTAGACACTGCACTAACGACAATTACTAATCAAAAAATTCCTCAATTATATGACCACATCACGCAAATTCAGCAGGATCAATCGTCATTGCTAACGGGAATTTTTGGGGCGTTGAGTGATACTAAACAAGAAACGAGTGCCCAGATTGCAACGCTCCATGCCGACATCCAAAAATTGCACGAAGCCAACAATATACGTGACATGGCAATGCAACAACTGCGTACCGTACACGAAAGTGTGATGCTGCATGATGCACACATCGCAGAATTGACGCAACAGCTGGCAGTCATAAACCAACAATTGGCAGGGATGCACCAACAACTCATCGATGCCCACCAACAGATTGCGGCGCTCCAACGCACCAGCGCCGATACCGCCCGGCAACTGACCAATCATCTGCGCCAAACCCAGGTGGCGCCGCCCTATAGCTATGCCACGCCGCCGTCTGCACCGGCGCGTCACACGGGGCGATGGGTGGTGGTTGTATTGTTGTTGGTGCTAGGGGTGGTGGGTGCGCTCATCTGGTTGGGGTATATACCGGAAATGAAGTAGAAAGTGTGAAGTCGGAAGTAGGAAGTGCACCCACCCCTGCGTCATTCCATGCCGGTTGCCTTGGCAACCATAGCGTGGAATCTCCGTGCCGGCCACAGGAAGATTGCCGCATGGGCGCCATGGAATGCGCATGGGCGCCATGGAATGCGTAGGGGCGCCATGGAATGCGTAAGGGCGCCATGGATTGCCGCATGGGCGCCATGCTCGGCGTAAGGGCGCCATGGAATGACGCCTCTACGCCGAGGCCCCACTATACTGCGTCAGCGACCAGCGCCACACGACCCGCAACAGCACCAGGAACCCCAAAGCCACCCCGGCTTGGATGAGCACGGTGGTTGCGTCGATGCGGGCGGTAATGACTTGGGCGGGCACCGTGACCGCAAAGGCCATCGGCACAATATAGGTCAAAATAATCCGCATCCAGCCCGGATAAATAGTGACAGGCAAGCGCCCCGCTGAGGCCACGTTGTCAAACAACTCAAAGACGTTGTCGATGCGAATCGCCCAAAACGCAATACAGCCTATCAACATCCACACTGCATACAAAATCGCAATTCCGAGCAACAGCGTCACCCCAAACAAGCCGGCCTGCCACAGGCTAATCTGGTTCCCCAAGCGCCACACCGCATCAGCCACAATCAGCAATCCTGCCACCACGTCGATCAGTTGCCAGACCCGCACTTCGCGGATACTGACCTGCCATTGGGCGTCCATCGGTTTGGTTAGCACAAAATCAAAGTTGCCTTGGTGAATATCGCCAATCAAACGCTCAATGTTGGGCTGCATGCTGACGCGAATCACCGCCATCAGCACGGTATACACCCCTAGCAAGGCTTGGAGTTCGTAGCGATTCCAGCCCCCTAGGCTGTCGGTATGGCTATACACCAGCGCCAGCACCACCAATGCGGTCACCAAGGCGATGGCCGATTCGAGTAACTGGATAAAAAAATTCAGCCGGTACTGGAGTTCATTCATGACAGCGAGGCGGAAGTAGTGCCACGCCAACGAAACAGCACGTCGCATGATTTAGGCTCCTACTGCACTATAACGCTTGATGCCGCTACGCCACAACCAACCAAACACGATGGCTGCGCCGAGCCCCCAGGCGCACTGAATGCCGATGCCGGTTAGGATTTGGCTGAGGCTCAGCTTGCCGATGATGATTTCGATGGGGAAGCCGAAACTCCAGCGGAACGGCAACACATTGGCCAGCGCTTGCGCCCAGTCTGGCAACAAGGCCTGGGGTACCAAGCGCCCCGACAAAATCGTTTCGATGGCGAAATAGAGATTAAAAATCGCACTGACCCGGGTGGTCCAAAACACCGCCATCCCCAAGGCATACACCAACACAAACCGCATCAAAAAACTGAGCACCAAGCTGATACAAAACAGCCCAATCACCAGCGGGTCGCCACTGAGCTGGGGGTGCAACAACCACACCAAACCCACCCCGATGGGGATCCAGTAGAGCGTGCCGACGATGCGCAAGGCGATGAAGTCGGCCAAATCGTAGTGGAAGGGGTGCAACGGGCGCAACAGCAGGGGCGTGAGTTGGCCTTGGCGGACGCGCTGCTCGAAGCCAAAGGGCGTCAAGGCGATGTTCCACTGCCGCACCAACGTCCAGGCGATGTAGTAGCCGGTCAGGCTGGCGACGCTGTAGCCGGCCACACTGCCCCCTTGGGTGTCGGCTACATTACTCCACATCACGAGGTAGATCAGGGGCTCAAATACCATCCCCAGCAACCAAAAAATATTGGTCAAGCGATATTGCAACATCACTTGCGTGCTGGTACTGGTCATTTTGGTGTATACGCTGAATAACTGCTGCATGACTTCCCTTATAATCAGGGCACACCCCTGTGCATTGTGCCATTCCCCAATAGAAAGCTGACTGATATGATTCAATTTGGCGTCTGTACCGCCTATACCAATGCCGCCCTGCTGGCCGACACCGGCATCGACTTCATCGAAGAAAACATCCAGCGCTTGCTGATGCCCCTCGCGCCAGCCAGTGAATTCGTGGCGACCCGTACGGCCGTCAAAGCCGCCCCACTGCCCGTGATCGCCGCTAATGCGTTTTTGCCAGCCACCCTCAAATGCGTAGGACCCGATGTCGACATGGCTACCTTGCTCCAATACGCCGACACGGCCTGTGGGCGGGCGGGAGAATTGGGCATTACCACGCTGGTGCTAGGTAGTGGTGGCTCACGTCAAATCCCGGAGGGCTGGGATGTCGCCCGCGCCCAACAACAATTCATCAGCTTGCTCCAGCAATTTGCCCGCTTGGCTGCCAAAAACGGCGTGACCATTGTAGTCGAAGCACTCAATCGCGGCGAATGCAACTTCATCAATTCGTTGGCCGCAGGGGCGGCGGTGGTGGTGGCTGCCAGTCACCCCAACATCCAGCTGTTGACCGACATTTATCACATGTTGCGCGAAGATGAGCCCGCCAATCAAATCAGCAAATTCGCGGCTTCGATTCGCCATGCCCATATCGCCGAAAAAGCGACCCGCACCGTGCCCGGTACTGCCGGCGACGATTTCACCGCCTATTTCGCCGCCCTGCACGCCATGGATTATCAGGGCGCCATGGCCATCGAAGCGCATTACGGCGCCGATTTGCATGCCGACGTGGTGACCGGCTTGGCCAGCTTGCGCCGGCAGTGGGGCAGCTAGGCTGGGCGGGCGTTGGCGGCGTACAAGGCTTCGATGACATCGTCGATCGGTGGCTCGCCGATGGCGATGTCGCTGATGTCGTAGTGGCTGAGCAGTTGCGCCGCCACCGCCGGTACTTGTTGTTTGGCCACGGTGATGCTCAGCTGGCCATCGTCGTGCGCCACCACCGTGCCGTATTGGCCGAGCTGGGCGGCGCTAGCGCTGGTGCGGATGCTGATGATGCGGTTGGCCGCAAAATCGCGCACCAAATCACTCAGTGCCCCATCATAAATAATCGTACCGTGGTGGATGACAATCACCCGCTTACAAAGTGCTTCGACGTCGGCCATGTAATGGCTGGTCAAAATCACGCTGGCGCCATAACGCTGGTTGTATTCGGCTACAAACTGGCGGATGCGTTTTTGCATGCTGACGTCGAGGCCAATGGTGGGTTCATCGAGAAAGACGATTTGCGGGCGGTGGAGCAACGCCAAGGAAAACTCCATTTTCATGCGCTCGCCCAACGACAAATTACGCACCGGTTTGGTGAGCAATGGTTGCAATTCGAGTAATTCGACCAAGGCGTCGCGAGTTTGATTGAATTGCACCGCATCGATACCATAAATGGTGCGACTGAGGGCAAACGAATCAGCGCCGGGCAGATCCCAGACCAGGTTGTTGCGTTGGCCCATCACCAACGTCATCTGGCGCAGGTAGTCATAATGACGCTGGGCGGGGGTATAGCCCAGCACATCGACCTGGCCGCTGGTGGGGTGGAGCAAGCCCGAGAGCATTTTGAGGGTGGTGGTTTTGCCGGCGCCATTGGGCCCCAAGAAGCCCACCACTTCGCCGGCGGGAATCGTGAACGAGACGCCGTCGACCGCTTTGACGGTGCGATTTTTGCGCACAAACAGACTTTTGACGGCGTTGCCGAGGCCAGCCTCGCGCTCGGGGACGTCGTAATATTTACACAAATTGGTGACCGTAATCGCCGTGGTCATGCAGCCTCCTTTTTGAATCGAAGGGTATTGTACCATTGCCACCTTTGCAGTAGGAAGTGTGAAGTAGAGCCGCAGCCTGCTACGCCGAATCATGCACCCACTCCGTGTCCTCCGCGCCTCCGCGTGAGCCAAATCGACATATGGCATTGGCGCACATCAATCAACCGCCCCAACCAATAAAAAACGCCTCCGTGCCCTCCACGCCTCCGCGTGAGCCAAATCGACATATCGCATTGACAAACATGCATCGACGCACCGCCATCAAAAAATCATCTCCGCGTCCTCTGTGTGCGCTGTGCGAGATAATGATAATCCTACCGCGTGCCCTGTATGCGCCAAATGGTCAGTAGTGCACCGTAGGAGATTGCACGTTCGCTGCCGCGCCCATGCAATGACGCTGGGGGTGGGGAGCCTCCGCGCCCTCTGCGACTCCGCGCGCGCCAAATAACGGGCATATCGCATTGGTCGACATCAATCGACGCACATCAAACAAAGATCACCTCTGTGCACATCAAACAAAGATCACCTCTGTGCGCTCCGCGACTCCGCGTGAGCCAAATGGTCAGTAGTGCACAGTAGGAGATTGCACGTTCGCTGCCGCGCCCATGCAATGACGCTGGGGGTGGGGAGCCTCCGTGCGCGCTGTTGTCTTGGCAACCGTCGCGTGGAATCTCCGTGGCTTACCACCGCATAGGCACACGACGGGGGGGCGCTCGATAGGAAATTCCATGACTGTGGTCATGGAATGACGTGGGGGAAGCGACTCCGCACTCGGTGCCCTGTGTAATATACGCTAGCGGAACAGAACGACTGTGGTCACTAACGCACCAACACAAAACGACGGAGGAAACGTGAAGTCTGAAGTATGAAATCATCGCTACTGATTTTTATTGACTACCTCCGTTACTTCCTCCTGCCGACTTTATATTTCATCCTTCGTATTTAGCACTTGGGCGTATCAATGCACCGCCACCCAACCAACGAGCCGCCTAGATTGGCGTGGGTATTGAAGTTTGACAAAATAGCGTTAAATCTGATAGGATTATTCTATTAATGACTTAACACAATATTTCAATACCTACGCCAAAACACCTCACCCCTAGCGTCATTCCATGCCGGTTGTGAT
>JBBAWW010000030.1:0-31241 GCA_040397035.1 Roseiflexaceae bacterium | reverse complement strand
TCAGCACAGGATTCATTTACCCACCCGTTGTCGCACTTGAATTGACAATCCGCCTATTAAAAAAGACGAAATTTACGCAAATACTGAATATGGAATTGGATGATTTAGGGAAAGGTTATTTTATGTGAAAAAAAGTACATGTTGAAGAAATCCTAAAACCGGGAGAGATTAGATAGTAAAACCCTCGTGCAATCTTATTGACACGAGGGTTTGCACAGATTTTTGGGAAGTATAACAAAAGTAGTGCAATTAGGCTGATTCGAGCACAATCGCATCGTGGCCTACTTTGTTGCGCAGGATATCGCGCAGGTTGATGGGGTCGCGGACGGTGCCACGCATACGGAGCACCACATTGCGTTGTTCGACAGGCAAATGAATCATCAAGACGGCTTCACCGCCATCAGCAGTACGGAAGTGTTCGGTGAGAGCGTAGATTTCGTTCATAAATTGGACGGCGTGGTCGTTATTGTCAAACAGCGGGAAGTAGAGGCGGAGGATCTGTTGGGGGCCACTGGGATCGGGTGCGACGGGGGCTGGTGCCGGTTTGGGTGTCGATACAGCGGCCCGGCTGGGTGACTTGATGACATCGTGGGCGCCGTGATTGGCGGCGCCGTATTTGCGTTGCTCTGACATGGTGTTTCCTGTAGGTGGTGTCGTATGACTCACGGAAGGAGGTGTGGCAGGGGATTGGCTGACTGGTGCGGGATTTACCGGTGCCGAGTTCGTCGGAGCTGGTGCAGTGCGGGTTTGGGCAGCCGGTGATGCGGCGGGTTCGTCGTTATGGATGATGGCTTCGACTTTGTCGATCATCAGTTGCATGCCATCATTGCGGCGGTCGAGTTTGCCGATGATGCGCACAACGGAGTCGTCGTGGAGCAACGCTCGGAATTTTTCGTAGGATTTGGGGAAGGCCACACATTCCATGCTGGCGGTGAGGTCTTCAAAGACCCCCACAAACATGCTGTCGCCTTTTTTGGTGGTGACGGTTTTGGAGGCACTGAGCATCCCCGCAAAGGTCAGTGATTGGCCGACCATTTCGTCATTGACCGCCCCGAGTGAGGTGACGTCACTTAAATCGACGTCGCGCAAGGCTTGGACGACTGGGTGGTCCGAGACGTACATGCCGAGCAGTTCTTTTTCCCAGGCCAGCATTTCACGGTCGTCTTCGCGGGATTCACGCAAGATAGGGAATTGGACGGCGGCCACATTAACTGGCGTCGCACTACTATCGCTGGTGCCCATCAAATCAAACAAGCTCGATTGACCGCTGGCACGGGCTTTTTGGGCACCACTAGCGGCATCGAGTACTTGGTCAATCACGGCCAGTTTTTGGCGCCGAGTACCGGTCAACGAATCAAAGGTGCCGGCCTTAATCAGACTTTCAATCACGCGTTTGTTGATGAGTTTTTGGTCGACGCGATCGGCAAAGTCAGCTAGGCTACTAAACGGCGTAGCGCCCCGGGCGGCGATGATGGCTTCGACCGGGCCTTCGCCGACGTTTTTGATGGCGGCTAGCCCAAAGCGCACACCGCGATCAAAGCGGATATCGCCACTTACCACGGAGTCATTGACGCGCTCAATGGTAAAGTCGGCTTGGCTAGCATTGATGTCAGCCCGCAGTACCGCTACGCCTAGTTTGGCGCATTCGTTGACCGTTTTGGCCACATCTTCGATTTGCCCAGCCGATCCTTTGAGGACAGCAGCCATGTATTCCGTCGAGAAGTTGTTTTTGAGGTAGGCCGTCTGGTACGACAACAAGCCGTACAAGGTGGCGTGGGGCCGATTGAACGAGTAGCCGGCGAAGGGTTGAATCAAGTCCCACAACGTCTCAGACTGCTCTTTAGTCAAGCCGTTTTTGAGACAGCCATCTTTGAAGCGTGGTTCTTCGGCCGCCATTATCTCTTTTTGTTTTTTACCGATGGCTTTGAGGACGATATAGGCTTGGCCGAGGGTATAGCCGGCGATGACCTGGAGCAGTTGCATAATCTGCTCTTGGTAGACGATGACGCCGTAGGTGTCTTCGAGGATGGGCTTGAGAATCGGGTGGAGGTATTTAATCCCCTTGGGATTGTTTTTGTTTTGGATGTAGACTGGGATTTGTTCGAGCGGACCCGGGCGATAGAGCGCCACCATGGCGTAGATGTCTTCGACGCGGGTCGGTTTGAGTTCACGTAGGTAGCGCACCATACCGGCAGATTCGAGCTGGAATACATTGACGGTATTGCCGCTACTCAGCGACTCAAAGGTTTTTTTGTCGGTCAGGGGGATGTCGCCTAGTTGCATGGCGTTGCCGGTGGAAAGCTCGATGTAGCGCAGGGTTTCGGCCACCGCCGACAAATTGGTCAGCCCGAGGATATCCATTTTGAGCAGGCCGATTTTGGCCAATGTGGGGCCTTCATAGGCGGCCATCAGCGAGTTTTCGTCTTTGGTGGTGCGTTGCAGTGGCACCACTTCGTCGAGTGGGTTGCGGCTAATCACCACGCCACAGGCATGGGTGCCGACGTTGCGCATGCGCCCTTCGATGCGTTGGGCCCAATCGATGATTTGTTTGGTTTCGTCGCTTGATTCGTAGAGCTGCTTGAATTCGGGGGCTTTTTCGAGGGCATCGCGCAAGGTGATGTTGGGGGTATTGGGGATGAGTTTGGCGATGCGGTCGACTTCCGACAATGGCACATCGAGGGCCCGACCCACATCACGGATGGCCGCTTTGGCGCCCAGTGTGCCGTACGTGATGATTTGGGCGGTATTTTCGCGGCCGTATTTGGCGGCAATATAATCGAGGACTTGGCCACGGCGGGTATCGGCAAAGTCGACGTCGATATCAGGCATTTCGAGTCGTTCGGGGCTCAAAAAACGTTCAAACAGTAGTTTGTTGGCGACGGGGTCTACGTCGGTAATCCCCAAGCAGTAGAGCACCAGCGAGGCGCCGGCCGAGCCACGGGGCAGACAAGGGATGCCGTTGCGGCGGGCATACGACACATAGTCCCAGACGATGAGCATGTAGTCGGGGAAGCCGGTTTGGTTGATGACATCGAGCTCATACATCAAGCGTTCGGGGTAGCCGAGGGGCACACTGCCGCTGAAGCGCCGTACCAAGCCTTCTTCGCAGATAGAGCGTAGGTAGGATGAGGCGTCGTAGCCGGCGGGGATTTCGAAGGCAGGGAGTTGGATTTTGCCGAAATCGAGCTTGAGGTTGACCATATCAGCGATACGGCGGGTGTTTTCGATGGGTGCGGTACCATAGCGCTTGAAGCGTTTCCAGATGTCATCGGCTGACAAAATATGGTAGCTCTCGTCCATGTCGTATTTTTTGGTGCAGAGCTCGTTGAGGGTCATGTTGAAACCCATGGCCATCACCATGCGGTGGGCATCGAGGTCGCTGGCATTGATGAAGTGGCTGTCGCAGGTGGCGACGAGGGGGATGCCCAATTCTTGGCCAATTTTGATGAGTTCGTCGTTGATTTCTTCGAGCTCGGGGGTGTTTTCGTGGAGCTGGAGTTCGAGGAAGTAGCGATCGCGGCCGAGTAAATCGCGGAACCAAGCCGCAGCCTCGCGGGCTTTTTCGGGTTGGCGTGATTGAATGTATTGGGCGACTTCACCGGCAATACAGGCCGAGGTGACAACCAAGCCTTCGTGGTGATTGAGGAGCAATTCGCGGTCGATACGCGGCCGCGCAAAAATCCCCTTGGAGCCCATTCCTTCGAGGTGGGCTTTGGTGGTGAGTTTGACCAAATTGCGATAGCCGGTCATGTCGGTGGCGAGGCAAAGGAGGTGATTATAATTCCGTGAGCCGCGTTGGGTAGGGTCGGTGCGGTTTTTTGGTGCGATATAGGCTTCGAGCCCGATAATCGGTTTGACGTTGGCTTTTTTGGCGGCATTATAAAAATCAATTGCGCCGTACATGACGCCGTGGTCAGTGACGGCAATGCTGTCCATGCCCAGCTCGGCGGCACGTTTGACGATGCCGTTGATGGTGGCATAGCCGTCGAGCAGGCTGTATTCGGAATGGACGTGAAGATGCACAAAATCGTTCATTGTAGTACCGTTACTATCAATACACTAGCCTGTTTTTACATGTACTAGTATACCCTGAGTTTGGGTTAATCCAAAAATTTAGACGCAGCCTGCTACGTCTCTACGGTTGCCATTGCAACCGGCATGGAATGACGTGGTGGGCTGGGGTTTTAGCGTAGGTATTGTATTTTTCGTTGATTAATTACTGTTTCAGTGCACGGAGGATATTTTTTGCCAATTATCAACATTACTGCTTTTCAATGCTCATCAAGAACCCTGCAACGATACCCATCACTGCGAACCATGGCGCAGATTCGCGGATACCTTGCCATACATCAGGACCATTTGAAAACCAAGAAGCGATCCAGCCAAACACGACACCAAACAAACCGCCAAGCACTGCACCAACGACGACACTACCCAATAGTCTCAGCCACGGTTGTTGTCTCATCATGCTAATTCTGCTTTCTAAACGATGAACCTAGGCTTTCATATAGTGAAAGCCTAGGTTCAAACGGAGACTGACTATGCTACTGGCAAAGCTACTGGCAAACTGCCGTCTTCTTCGCTCTTGGCGCGAGCAATGAAAAAGATCAACAAGCCGTAGCCACATTTGGCGGCCACGTCTGCCAACGCATACCCTACTTGAATCGCAACCACTGAGGATTGAATATCGATACCAAGCATGGGCAATAAGTAGGTGATCGGATAAACGCCCCAAGTCGCAAGGAGTACTACACGGGTAATTTTGAGCAAACCACGCACGGTCTCACTCTGGGTTTTGACCTGTGTGCCCAATTCAACCCAAAGCACATACAGGATGTACGCAAACGGAATGCTGCTCAACGTGCCCCAGATGGCGCGAGTCGTCATGTTTGTTAGCTCGCCTTCGCCAATATATCCCAAACCAATCATCAACACGGCTGCAATGATGAGGTTCACGAGTATTTTGCGACCGAGGTCTTTGGCTAGATGCAATACAGCGACCAATTCCACCAACAATAGGGGGACGGTCAACAACCAGTCGACATAGCGATACGCATCATTGAAAGGCTTGCCGCTTGGCTTGTAAACGCCATCAGCCAATGCATATGCTGATTCAAAGCTATCGAAAATCCGGAAGTAGTGGTAACAAGCAATACCGACAACCAAGGCAGAGAAAAGAAGGGCTGGACGATACGCAACACCAACTTGTTGGCGGACCATCAAGAAAAACACGAATGAAGCGCCCATAGAGGCAATAGTGAAACTCAGGATGTTGTATACCAGTGCGTACTGTGATGACAACAATTCGGGTAGTAAATTCATCTTACCTTTTCCTTAGATTGACTTATGAGTATGATCTACTATTAAAGGGATATACTCATAGCTTTTAACGAATCTGTTTGCGATTTGCGAGCATTTGGGGTGTATATTGATGCTAGTTCTGACACTGAGGTCCGTCAAAACACCTCCAATCATCAACTGCTAGATTACCCTAGCATATTTTGGCACAACAAACAATCCCTACGCAAATTAAAAACAACATAAAATAGTTTTACTGTACTGTTATGCAACATTAAAACTAAATTAATATATGCAAAGATACACTCTTTCACTTGTTTTGTCAAGACCACTTTATTACTATGCTTTGCTCGTTGAGGGCAATCATTGCCGGCGTCATTTGTGCCCCCAACAAAACCACCATGTGCAATATTACTCGCTGGAACACGTGCAACTACCTACTGTCCAATATTTTTTCACCACCTACATTCATTAGCAATCCTTACACATTGCCTTTTGACTATACATTTACACGCAAAATTACATACATATGTTATTGTATTTTATAAAACCCATATCACCAAATGTAGCAAAAAAATATATGAAATTGGTTAGTGTTATTCTAGTGGGCATGGGCATGCCGTCACCAGGCTCTTGTTTTCGGTGCTGGTATTAGTCGATGTCGCTGACCACAAATGTCATTCTGTGCCGTTGATGTTCTTCTGTGCTAAATCCTACCCTCACCGTACCCAAACGTCATCGCGGGTGTCTGTTCGGCAGCCGTAATAAACCACCCTAAACGCAACCAATCGTATCAAAATTAGTGTAATTTGCCACCCAAATTACGCAATTTTTACATAAAAATAATAAATATTTTTATTTTACATTATGGTATATTCGCTAGACATTTTGGCAATATTCTTATTCTTGAAATACTACAACGTTATAGGCGCTCTATCATCACCAAATTCTGTGCCGATAATGTGATGTATTTGCCATCAAATACACCATATTCCTTATAAGAAAGACCAAAAATAAATGATTAAAAATCTACACACAGAATTTTTTTGCACATTATTGTGATACACAAACATAATTATTTTAATGCATGGTGATAGTAACGGCACGTCTGTAATGGTTTAATAATGTGGTTATACGTACTTATTTAACGTAAGCAAAAAATAATAGTGCACATTATTTTTATGAGTAATGTTGTGACGTTAGTAGTCACTACATTGGTAGATTATTACTGGTTATGCTTCCAAACTAAGTGCATTTTTTGTGATGCGAATCAACATTTTCGGGCTCGAGGATTTCATGAATGTTATGCCAATGGCGTTGAATAACGCTGTCAATCTCACAATGTGCATGGTCAATGTCAGTGCAAAATTGATTACCGATAGTGATAACGCAATTCAGTACGTGGTAATCTCAAAATTGCAGTGCGTAGGCACAAATATCTTGCTGTAATGATAAAATGGCTTCTACCAAAACGGTACAATGAATTAAAACCACAAATCGATTGCACTGTTTTGGCACTTGTTGATATGAATACACTGTCAAACAATCAATTAATGTACTGCCTAGATTGGCATAAGTAAGGTAAACCATGTGTGGTGCAGCCCGTTTTTCTTGGCATGATACGCACGATCCACTGCTCGTGTCAGCGACACCAGTGGCTACTGCTTTAGGGGAGTATGAGGTGCGTTATTGGGTGGGGATGCCCGTGTTACCCGTACAATTTGCGACGGGAACAATCGGATTACGGCGCTGGGGTAATCGCAACGAAGTAGCGGGATTACCTGCCACGGGTTGGGCTCAAAAAGAAAGTATCGCTGCAGGCAAATGGCACCGCCACCACCCCCAGTTTGTCTACATCCCCGTCACTGCGGGATACGAACAAGGGGTGTGGTTTGGGATTACCCATGGTATTCACGGGATTGTGGTGGCCGACCGTGTGTTTATGCTGACTATCGCTGCCGATGACGCCTACCAGGCCATGACACACCATCCGCGCATGCCGTGGCTGATTGATCAGCCAACGATTGTGCCAATGGCGGGGAGTCGTCAGCAATTAGGGTTGTGGTGATTTTGGGGCAATATCGGCGACGATAATTCCTTGGTAGTGGGTGGTGCCATCGGCGTTTTGGCGTATTGCTTCGGGTGGTCGCCCAAGGAAATGGGGCGTGCTCGTGATTTGCATATTGGTGCCATAGGTGGTGCGGATATAGTCGCTATAGGCTTTGGCGAAGGCAATATCGATATCGGCATCTGTGGCAATGTCGACGGTGAGTGACACCGATATCCGTTGCGGCGTATTTGCTTGCCAATTGAGGGTTGGCGATCGAAAAAACCAAATCCCGCCGCCGATAAAACAGAGTAGCAATACGACTGCAATTAGGATACGCTGGGTGAAAAATGCTGACCGCCGCGCCGGGGAATTGTTGACTTTGGGTGTGGGTGATGGCGGGGCACTCGGTACTTCTTGCGGGACAAACGATAATTCATTGGTAGCGATATGTTGTTGGGCATCTGATGGCGTAATCACGTTGGTGGTGTATTGTGCTTCCCCTAGCGCATGGGTAATATTGGGGCCACTACTCGCGCTAATGATGGCACGGGTAGGGATGGGGGAAGTATCACGGATGATTGGCAGGATGTTGGTATCTTCGCTCCGAATGACTGCCCGGATGGCCGCCCGCATATCGAGTGCACTGAGAAAGCGTTCGTTGGGGTTGAGTTGGAGCGCACGTTGCACTACATCAGCGGTGAGCTGCGAGACCTGGGGGGCGAGGTCACGTACCGGTGGGAACGAGAAGGGTTTTTGGCCACGCGGGTCGCGCCCAGTGAGTAAATGATGCATGGTCGCCCCGAGGGCATAGATATCTGATGCCACAGAAATATCACCGCGGTATTGTTCGGGTGGCGCATAGCCAGGGGTACCCATCACGACCCCACGTTGACTATTGGTAAAGCGGGCAATCCCAAAATCAATCATCGTCGCAAACCCATCGCTGTCAAACATAATATTGGATGGCTTGACATCGCGGAACACGACGGAATTGGCTTGGTGGTGCAAATAATACAAAATATCGCAGACTTGGCTCGCGATAGAGAGGACTTCACGTTCACTCATCTGGCCACGTTGGCGCAAGACATCTTCGAGGTCGGTGCCCCGCACCATATCCATGATGATATAGACCCGGCCGTTTTCGATAATACAACTATAAAAATGAGGAATGCCAGGATGTGCCAGCGTTGCGAGTAATCGTGCTTCGACGGCACAGCGTTGGAAGGCCTCAAGGGCTTGATCGGGGTCGAGGGGCAAGGCGATTTCTTTGATGGCATAGGTGCGGTGGCTATTGTCATCGATGGCCTCAAAAATAACGGCTTGGCCGCCGGTTTTGATGACCCGCACCAAAAAATAACAGTTGTTGCCATCGACAAAGCCGAGGGCCTGGGTGCAATATCTGCAAACGGTGGCGCGGCGCGAATTAATGCGTCGACAGCGTGGGCAGAGAATGTCTGGACGAATCGGAATCATCGGGCATCCTGTTTAGGTATTAAGGCGCTCAAAAATAGCCAATGTTTCAAAATGCGGTGTCTGCGGGAACATATCGTATCCTTGCAACGATACTAGGCGATACCCCTCGGTAAGTATGGCGGCATCACTGAGTTGTGATAATGAATTACATGAAACATAGATTAATTTTTGCGGGGCGAGGCGCAAAATCTCACGACAGACATCTGCACCCAATCCGACACGGGGCGGATCAACGACAATCGTATCAAACATGCGGGTTGTCGTGCGTAAAAAATCTGCTACATCGGCGACTTCGGCCGTCACATTGGTGTGGCTGGAGGCTGCAATATTGTGATGGCAGAGCTCAATGCTTTCGACCACTGATTCGACACAATGCACCTGTCCGACGTGGGCGGCGAGGCTGAGGGCGATGGTGCCGACGCCCCCATACAAATCAGCGACGTGGTTGGCATTGCCGACGGCGGTTTTGATGGCAGCGAGCAAGGCATCGAGTAAGTAGATGTTATTTTGGAAAAATGTATTTGGGCCGATAAACAATGTATTATCGCCGACGCGCATTGGTAATAATGCTTCGCCCCAGTGGCGATAGAGCGTGCCAAATGACACGTCGGAAGGACCATCGTTGCGGAGCCAATGCACGCTGTGGACATCGGGGTGTGCCAAGGTGGTTTGGGCTACTTGTTCCATGGCGACGGTGTATTCATCAGTTGGCGCACTAGTAAGCAACACAATCATATAACGATTGTCGGGGCTCCGGCGCACAATGATGTAGCGTAGAAAGCCTTCATGGCTCCGTAAATTGTAGTCGGGCAATCCCAACGCCTGGGTTTGTTGCCAGGTTTGCTGGGCAATGTCAAAGGCGGCTGGTGGGATGAGGTGGCAGGTACTGAGGTCGATGATGTAATTGAATTTGCCACCGCGGCGCAACCCAAAGCGCCCTTTGCTGGAGATGAAATCCATGCGGGTGCGGTACGTCAATGGGTCGGGTGAGGCGATGACCGTAGGCGTTGGGATATCAGCGGGGAGCTGCGTTTGCCATAAATCGGCCAAGGCTTGGCCTTTGGCGGCGATTTGGTCAACATAGGCAATATCTTGAAACGTACACCCACCACACATGTCATTGGGTGGCGCATGCGGACATACGGGGTCGATACGGGGCGTCTGGCGGGTATGATTGATTACTGTTTGCCGGAAGAGTTTGGGGGTAAGCATGTACAACCTTAAAAACAAAGAGATTATTTATAGTGTACTACACAACCTTACCTATTGCCGCTATCATTGGTATCGCAATACTTGAACCAAAATCTTATAAAACGTTCAGCAAATCTTAACATAAACAGACTACACTAAACCTGTGCATTTATTGCACAGGTTTAGTATACGGAATTTTGGTGAAAAAGAGAGTGCCAATGACTACATCCTCGTCGATTATGATTTTGACCAGTGATGCTGGGAGTGGACATCGTAGTGCGGCTGCTGCGATTGAACAACAAGTTCGTGGATTCGCAAAAACCATCGTCGTAAACCCTGCACATCATCCGTTAGCATCACGGACGCTCGAACGGGCTGAGCGCTTTTATTTGGACATGGTAAATCGTTCGCCCGAACAATATGCATTTGCCCATGGCTTGACCGATGCGCCGGGGCTCGATTTGTTTTTAGAATATTCGTTAGCGGGGACGATCCGGCGCTCGTTGGCGTCATTATTGATGACGCATCAACCCGCAGTGGTAGTCAGTGTTTATCCATTACTTACCCGAATTATTTCGGGTACCTTTAAACCATGGCAATTACCCAAACTAATGACGGTCGTCACTGATTTAGGTAATGTGCATCGGGCGTGGTTTAATGTCCACGATGATTGCGTGGCAGTCCCATCATTAATCGTGCGTGACAAAGCGATTAAGTGCGGGATTGACATGCAGCGGGTGGTGCATACGGGCTTGCCGATTAATCCGGCCTTTGGGTATGCCCGGGCGCCCCAAGCGCTATTGCGGCGTAATTTGGGCTGGGATGAATCATTACCGACCTTGTTGTTGTTGAGTGGTGGCGCCGGGATTGGGCCGGTGGTTGAGATGGCGCGGGCCCTTGATGCAGCAACGACTACCCATCAATTAGTGATTGTGGCGGGGCGTAATCAGGCATTAGCCAAAGATTTACGGGCATATCCATGGCAACACCCGACGCATATTTACGATTTTGTGGCATTGCCTGACTTGTTGCATGCGGCTGATGTGGTGGCCTCAAAAGCAGGTGGTTTGACAGTGAGTGAGTGTATGGCGGCGGGTAAGCCGATGGTGTTTTATGGTGAGGCACCTGGTCAAGAAGAAGGCAATCGTATTTTTGCGATGCAAGCAGGTGCTGGTTTGCATGCGGCTGACGCCAATCAGTTTGTGACGTATGCGACGATGTTACTCAGCCACCAAGCCATGCGTGACACCATGGGGCATGCGGCTCGGCATTTAGGTATGCCCGATGCGGCGGTAGCAGTGGCACATGAAGTGCAACGCTTGTATACCCAAGCACCAATCACTGGTCAGCGTGGTTTGCGGGCGCGGGTGGTGCGGCGGTAGGCGAGAAGCAAACACCCGATTATTAATCCCCCCCACGTTGCGACGATGTACCAGGTCCATGTTGCCAGCGTGGTAAATTGGATATACCAGCCCCACCAATCAACTGCATGTTGATTGGTGGAGTCGTAGTACCATGCCCAGCGCTCTTTGGGGGGAGTGGGTATGGGCATAATGGTGGCATTGGCGATGGTGATGGGGTTGGGTGTGCCGGTCAAGTCAATCAATACTGGTCCTAACTCGTCATCACGATTGCTATACCCAAGGAGCTTGGGATTCCAGGTATTGTTGGTGATAATTAGGTTGGCATGATCATATTGCATCAACCAATCGATATGGCGGATTTTTCCATTAGGAATCCTCATTGCAGGTGCAGTATTGATGACGAGCCCTTGGTATGATTTGGGGGCGTTGTCGGGGCGCCGATCATCAAGGGTGAAGTGCACCACACTCAGTCGGGGCAACCGGCATTCAATGGTGCCACGAGCGCCACTGCGTTGTACCAAGTTGCCACTCGGTAATTCACTGGCATACCAGCCACCACGAATGGTACAGGTCTGATTGGGGGTGATTGCGGTAGTGAGGCGTTGACCAGCCAACAACAGATGGGTAATAATAGGTGTCGGCTGGGGACCGGGTAAATTACTATCGATGTTGAAATTGACCATACAGCCCAAGAGATTGATGATAATACTCACCCCTAGTAATGGATACGCCACATGATGGAATGTGAGTTGTGGTTTGCGCCAAACACCGCTACAGAGACAGAGGATGTAGGGCACGATGGGTACAAGGAAGCGCGGTCCCCACACACCGCCGCCGTCCCAGGCATTCCAGCCGGCATAGAGTCCTACATGGCTCGTGATTAAGGCGAGACACAACACTACCACATTGGGGCGGCGCACCCATAAGCGCCAGGCCCCAATCGGCGCAAACAGCATCAGTGGCATATACCATACTAACCCTGTGACGGGATGGATGAGCAAACCGTTGAGCCCAACCAAGATGGGGGTGATAAATGCGTTGGTTTCAGACGAATAGCCGGTTGCCATCGGCACATCAAAGCGGGCAAAATTATAGAACAAAAACAACACCCCACCCGGAATGCATCCGGCACACCAGAGCATAAATGTACGCAGGCGGTTTGGGGGGGTACTCATATAGAGGATATACAGCAACACAATCGGAATGGTGACTGTGGCTGCGATACGTGTGGGCATGATACATCCCGCCATAAACCCACTCAATATGATACTACTGGTATGGCTCGATAGGCGTTTATGGCTAGCGACTGCTGATTCAAGGCTCCACAACAACAAAAGTGCGGTGAGTGGTTCAGAGAAAAATGTACGGGCATATGGCCAGGTCAATGAGCCAATCGCATAAGTAATCGTGAGCATGGGGATACTGGCACGGGGCATCCGTAGCCGTTGCAAGAGGCGCATAAATAGCGCCACACATCCTGCCGAGATGGGGACATTGACCAGCGATACCAGTAAATGGGTTAAATCCCATTGTTTGAGCGTGTCTGGCTGTGTAAATAGGGTCCCCACAAAATAAAACGGCACTGCGATAAACGAGGGCAGGATGCCATAAGGGGCAACGCGCCCACCGCTAAACCCGGTGCGTAAGGCGGCTAGTGGTTGATCGGCACTCGCATCGATGGTAACCCGGCCGTTTTCTACGATAGAGCGGGTGACGGCGTACATGGTTTCTTCATCAGGCGAATAGGTATGACCACTTGCGGTAAAGAGATAAAACGCACAACATACCCAAAACACCCAGCGCGTGGTATGGGTTCTGGGGATAGAAATGTTGGTATAGCGGGTGACAAATGCCATTGTTTGTGCATACAGTGTATTTCGGCTTTTGCGCATAGATGAGGATCACTTAATTTATGGCGAATCGTCGTGTAATAGAGGAAAAGGGATTTAAAGATACCGTTAGTATAATTGATTATCTCATTTTTGGTGTAAAGATGGTACTAAAAAACCGCATCAGCACGCACAGATTGTGCGTACCGATGCGGTAATGATGGGGTAGGAATGGACTAGAAGTCCATGCCACCGCCACCGGGCATGGGTGCTGAGGATTTTTCTTCGGGCATATCGGCGATCAGGGCATCGGTGGTCAAGATGAGCGCTGCAATCGAGATTGCGTTTTGGACGGCGCTACGGGTTACCTTGACGGGGTCGATGATACCTTCACGGACGAGGTCAATGAACTCACCGGTCATGACGTTGTAGCCATAGTTGGTGTCATTCTTTTCTATTTGGATGCGGCGGACGGCATCGATGATAACCGAACCTTCTTCGCCGGCGTTGCGGGCGAGGATACGCATGGGCTCTTCGAGGGCCCGGCGCAGGATGCGGATACCAAAGATTTCGTCTTCGTGGGCGACTTTGACGTCGTCAAGGGCGGGAATGGCGTTGATCAAGGCCACACCACCACCGGGGACGATACCTTCTTCGACGGCTGCGCGCGCAGTTGACAAGGCATCTTCGACGCGGTGCTTCTTTTCCTTGAGTTCGGGCTCGGTAGCGCCACCGACCTTGAGGACGGCCACACCGCCGGCCAACTTGGCCAAGCGCTCTTGGAGCTTTTCGCGATCGAAATCACTGGTGGTTTGTTCGATTTGGTTGCGGATTTGTTCGATACGGGCCTTGATAGCCTTCTCGTTGCCGTTACCTTCGATGATGGTGGTGTTGTCTTTGTCTGACACCACGCGGCGGGCGCGGCCGAGGTCTTCGATGGTAGCGCTGTCGAGCTTGCGACCGACTTCTTCGCTAATCAAGGTACCGCCGGTCAAAATGGCGATGTCTTGGAGCATGGCTTTGCGGCGATCGCCGAAGCCAGGCGCCTTGACGGCCAACACATTGACGGTGCCGCGGAGTTTGTTGACGACCAAGGTTGCCAAGGCTTCGCCATCGATATCTTCTGAGATGATGACGAGGTTCTTGGTGACTTGCAAGGCTTTTTCGAGCACGGGCAAGATTTCTTGGATGGCGCTGATTTTTTTGTCAGTGATGAGGATGTAAGGAGCTTCGAGCTCGGCTTCCATCCGCTCTGAATTGGTGACAAAGTAGGCTGAAATGTAGCCACGGTCGAATTGCATACCTTCGGTGTATTCCTTTTCAAAGGCAATACCCTTGGATTCTTCGACGGTGATAACGCCATCTTTGCCCACTTTTTCCATCACTTCGGCGATGATTTCGCCGATTTCGCGGTCTGCAGCCGAAATCGATGCCACGTGGGCAATGTCGGCGCGGTCGCGGATGGGGGTGGCCATGGCGCGCAACCGGGCGATGAGGGCTTCGGCACCACGGTCGAGACCGCGGCGGATCATCATCGGATTGTGCCCAGCGGCAACCATCTTGAGGCCTTCGGTGACGATGGCTTGGGCCAACACGGTGGCGGTAGTGGTACCATCACCAGCGATGTCGTTGGTTTTGGTGGCTACTTCGACCAACAAGCGGGCGCCCATGTTTTCGAAGGGATCCTTGAGTTCGATTTCCTTGGCGACCGTTACGCCGTCGTGGGTGACCACGGGTGATCCGAACTTTTTGTCGATGGCGACATTGCGACCGCGGGGTCCCAAGGTCGTCTTGACCGCATCAGCGACAGCATCGACGCCGCGTTTGAGGGCGCGTCGTGCTTCTTCATTAAAATACAACTGCTTTGCCATGAAGTGTAATCTCCTCAGTGCTTCCTTGTACGGGTAAATTAAGCCTCGATAACGCCAAGGATGTCTTTTTCGGCCAATACGAGATAATCGATTTCGTCGACCTTGTATTCGGTACCGCTGTACTTGGCAAACAAGACACGGTCACCGGTCTTGACGCTCATTGGTACCAATTGGCCGTTGTCGGTGCGGCGACCATCGCCGACGGCGACAACTTCGCCCTCCATAGGACGTTCTTTGCTGGCGGTGTCTGGGATAAACAACCCACCCTTGGTCTTTTCCTCGCGCTCGGCCGGTTTTACTACGACGCGGTCGGCCAACGGTCGGATGCGGAAGTTTGCAGCCATAGTGACGCTTCCCCTCATCTGCGATATATACATTTAGCAGTCAAACAGCTCAACTGCTAACCTATACTAACTATAGATAATGCACCGCCACTTGTCAAGCAAAAATTAGCACTCTCTGGGATTGAGTGCGAATTCTTATACAGATTTAATAAAAGCAGTATTGCGCTGTGGTTGCCGACACCGCTCATACGCGCTTGATATCCTATTTCATGAAAAAAACGTGGAGCGCGGACGTGAATCAGTCGCTGATACATCTGTCCGATTGCGCACGATGACCCCCCATGTCATTTCATGACGTGGGGAGGGATGGAGTAGTAGAGCCGTAGCAGGCTGCGGCTATGTGAGAGCCCGCAGCCTGCGGCTCTACAGTACGTCGACGTGGCTATGGTCGCCGAGTACGAGGCGGTAGGCACTAGGTCGCTGGGTCGAGCGCGAGACTTCGACGTGGCGACCAATCAGGCTATCGCAGAGGCGACCAGGCAAATCGTTGATACTACAATGCTCAAGCACAATCGAATGTTCGATTTCGCTGTTTTGGATGATGCAGTGATGATAAATCGCGGTAAACGGGCCGACATATGAATTGACGATGCGCGTGCCTTCGCCAATAATCGCCGGGCCACGAATGGTGCTGTTGATGACCTCAGCGCCGGCTTCGATGATGACTTTGCCAATCAGGCGTGACGATTCATCAACGGTACCGAGTTGTTGGGCGGTGAGTTCTTCGAGGATCAGGCGATTGGCTTCAAGCATGTCGTCTTTTTTGCCGGTGTCGATCCACCAGCCGCGATGGATGTAAGGGAAGACGGTTTTTTGGCTATCGACAAGGGCTTGGATGGCATCGGTGATTTCGAGTTCGCCCCGCCACGACGGTTTGATGGAGTCGATGGCATCCCAGATGGTTTTGTCGAACATGTAGATGCCTACCAAGGCGAGGTTGGACTTGGGCTCTTTGGGCTTTTCGACGAGGCGCAAAATACTGCCATCGGGGTTGAGTTCGGCGACGCCATATGAGCGAGGATTGGGGACTTCTTTGAGGACGATTTGGGCGTGGTAATCGCTGTTTTGGAATTGTTGGATCAGCCCCGATATGCCCCCCTGGATACAGTTGTCACCGAGGAACATCACAAAGCGCTCATCACCGAGGAAGGGGTGGGCGATTTTGACGGCATGGGCTAGACCCGACGGTGCGTCTTGTTGGATGTAGGTGATGTTGACGCCCCAACGCTCGCCGCTCCCCACAGCGGCTTCGACTTCGGCGGCGGTATCGCCGACGATGATGCCAATATCGGTGATGCCGGCGTCACGAATGGTTTCGATGACGCGGAAGAGGACTGGCTTGTTGGCGACGGGGACTAATTGTTTGGCATTGGTATAGGTGATGGGACGGAGGCGGGTGCCCTTGCCCCCGCTCAAAATCAAACCCTTCATGGTGAATCCTTTGCTCGTGATAATGATTGCCTATAGTGTACACAGAAATGCGCGACTCTGCATAAAAAACCGAGTGGGCAGATGGCCCACTCGGTTGTGTGTGACTTGGATTGACGGGTTAGCGGCGAATCCGCACAGCGCCGTAATAATGGTCTAACCAGTACTTATCGTAGATATTGGAGACTTGGACGCCGTAGCGTGGGGTCATGGCGTGGACCATTTTGCCTCCGCCGATATACATCGATACGTGCGTGATGCCCCGCCGACCGCTGGTACGGACATAAAATAGCATATCCCCTGGTGCGAGATTTTCGAGGCCATTAATCTGCACGCCATTGCTGGCATTGAATTGTGATGCCGCCAAGCGCGGGACACTCACCCCGACCTGCTTAAAGGCATAGAGCATCAAGCCACTACAATCGAAGCCACTTTTGGGAGTGGTGCCGCCCCAGACATAGCGATACCCCACAAATTGCAAGGCAATATTGGCGACATCACTGCTGGTTGATACGTTTGTGTATTTGGAGCGTACTGGTGCGACGGGCAAGGCGGGGAAGTCGGTCGTATTGGGGACGCGGCGTAGGATGTGAGAAGAAACATTCAGCAGGTCTTTAAAGATCCAGGCTTTCTTTTTGTTGAAGCTAACCTGAATCCAGTCTTTGTACTTGCCAATCAAATCGAGGCGTTGCCCTTTGTTTACCATGTCGATTTTGGCATGGCGCGAATCAGGCCCGCGCCGCAAATTGACTTTATCACCGGTGATGACGCCAATCAAATCGGGTGAGGGATCAGGGATGGTTTCAGCGTTAATAACGCGCTTTACGACATCGGGAGTGGCATCGAGGAAGTCGGCGCGTACCCAACCATCGGTGTTGTTGTCAACGGCGATGTGGTACCAATCTTGGTAGCGCTCGATTAATTCGACATTGGCATTGAGGGTGAGGGTGGTGACGGCAACGTAGTTTTTGCCGGGACCGTCGCGTACGGTCAGGCCCGCTTCGCGCACACTAGCGAGGCGCGGCGGGGGTGGGGGTGGGACTTCATTATCAAAAATATCGAAAATCGTATTGGCGGCATTATCAGGCAATGAAAGTAATTCGCCGGCCATCCAATAGACTGGGGTATCGATGCGTTCACGAACTTGATACCAGTCACCATATTTGCCGATAACTTGGAGCGGTGCACCGGCATCAGCGCGGATAATTGGGTCGTAATTGGTGCCGGGGCCATTGCGCATAAAGGCCCGGTCAACGAGGACTGTTACGGGCACAACGACTGGAGACATGACTTGGTTGCGTGATACCACCGACAAGGGCACGGGGAGGTCTTCGCTTTCGGAGATGGGACTGTCACCTTGTTCGGCCCCGGGTGCGGTGGTCAACGGCGCAACTTCAACGGTGAAGTCATTGGTGGTGCTATTGGTGGTGACGATGGGATTTGCGGTTACTTGGACAATATTACTGCGGCTTACCAGCAACGCGAGGGGAATAATGGCAATCACCAAAATATGCATTATCACACGTGCTGGAATGCGTTCGAGGAGTGCTTCTGGGTTGGTGATGATGGAATTGAGTGTGGGAATGCGATCAGTGATACTTGTCATCCCATCAACGCGCACAAAATCTTGGCGACGGCGTTGGGCGCGGGCGACGAGCTCACGTTGTTCGGCGTTGTTTTGTGGTATTTGGCGTGGATTATCGACCATGCAGTCAGTGCTCCCAAATGTGATGGATTGTATGGTGCCAAACAGAAACTTGGTATACATCCAAAATATTTTACTAATTAAGTCTAGTCTATCCCAATAATACGAATCATACTAGCCGCGAGGCATTACAATGCGATGAATATTCACTTATATCACCGCAACATATCACCTTGTAGGCGAGTATAGCATGGAACCATGCAATGTTTCAACTTTGTGGAGATGAATAAACGATGATTATTTGTATGTGTATTGGCGCAATCCCGCCCCAAAAAATACTGCTCATCTCGTTTACATTGGGTCAGCGGCGAATTGGTCGAGGACTTCGGCCAAACGATCGTCGGTATGGCGGGCATAATATTGCTCGGTAATACGGGTGTTGGCGTGACCAAGCAACGCAGATACTTCAGAGAGTTGCACGCCTTCGTTGAGGAGCCACATCGCCACAAAATGACGAAACGTATGTGGCGTAGTGGTACGCAACAAACCTGCTTCGCGGAAGCGCCCGGCTTGCTCGACGGTGTCAGCAAGTGCCAATGAGGCGTGGGTGACGATGCTCCAGGCTGCCACCCGGTTGAGGCGATGCCCGGCACCACGTGGGCCATGCGAAATAAACAAGGCCTCGGTCTGGGGGAATGTCGTACGCCGGGCGAGGATGTAGTGTTCGATGGCGGTACGGGCATGCGGACGAATAAACACCGTGCGGCGTTTGTTGCCTTTGCCGACGACCGATGCCCGATTGGCAATCTGGCCATGATCACCACGTAAATCGCTCACGTCCAGTGCTAATATTTCGGAAATACGAGAGGCGGTGGAAAATAACAAATGCAGTATCGCGGCATTGCGCAAGCCACTAAGGCGCTCGCGTTCGTCTTTGCTGTGCGCCGGACCTGCAGGGAGCTCGGCATCATAAAACGTGACGAGTCGGCGTAGATCAGCCACATCCGGGGCACGGCCGGGTGACATGCGGGGTAATGCGTCACTGAGGTGCATTTGCAACACCGCAAGGTCACAGGTCAGATGTTTGCGATCGGCCAGATAGCGACAAATGGCGAGCACGCCATGACTATACGTTTGGACTGAGCCATCTGCCAAATGGCGCAGACTGTTGATCCAATCGGCTAAATCGGAATTAGCAATGTCGCTGGTGGATTGGCGCTGTTGCGCCGCCGCCCATGTACTAAATGATTGCCAGGCATCACTATATGATGCAATGGTGGCTGGTGATAATTGGCGGCGACGTTTGCGTTGATCGGTTTGCCAATCAGTTAGTGCTTGCGCAAATAGATAACTCATTCTTGTATTTACCACATCATGTCGTAATCATTGGGGTAATTATACCGCAGGGTGTCAATCACCCTGCGGTAGGACTATTTTTATCACTATGAGTCGCATTTGTGCGCTACGGGTTAGCCAGCAGTGACCCGTTGGTAGATGGCGGTGGTTTCGCGTTGAGGGGTAGTACCAAGTTGTTGGAGCAAGAGGATTTGGCAGGATTGATAGACACGGCGCACCATTGCGGTATTGCCGGTGGCTTGATACGACGCCATCAGCAAGCGGTGGGCTTCTTCGATGGCGGCATCGTGATTCAGCAGCGTCCACATCCGTTCAATGAGTTCGGGGTGCAGGTTGAGTGCGAGGAGGACGCGACCTAAGCGGAGGGCGATTTCGGTGTATTCGTTGGCAGATTGTTCGCGGTAGGTCAATTGCCAGTCGGCGATGGGTTGGTCGGCGAGGTAGGCGCCACGGTATAGATCGACGGCGTGGCGTAGATGAGGGAGGGCGGTGCGATTGTCATAAATGCGCCGAGCTGCATTGACGGCATGCCGAAACTCATCGATATCAATCGTACTATGCGGTGGTATTTGTAATTGAATACGGGTATTGTCGGCGATGATGAGTGGACTGATGGTGGTGGTGTCTGATAAGGCGTGGCGGAGTCGCGATAACGACACACGTACATTATTGTTGGCGGCAATAGGATCGAGTTCTGGCCAGAGTTGGGCGGCGATATGGCTACGGGTGAGGGTATGGCTATCAGCACTAATCAACAACAAAAACAATTCGGTGGCACGCTGGGAGCGCCATAGTGCCGGTGTAATCACGGTGTGATTAATCTGACAGCGAAATTCCCCAAACGTGGTCACCTGTAATGTGGTGAGGGCTGCGGTTGCCGGCGATTGCATGGGGCGGGGTGATAGGTGGGGCATCACAAAACCTCCTTTTTGTAAGTGAAATCATTTAAGGTGAGGTGATGCGATAACTATAGTAGAAATGGTGTGTAGTTTATATCCCCCAAATACACAAAACACATCCCCTGTTTTGGTGTGTGCGCGAAATAAATCCGGATAACAAAAAGAGCCGCTGAAGTTTGTTATTTTACACAGCGCAACACGTAGAATATCGCTAATGGTTATGGTAGGATAGAAGCAGAGAGATATGGTGGATTGATAAGTGGTGTGTAGTCGTATGAATAAAGTATGGCTTTTGTCAAAAACAGCTGGGTAACAATATGATGGTTAATTGTAGGAGCATATATGAGTCGGCGTAAGCGTATTCTTTTTGCAATTTCAGATACTGGCGGTGGACATCGCTCAGGAGCTGCGGCCTTACATGCGGCCTTATTGCAACATCCAGATGCACACGGGTTGGAATATAGCACAATTGACCTAATCACGAGTACGGGTTTGCCGTTTTTACGCAATGCTCCTAGGTTGTATGATAGTTTGTCGACGCGGTGGTTGCCGTTGTGGGATTTGTTGTATCAGTTGACCAATGGGCGGCGGCGGGTCGATACGATTTCGGAAATCGCCTATTTGTCGGCACAACGCAATATCCGGCGGGCAATCGATGCCTTCAAACCAGATTTGGTGGTGTCGGTGCATCCCTTAGCGAATCGGTTTATTGGGCATGCCCGGCGCACCTTTAATATGCAATTTCGATTTATCACGGTAGTCACTGATTTGGTAAGTTTACACACGGCGTGGGGTGATTTGGATGCTGATTTGTGTGTGGCACCAACCCAAGAAGGCGCTGATGTACTGCTCAAGCAGGGTATGCCGTACGACAAGGTTGTTTACGCCGGCTTCCCTGTTCACCCCAAATTTACGGCGTGTACATTGACAGATCGAGAGTCACGTGGTTTGTTGGCTGTTGATGTCGATCGATTCACCGTGTTATTAACTGCCGGCGGGGTAGGTTCGGGGCGTCTACGCGAATTAGTGGTAGCCTTACATACCGCCCACCCTGACATGCAATTGTTTGTCGTGACCGGGCGTAATGCGGCGTTGCGGACGGAACTACAACGCTTGAATATGCCAGCCCACGTGCATATTTATGGGTTTGTCGATAACATGGAGCAATTGATGGCGGCGAGTGATGTGGTGGTCACCAAAGCTGGTCCTGGCACGCTGATGGAAGCACTGGTGATGCGCCGTCCGGTAGTGATTACCGAAGCCGTAGGGATGCAAGAGCAAGGTAATATTGCCTTTGTGGTTGATCGTGGCTTAGGCGCATATTCCAAACGCATTCCCGAAATTGTGGCGGCGGTGACCGCGTTGCGTGACCCAGCAGTGCATACTGCGACGATTGCGCGTTTGGCTGATGCGGTCCCACGGGACGGCGCCAAGCGGATTGCAGATATTATTTTGGCGCAATTGGTGCTTGATCCCCCCATCACCTCCAAACGCACATTTATGCCGACGGTACCGCATTGGCTACGCCGGCGCGAGGCCAATAGTGATGGCACGCCACGCCGGGTGCGTTTATTAAATCTCGACGTACTCGAGCGGTTGCGTCGTCATGGCGGCTTATCGGTGTCGTGGTCACGCCGCGCCCGGCGTAAAAACCGTAAATAGTATGAGTGATTTTTTCAGTAAAAAAACAGGTATATATAGGGGGTTTATGGTAATTATGGTAGGGAATTATAGTGTAAAATAAACGAAGAATATTCTCGATGCTATTTACTCAAACGGGGAGCACGTGCGTGGCACCTGATTATCAACATACAGATTCTTTGCCGATGAACAATAACCGTCAACGGAGTCGGGCTTTAACTGTGCGCCGCCGCCAGATTCAGCGGCGTGCACAATTTATGATGAGTGGCTTGTTGGTGGTATTGATTTTGATTGCCGCCGGTGGTGTGTGGTTTTTGTCGATTGAGCGGCGTTATCAGCAACGGATTTACCCCAATGTATCGATTTTGGGGGTAAATGTGGGGGGGTTGCAACCAGCCGAGGCCGAAGCTACAATAACCGAACATTTTCGGGCCTTTACCGATGCACCAGTGATTTTGAATTTCGAAGGGCGGTCATGGCGGGTATCAGGCAATGATTTGGGTCTCGTGATGGGTGTCCATGACAGCGTCCAACAAGCCTACAAAATCGGTCGTACCCGGGACATGATGAGTAACGTGCAAACCATTTGGCAGACACTGCAACAAAGTGTGGCTGTGCCGGTAGTGATTGTCGTTGACGAAGCCAAAGCGCAAGCAAGTGTGGCACGTTTGGCCTCCATCGTCGATGCCCCAGCCCATGATCCCAAACTCCACATGGAGGGGACGACGTTGGTGGTGAAGGATGGCAAGCCAGGCCGGATGCTACTCGTCGACGAGACGGTGGCGCGTATGCGCGAAACGTTGTCGTTGTTAGTGAGCCAACAACAAGTCACCGTGGCGACCCGTGAATTAGCGCCACGGGTGACCAACGCTGCCGTCCAAGCGGCCCGCGCCCGAGTGGTTGATTTGATTAGCCAACCGGTGACAATTAAAGTAAACAACGAAGAATTTGTGTGGAGTAGTGATGACCTCGCACGCATGATCGAAATTGTGCAACAATCAGACAAAAACGGCATAGATAGCTACCAGGTATTTTTGAACCCCTATCAAATCGAACGGCGCATGGAAGTGATTGGCCAAACAACGCAGACCATTCCGGTCTACCCGCGGGTAGCCTGGAATGGGGGCGATTTGCAAATCATCAAAGCTGGTGCTCCGGGGTGGCGTATCAACAAACATGAAAGCCGCGATTTGGTGGTGAATAATGTCGACCAAGGTATCCGGACGATTGCGCTCAATCCGCGGTATGTGGCCGTACCGATTGACAAAAATAATTTGGCGTCACTGGGGATTACCGAACTCGTGTCAGAAGGCAAAAGCGACTTTACCGGATCTGCGCCATATCGGGTGACCAACATTCAAGCAGGATTGGTGTTGTTGGACGGAGTGTTGATTGCCCCAGGTGATGAGTTTTCTTTTGATGATACTATTGGTGATATTGATGAGACTAACGGCTTTGTCAAGGGGTATGCGATTGTGCAATCACGTACTCAGCTCGAGTTTGGGGGTGGGATTTGCCAAGACTCCACGACGGTCTTTCGGGCGGCGTTTTGGGCTGGGTTACCGATTACCGAGCGCTGGGGACATTCGTTTTATATTAGTTGGTACGACAAATATGGTCCTACCGGCATGGATGCTACGATTTTTACTGGGGGACCTGATTTGAAGTTCCTCAATGATACCGGGCATTGGTTGTTGATGCAAACCTACTCCAACCCCAAAACCGGCGTGGCATCGGTGCGCTTGTATGGTACATCACCCAAGCGTAAAGTTGAGATGACCCAAGTGATTCGCGATCGTGTGACTGCTCCTACGGCGCCTGTCTATGTGACTGACCCTGAGCAACCTGCCGGTGCAGTAAAGCAAAGTGACCATGCCCGCGACGGCTTGACTATCGAAATTGTGCGTACGGTGACTGATGCTGATGGTACCGCACGCGACCCTGATAAATACACGACGCGTTTCAAGCCGTGGCCAAATATTTACGTATTCAATCCTGTTGACCTAGCCGGCAATATCCCCCAGATTCCAATGCCACCACCGTCGCCCAACCTGCGTACTCCCAATGAAACCCCAAATGGTGGGGTGCGCTACATTGGCCCCGACAAAATCGTGCCAGTAACGACCACACCATAAATTGACGCAAACACACATCCCTCTGCCAACGCCGTACCTGTTGGTGGGGGGATGTTAGTGTGTCTGCATCAGTTGGAGGTAGGCATCTGCGGCGGTGCGCCAATGAAATTGTAGGGCACGTTGACTGCCCGCATCACGCAGTTGCTGTTGGCGGGGATGGTCGTACCACAGGCTGGCAATTTGCTGCGCTAATTGTACGGAGTCCTGCATGTCGCACAAGACTGCGGCCTCACCCACCACCGCATTGATGGCGGGATGCGGATGGCAGATGATTGGCACACGACTAGCCAAGGCTTCTACGAGCGGTAATCCAAATCCTTCGGCCAATGACGGCAACACAAATATGCTGGCATGTTGGTAGAGTGTGACCAACAATACATCATCGGGCGCAGTAATCGCCACGATGGGGAGCTGTTGGTAGCGTGCGTCGCGCCACGGTTGTGGCCGCTGGTCACTAAATTGTCCTACCAATACTAACTGACTCTGTGCAGGAATTTCACCACGCGTATAGGCATCGGCCCAGGCTGCCACCAGCGTGGCGAGGTTTTTGTGTGCTTGATTGGAACTGACACACAAACAAAATGGTCCCGTGATGGCTGCCGGTAATTGGTGGGTATTGTTTTTGGGGGTAAAAAACTGGGCTGCCACGCCATTGGCAATGGTGTGCACGGTGCGCTGTGGCCAGAGTTGGGTGGTGATTTGGTGGGCAGCATGCGCTGATACGCTGGTGATGGCGTTCGCGCGTAATGCCACCAGCGTAAGCGCCACCCGCAGGCCAATTTTCACCCACCATGGTGCGGGGGTGGTGAGTGGGATGACATCGTGAATAGTGACTAAGAGTTTACAGGGAATCGGTAGCAGTGGTACGCGCAGATAGGGTGTATAAAACCAATCAGCGTTGGTTGTGGCAATGATCCGCCGTATTTGCCAGGCTTCCGCGCGGCTAAACGGCGTCGCATTGAGTACGTGGTGATGGACTTTGTGATTGGTCGCAGGGATGGCGAGATGGGTATTGCAGTTGTGGGGATTGATGAGCAAATCAAGTTGATCGATGGCTGGGTGCTGCGCGAATTCTTGGGCGAGGGCCGTGACCATCCGCCCGATACCAGGGAATTTGTCATTGGCATAGCGTAAATCGACACACAAATTCATGACTTGTACCAGCCAATCAGGTAGCCGATGGCACTGGCATACGACGCCAATGCTTTGAGCGGGTACCAGCCGATGCGCCATTGGGGTGCCCCATATGAATAGGGGATGACGGTGTGGATGGGGATGATGATGGTACGAAAAAATAGCCACAGCGCTGCATGAATAGGGGTATGAAAAAAATCCCCACCCCGGGCACGAGTTGGATCACGGCGGACTTCTTGGGCGTGCCCAATCCCGTAGGCCACATGTTTGCGCCACAGGGCGCTGCGTGTGGCCGGGGCAGGATGATAGACCCAAGTATTGGCGACGAGCAACAGATTGCCTGTACCCGCCGGATGGGGGGTGCGCCGCGCCCGCACAAAAAACTCACTGTCGACCCCACGGCTTAAATTGGCATCAAATCCCCCTACCGCATCAAACCAGGCCCGTGACATCAGGCAACAGGTGGTGGTGATATCACAATAAAAACTGGGAGGATCAGGATTGGTGATAGTGTCATGGGGCACCACCGGATGGACGATGCGGGCAACTTGGGTGGCGACGGCTCGTTGGAAGGATGGCGCATCAGGTGGGAGGATGCGCGCACTCCCTACGATGACGATTCCTGGTTGTTGGGCCGCGGTGAATAAGCGTTCGATGAGTTCAGGGTGACCAAGCACGGCGTCATCGTCGACAAACAACAACCACTCCGCACTGCTCTGGGTCACTCCTTGGTTGCGGGCGCGGCCGTTGGGGCTGACGCCGTGCACCACAATCAGCTCGTCAACCTGACGAGTTTGGCTGTGGATGGCAGTGAGCACGGGTGCAGGCACCGTGGCGCTAATACAGGGGATGATGACGGCGATACGTGGATGTGACATAGGCGATGTACTCAAATAGTGTTTTATTATGATGCACTATACCTGATATGCTGGTTTTGATGGTGGGCGATAGCAATCTATCGTGAGCTTGTGCCATTGGCTTGCCTGGAAGCGTTGACTAACCCGTGTCCGGGCGTTCATTCCCATGGTGATGCGTAATTCATGATCATTAAATAGCCGCATAATTGCGGATGCCAAGGCATCGGCATCGTTTGGGCGTACCAACAAGCCACTGGCGTTGGCTTCGATGATTTCTTGTATGTTGGGAATTGCGCTCGCAATTACGGGTCGCTCAAGTGCCATGGCATTCAATAAATGGAACGACATGCCTTCTTGAATTGACGGGTGTATATAGAGATCAACCAATGCTAAGAAATGGCGTTCATCTTCGCGTGGCGATAAAAAGTGAATATGATCTGGGTGATTACTTTTGCGCGCAAGTACGTGTAAATTGCTTATTTCTGACCCAGAACCGACCAATACGAGGTGTATGTCGGGATATTGTTGCCATACACTGCGCATTGCGTTTATCAGGAATGGATGACCTTTGTTTGGAACAAATGAACCAATAGCGGCAATTATGCTTCCTTGAGCGGGTAATTGATAGTCTGCACGGGTACGGCGATTAATTTGATGTAATGCATAATACGCCGTATCAATGCCAATCGGGATAACTGCAATACGAGTGGAGGGGAGCTGGTAATTTGATTGAATATTCTGTTTGACCGTCACAGTAGGGACAATTATGGTGTGGGTTGTTTGGCTGATTCGTTGATTGATGAACTTCGCAAAAAAAGATGATGTATTCGCCAGCGTATTGGGTGTGGTAGTGGCTATTGACATGACGCGACATGCTACGTTTGCTAACCACATCGCAATCTGGCAATCACGATCACTAGCGACGGTATTGGCTAATAAATGCACGATTGTCGGTTGCAATTCATGTAAATAGGCCATCATTGTACGGATGCGCAAGAGCCATGTGGCATTTTCTGGCATATCTAACGAAATGATTTCGATGTCGTTGTGCTGTGCCGCAATAGAATGAAGCTCAGCAGGAAACGTCGGTGTTTGATTGACGATAACGATGCGATACGCAAGGTGCCTGATTGCCGGTAGCAGGTGATATAGATAATCATAGGTTTCCGCAGTAGCTTCGTGGCCGATTATATACAAAAGCACGTTGCGCTGATGTTGCATTGTTGGTTTATTCCTTTTGATGATGGTAACAAAATAATACTCTGATTATTGATTTCTTACAACAGCATAGCATTATTGTGCGCGAAAACCAATACCTACGCCAATCTAGGCCGCTCGTTGATTGTGTGGTAGCGCATTGATACGCCCAAGTGTAGAAATTGTGCGATTAATCTGTGATTTTAATTCGTTGTGCAATTTTTGCGGAAGCAATTTTAATATCACAGCGACATATTTACGCCCCCGCACGGCGGTTTTGAAATCGCGCACACCCTGAATCGCGCCATCACTATCGGCAATCAATTTGGCACTCACATTGACCATGCACATGGCCAGATTTGTCCCCATGATTGACTCCTATCTCACTCGCTCCATCCGTGATGAGCATGCGCTTGCCATTGCCGTTTTCTTCGTTGGCTCGCACAGCGGGCACAGAGAACACAGCGGACGCAGCATGCTGCGTCATTCCATGACCACGATCGTGGAATCTCACTGATTGGCCAAACGATGAACGTCCATCCGTGCGCGATACGTTTTTTCACGCGGAGACGCGGAGACGCGGAGGGCGCGGCGGCAACCGGCATGAAATGACGTGAGGGTGTTTTAGCGTAGGTATTGTGACCGCCAACGCATGGTAGTCGAATCACTCACTAGGCTATCATGCGGCACAACAGTGGGTGTAGTGCCGCAAGCGAAATAATTACGTAACTATTGGTGGTATGCGGTATATAATAGAAGCACCCTGATTGTGTTATGTATTTGTCGGCATCTGCATGCGCTTGCCATTGCCGTTTTCTTCGTTGGCTCGCACAGCGGGCACAGAGAACACAGCGGACGCAGCATGCTGCGTCATTCCATGACCACGATCGTGGAATCTCACTGATTGGCCAAACGATGAACGTCCATCCGTGCGCGATACGTTTTTTCACGCGGAGACGCGGAGACGCGGAGGGCGCGGCGGCAACCGGCATGAAATGACGTGAGGGTGTTTTAGCGTAGGTATTGTGACCGCCAACGCATGGTAGTCGAATCACTCACTAGGCTATCATGCGGCACAACAGTGGGTGTAGTGCCGCAAGCGAAATAATTACGTAACTATTGGTGGTATGCGGTATATAATAGAAGCACCCTGATTGTGTTATGTATTTGTCGGCATCTGCATGCGCTGACATGTGGTTGGAGGAGAGATTCGCTGATGGATAAAGTTATCATCGCTGAAATGGGTGTAGAAGGTGGCGGATGTACTGTCTATGGTCGCCAGACTGATGGCGTTTGGTCGTTTTGGCAAGCAGGTTCCTCAATCGATCTCGACGAAAACGATGACGAAATATGGCGCCAGTGGTCAGCTGAACCAGTACCTGAGCTGTTGGCGGCATTACCTGACATTTGGTGGATGATGCACATCTACAAAGTCCATCCCGAGTTCACCAGCCAGATCCGTCAAGCGCACGCACAATACCGCGGCAAGCGGGGGTGGCGGGAATTGCAAATTGACTAATCTATCCTTGTAAGAAAGAAGGCATAAAATGAATCTCGATCAATACATTGATAACATCAACAAGCGCTTCACACTTGGCAATGCCACAGAGCATACATTCCGTGGTGATCTACAACAATTATTAGAAAGCTTGGTGCCCGATATCCGCGCTACCAATGAGCCCAAGCGACAATTGTGTGGCGCACCAGACTACATTTTAACCAAAAAAAATATTCCGGTGGGGTATATCGAAGCCAAAGACATCGGCGACAAAGACCTCGACGGCAGCAAAAAAACAGGCAACAAAGAACAATTTGACCGCTACAAAGGGTCGCTCAACAACCTCATTTTTACCGATTATCTCGAATTTCATTTTTACCGTGATGGCCAATTTATCAAAAAAATCGCCATTGGTGAAGTAACCAGCAAAGGGATTAAACCACTCACACAAAACTTTAAGAGTTTTGAGGATTTTATCAAAGATTTTTGTACCCAGATTGGCCAGACCATCAAAAGCTCGCAAGATCTCGCCAAAATGATGGCCAACAAAGCCCGTTTGCTGGCTGGAGTCATCGAAAACGCGGTGACAAGCGACGAAGTTAATGATGAAAACAGTACCCTCAAAGCCCAAATGGATGGTTTTAAGCAAATCCTGATTCACGATATCACTCCCAAAGGCTTTGCGGACGTCTATGCCCAAACCATCACCTACGGCATGTTTGCGGCACGCTTGCACGACCCGACCCTGCCCACATTTAATCGCACAGAAGCTGCTGAACTCATTCCCAAATCGAATCCGTTTTTGCGTAAATTGTTTAGCTATATCGCTGGCCCAGACATTGATGACCGTATGTTGTGGATTATCGATGATCTGGTCAATATTTTTTTGGCATGCAACGTCGACGAAATGCTCAAAAACTACGGCAGAGCGACCAAAACCGAAGACCCGATTATCCACTTCTACGAAGACTTTTTGCGTGAGTACGACCCGGCATTGCGCAAAGCGCGGGGCGTCTGGTACACGCCGCAACCGGTGGTGAACTTCATCGTGCGGGCAGTCGACGACATCCTCAAAACAGAGTTCAACATCTCCCAAGGGCTGGCTGATACCAGCAAAACCACCATCACCGTCGACCAACAAGGCCAAAAAGTGGCCCAAGCAGTCCATACCGTGCAAATCCTCGACCCTGCCACCGGCACCGGCACATTCCTCGCCGAAGTGGTGAAGCTGATTCACAAAAAGTTTGCTGGCCAACAAGGCATCTGGAGCAATTACGTCGAAACACACCTGTTGCCCCGCCTCAACGGGTTCGAATTGCTGATGGCCAGCTATGCCATGGCCCATCTCAAGCTGGACTTGCTATTGCGCGAAACAGGATTTACCCCAACCACCAACCAACGGGTACGCGTATATCTCACCAACAGCTTGGAAGAATACCACCCAGATACGGGCACACTATTTGCGAACTGGTTGAGTGCAGAGGCTAATGCCGCGAACTATATCAAACGTGATACACCGGTGATGTGTGTGATTGGCAATCCACCGTATTTTGGATTCAAATCAAATGATGGCGAGTGGATAACTAAATTAACTGATGAATACAAATATATTAATGGTAAAAACATCAACGAGAAGAAACATCGGCTTGGAAATGATTATGTGAAATTTATTCGATTTGGCCAATTTTTTATTGATGGCGGATTGTAATATGAAGTGCGACAGTTAAAACGGAAATGAATTCCCACTGACAACACGTGTAAAATGGAGTTATCAGACAACACTTACACAGGAGTCATCAATGGGATACCATCATTTTAGCATAGCCGAACGCGGTCAACTTGACGCATTGTACCGGCTCAATTGGACGACACGTCAGATTGCTGTCCATTTGGGACGACATCACGCAAGCATTGCCCGCGAAGTGCGCCGTGGACGTCAAGCTGACGGCTACCATGCACCACACGCCCACAATGGTGCAGTCCAGCGACGACGTGCTTCCTGTCCAAAAGGCAAATACACGCCATCGCTTG
>JBBAWW010000029.1:4272-31772 GCA_040397035.1 Roseiflexaceae bacterium | reverse complement strand
GGAATGACGCTAGGAGCGATGGCGCCTCTGCGTTCTCTGCGTGCGCTGGGCGAGATAATGAAAAAATGGAGATTCCACGCTAGGGGTGCCAGCACCCGGCATGGAATAACGCTAGGAGCGATGGCGCCTCTGCGTCCTCGGTGTGCGCTGGGCGAGACAATGAAAAATGGAAAATACAGTAAGCCACGGATATTCCACGCTAGGGGTGCCAGCACCCGGCATGGAATGACGCTGGGATGGCGTCTCTGCGTTCTCTGCGTGCGCTGGGCGAGACAATGAAAATCACCCTATACAATATATCAACGACTACCAATTACAAATTCGGTTTGACCCTCATCATTCACTGTGGTAATATGCAGGGAGCACATTGTGTCAGGCATAGGTTGTTGTCTGTGACGTAGCGCTATAGAGTGTTACGTGAGCGGGATAAGGAGCCAATTGTGGCGACGAAGATGAAGGTATTGCTGACCAAAACCATCGATAATGTTGGTGCAGCAGGTGAAATTAAAGAAGTTTCGGGTGGTTTTGGACGCAACTACTTGTTGCCCCAAGGCTTTGCAGTCATTGCAACCCGTGGTGCCATCAAACAAGCCGAAGAGCGGTTTGCTGCACAGCGCAAGCGTGAAGCCGAATTGCGCACCGTGGCTGAACAATTGGCACAACGCATCAGTGGGGTGTCGTTGACCTTTGTGGAGCGTGTCGGTGAAAACGAGCGTTTGTTCGGTTCCGTGACGGCATCAGACATCGCCGAGAAGTTGCATGCCGCTGTAGGCGTCGAAATCGACCGCCGCCGGATTGTATTGGACGAGCCAATCAAGCGCGTTGGTACCTTTGATGTCAGCTATCGCATCATTTCGGGTGTGGAAGCGACGGTCAAGGTAACCGTTACGGCTGCTGGCGAAGACGCCTAGTCGTCGTTGTCCTATTCCGCGCTTCGTTTTTTCTCTATGCCATGCCTATTTTAGGCATGGCATGTTGCGCTACTATTCCCCCTACGAGGAGCAATTTCTATGACACAACCAACGCTGCCAAGCAATGTTGACGCCGAGCGTGCGACGTTGGGATCGGTATTGCTCAATCGTGATGCCTTGGCTGCTATTGCGGCTTGGCTCAAGCCCGAATACTTTTATCTCGAGCGTCATAGCCAAATCTACGCAGCAATGCTGGCCTGCTTCAATAATCGTGTCCCCCCCGATACTCGCACCGTCTCGGAAGAATTACGTCGGCGCGGGCACCTCGAGCAAGTGGGGGGCGTCATCTATCTCGGTGAATTAGTCGAAGGTGTGCCCACCTCGTACCACGTCGAGTTTTATGCCCGTACCGTCGAACGGACGGCGATTTTGCGGCGCTTGATTAATACCGGTGCCCAAATTGCCGCCTTGGGTTATAACGAACAAATCGAAATCGACGAAACCATCGACAAAGCCGAAGCGTTGTTGTTTGATATTGCCCAAAAACGCACCTCGCAAGATTTTGTGCATATTTCGTCGGTGGTAGATAGCTACTACGAACAACTCAATTACCTACAAGAACATCGCGGCGAGGTGATGGGGGTGCAGACCGGCTACCGTGACTTCGATCAAATCACTGGTGGCTTGCAACGCTCCGACTTGATTATTTTGGCGGCACGCCCTGGTACCGGCAAAACTTCGTTTGCCATGAGTCTGGCCTACAACGTGGCTATGTACTACTCCAATACAGTGGCCGTGTTTAGCCTCGAAATGGGTCGCGAACAGCTCGTGCAGCGTTTGATCGCTATGGAAACCCAAATCGACACCCATCGTTTGCGCCTCGGGCAAGTCCCCGATAATCAGCTCAAAATCGTCTTTGATGCCATGGGTCGTTTGGCCCAAGCACCGATTTACATCGAAGACACCCCTGGTATCAGCATCATGGAGTTGCGCAGCAAAGCGCGGCGCTTGCAAGCGCAACACGGCGTGAGCCTGATTATCATCGACTATTTGCAGTTGATGTCGGGTCGTGGCAAAGAAAACCGTGTCCAAGAAGTAGGCGAAATCTCGCGTGGACTCAAAGCCTTGGCACGTGAACTCAACGTGCCAGTCATTGCCTTATCGCAGTTGTCACGTGCCGTCGAAGGGCGCCAAAGTCACATACCGATGCTCAGCGACTTGCGTGAATCGGGTTCAATTGAGCAAGACGCCGACATTGTGATGTTTATTTATCGCGATGAGTTGTATAACAAAGACAGCGACAAAAAAGGAATTGCCGAAATCCACATCGCCAAGCACCGTAACGGCCCGGTGGGAGTGGTAAACATGCGTTTTGATCCAGCGACGACGCGCTTTGCCGACTTGACGTATCGCGCGCCCGAAGGATACTAAGCGATGGCCAATGATCCCAATGCTGCCACTCAACTTGTGCCGTTGCCGGCAGATTTTATTACACGGGTAATGCCCCAGATTACCAGCATGCTCGAGCTCAAAGCCACGTTGCATCTGTTTGCGATGGTGACGCGCCAAACGAGTCGACCACGGCGGGTAAGTTGGGATACATTGGTCACGGATAAAATTCTGATGCAGAGTTTACAGGTGGTGGCCGTGCATGCCCGCGCCAGTGATTTGTTGGCCGAAGGCTTGGGGTTGGCGGTGCAACGGGGGACGATTATGCATGTGGTGCGCTCGGATGCGCATGGGCGGGCGATTAACTGGTATTTGGTGCATACTGCGGCTAACCTCGCTTGGGCACAACGCCACGAAGTGATTTCAGAGTCGGAGCCAGCTGCTGAGCTCCTGCCCATTCCCACGATTGTGGCGGTGTATGAGCAACATATCGGAGTGGTGACACCGATGATTTTGGCCGAATTACAACGTGCCGAAGCCCAATACCCCGCCACGTGGGTGCCCGACGCAATTCGTGAGGCAGTGCTTGCAAATGTACGTTCGTGGCGCTATATCGCCAAAATCCTCGCTCGCTGGAGCAAAGATGGCCGTGGCGATGCTACCCCAGTGACGCCTGGGATGGAAATTGATGTGACCCGCTATACTGATGGTGCCTATGGCGATTTATTTCGTCGGGGGAGTGATATAAGTGACCTCGAACCATTGCCCTGAATGTGGCGGAATCGGCTACTACAAAGAAGCGGTGCCCTTTGGGCACCCGCGTTTTGGCATGCTGGTGCCATGTAAATGCAAATTAGCCGATCGTGCCCGCCGCACCGCCAATGATTTGCTCGAAATGAGCAATCTCAGTGCCTTCCAAGACAAAACCTTTGAAACCTTTGATACCGACATGCGCGGGGTCAAACGGGCGTTTTTGCGGGCGGTCGATTTTGCCAAAAAACCAGACGGCTGGTTGGTCTTTTTTGGGAATTATGGCGTCGGCAAAACCCATTTGGCGAGTGCGATTGCCAACGAATTGCTCAAACAAAATTACCGGGTGTTGTTTGCGGTGGTGCCCGATTTGCTCGACCATTTGCGCTCTACATTTGGACCATCGAGTGAAGTGCAGTACGATCAACGATTTGAATTGATTCGCGATGCGGCTATCTTGATTTTGGATGATTTAGGTACCGAAAACACGACTCCTTGGGCGCGTGAAAAACTTTTCCAAATCATCAATCATCGCTATAACGGGCGTATGCCCACGGTGATTACCAGCAATCGCCGCCCCGAAGAAATTGAACCGCGGATTTTTTCACGGATGAGTGATCGCGCTATTTGCGAAGAATTTATCATCATGGATGGCGATGATTACCGCCGACTCCCACCCGCCCAACGGCGTAAATCCCTACGACCACCGCGCCGACCGTAGATTTTTGCGATTGTGTATTTACATTTAGTGCGTAGTGTACGTTAACTGTAAACCATGCTACAATTCGTAGTAAATACAAAACCGGACGGGTATTTTTGATGCGGGATATCAAATACTATGTTTGCTGAATCCGAATGGCTGAATAACATAATTCATTTGTTTGCGCGCTTAAACCCATTTACCAGCCCAGTGCCGTTAATCGACATTGCGCTGGTGACGGGGTTGTTTTATTGGATTTTGAAAACGATGTGGGGGACGCGGGCCGTTCAATTAATCCAAGGGATTTTGGTGATTGTCGTGCTGGTATTCGTGCTGGCATTATCGCCATTCGAGACGATTCGTTGGATTGTCGTACATGCGTTACAGCCGGCATTAGTGGTAGCGATACCGGTGGTGTTTCAGCCTGAATTACGGCGCTTACTCGAGTCATTAGGGCAATCAAATCGATTGTGGTATGCGAATTTTCGCCGCCGCAACGATGATGGTGGGCGGGTACAGATGATTAACAACGTGGCACGCAGTGCCATGTTATTGTCACAACAAGGGATTGGGGCCTTGATTGTGCTTGAGCGCAATGTGGGGCTCCAAGATTATGCCGATCGTGGTGTTCACCTTGATGCGCGTACGAGTGTGCCATTGTTGATGGCTATTTTTCATCCCAATGCGCCGCTCCATGACATGGCAGTGCTGATTCGTGGTGAGCGGATTTTGGCGGCCAATGTGGTATTGCCGTTGAGCGAAGAAATGGGCGGTGTGCGGCGCTATGGCACCCGCCACCGCGCTGCCCGTGGGATTACCGAGCAATCTGATGCCGTAGCGGTGGTGGTATCCGAAGAAACCGGCGCGGTGACGATGTTTCATGATGGCCAAATGATTAGCCAACTCAACGAAGAGCGGATTGGCGTGTTGCTGGTTGAGTTGTTGCGGGTTGATACCGAAACGGGCCGTGAGGTGGTAGCATGATTCGTTTATCCGTTGTAGGGGTGCACCTAGCCTTGTCGTTTGTGGCCGCCTTGGCGTTGTGGGGATTTGTTACGGTCACGCAAAACCCCGAAGATCGCAAAATATATGACGTACCGATTGAAGTCCGCAATTTGCCGGTCGATGCGGTGATTATCGATGCAAATGGCCTGATTCAAACCACGTTGGGGACGACACCAGTTGAAGTATGGGCAGCCAAAAACACCTTGAGCCAGCTACGCGATGGCGACATTCGCGCAGTGGTTGATTTGACCAATGCGACGGTGGCACTCCAAAAAATCCCCATTGTTGTAACCTCAACGCGCAATGATATTGGGTATATGACCTTCAAACATGCGGTGACGTCGTTGGATGTACGGGTTGATTTGCTCAAAACAATCACGATACCGGTCGTTATCAACAATCGCCAATTTAATAATCCAGGCATTGGGGTTGAGATACTAGCACCGACGATTCCTTTATCACAACGTACGGTGGCGGTGTATGGCCCGCAAACGCTGATTAAACGCATTAAAGAAGCGCGGGTCAATGTCGATATCAACGGTTCCGTAACGGCGAGCTACACCAATGCATTGCCCGTGATATTGATTGATGGTGGGGGTAAATTAATTAATGGGTTGACGATTACTCCCGATAAAGTCGATATTTCGATTGAAATCAAGCAAAAAATCGGTGCTAAAGAAGTGGTAGTGTTACCGCAAGTTACGGGATTTGTGGCAGCCGGGTTCCGCTTACGTGATGTGCGCGTCAATCCGCTGTTGGTGTCGATTACGGGAAGTTCCGAGATTCTCGAAAAAACCACCAACGTGCAGACAGTGCCTATTGATATTAATGACCTCACCAAGTCGGTATCACGTACCGTAGAAATAAATTTCCCAGAGGGGATTCTCCCACTCGATGCCACATCAAAAAATATTGAGGTGGGATTAATCGTAGAGCAAAATCAACAATCAATTCGCCTGCAGGTACCAGTGGTGATTGCACTCCGAGATGTACCCGCTGATGTTGAGGTGCGTGCAAACCCGGCGATTGTGATGATCGAGGTGATTATGAGTTCGAGTGCGATGCAACGCAGATCGGTAAATAATATTCTTGCCGAGGTGAGTGTGGGGACTTGGGATGATGGCAATACGATGCGGCAGGTGCAGTTGACTATCCCCGATGATATTCGCTTGATGAGCGACATTCCGGTGGTGCAACTCACACGCATCAGTGGGGGAAGTATAAATCCTCCGCCAATTGCGGCGACAATTAGTATTGCTGGTACGTTAGTACCCGTAGGAACCGTGGTGATAACGCCGGTGCTCACCGCCACCCCGCTCCCAGTCACGACGGGCACTGTCGTCGCCACTGCAACCAAAGTAGACAACTAAGCGCCACCGAAATCAGCTACCGGCGGTATAGTTCGGTATTGGTGCGTACTGAGTGTGGTACTATAGTGTACATGTATAGTTTTTTGTGGGTGGTGTAATCCATACCAATCAGATTGTGGCGACAATGCGAACCATAGGGTAAGGCGTGTTTTTGTGTAGTGTAAATGAGGTAGACAGATGGCATTAACACGGGCTGATGTAGTGCGGGTAGCAGATTTAGCGCGATTACGCCTCACCGACGACGAAATTGACGGTATGCAAGTGCAATTGTCACGCATATTGGAACACGTCAGTGCACTCCAAGCCGTCGATGTGACTGGTGTCGAACCAACTGCACAAGTGAGCGATTTGGTGAATGCATTGCGTGATGATGCAAATCGGGCGTCATTAGGTCGTGATGCCGCCTTGGCCAATAGTGCTGATGCCCAGCAAGGGATGTTCCGGGTAAAAGCAGTATTCGAAGAACAATAAATGCACTTTCGTGAGACTCATGGGATATAATTGCGATGTGATATTGTAGCGGTGTATACCGGTGCGATACGATAGAGGAACGTACAGTGCGAATTTCTAATCCGCTTAATTCATTATTTGGTATGTTCGGTCGTGATCTCGGTATCGACCTTGGTACTGCCAATACATTGGTGCATGTGCGTGGGCGTGGGATTGTGATTAGTGAGCCATCGGTCGTGGCAATCGACAGCAAAACCAAACAGGTAATTGCGGTTGGTGCTGATGCCAAAGCCATGATTGGCAAGACTCCCGCCAATATCATTGCCGTGCGCCCCCTCAAAGACGGCGTAATCGCTGACTTTGATGTCGTCGAAAAAATGATTAAACACTTCATCGAAAAAGCCCATGATCGCTCATTTGGCTTGATTTCGCCGCGACCACGAGTGGTGATTGGGGTGCCGTCAGGGGTAACGCAAGTCGAAATGCGGGCTGCGCGTGACGCTGCCCTCAATGCCAATGCCCGTGAAGCGTATGTAGTCGAAGAACCAATGGCCGCTGCTATTGGGGCCGGCTTACCCGTCGACGAACCCATCGGCTCGATGATTATCGACATTGGCGGTGGTACCACTGAAGTCGCCGTGATTTCGTTGGGTGGGATTGTGGTCAATCACTCAATCCGTACCGCAGGTGACGAAATTGACGAAGCCATCATTGAATTTGCGCGCCGTGAATATAACTTGCACATTGGCGAGCGCATGGCAGAGCGTGCCAAGGTGGCTGCTGGTAGCGCCTACCCGCTCGAAGAAGAACTCAAAGTGGTGCTCCGTGGTCGCGATATGCTGACTGGGTTGCCCAAATCGGTAGAAGTGTCGAGTGTCGAGCTCCGCGAAGGTATCTCGGGACCGATTAATACGATTTTGGCTGATATCCGTTCTGCCATCGAAGAAACTCCCCCGGAATTGCTTGCCGATGTGATGGAGCATGGGATTGTCCTGGCCGGTGGTGGCGCATTGTTGCGCGGTCTTGATCGCCGGATTGCTGCCGAAACCCGCATGCCGGTGTATGTCGCCGAAAACCCCTTGTCGTGTGTGGCGCGTGGTGCGGGCAAAATGGTCGAAGAGTTCCAGAATCCGATTTATCGTGATATCTTGATGTCGACGCAACGTACCCGCCGGGTAAAGTACTAAGCAATCACGACGTCCGTCGTGGCTGGAGTGTGAGGACGCCGATGTATGCGTGATCGTTCGTCTTTTCGTGGGGGCGCAAATTATCGGCGCAATGCGCTCATTGTCGGCGCCATGTTGTTTATGGCGCTGGTGATGTTTTTGCTGGATACCCAGGGAGTACTAGCTACTATACGCGCATATTTGACGAATAGTTTGACACCATTGGTATCTGCTGTGTATGGTATCAATGCCCAAGCTGGCGATTTTGTGGCAGGCTCACATGATTTGCAACGAGTCATCCAAGAACGCGATGCCTTACGCAAAGAAAATAGCGACCTCAAAGCCCAGATTTTGCGTATCCCTAAAATCGAAATTGAAAATATGCGCCTGCGTGAACAATTGCGCATCGAAAAATCCCACCCATGGCAATTGATAGGCGCTGATATCAGTGTGCAGACACTCACCGATGGTCGCCGCATCGCCCTCGTCAGTGCGGGGAGTAGTAGTGGCATCAAAGTCGGCATGGCGGTTATTTCGCGCTATCAAAGCAGTCCACCTGCACTCATCGGCGTGGTATCTGTGGTCAATACCGATAGTGCGAGTGTGACGCTGATAGATGATTACAGTAGCATTATTAGTGTGCAAGCGTATCATGGTACATCCATAGTGCGTGGGATTTTGCATGGCAGCTTGCAGGTAAGTGGTGTGTTGCAAATGAGCGAAATCGAGCGTGACGCAGAAGTTGTCGCGGGTGATAGTGTGGTTACTGCGGGACTTACTCGTTTGTATGGACCATCGCTGCCCAATGCCGCTATTCCTGCAGATATTCCCGTCGGTATTGCCAAATCAGCCTATGTTGATGGCCGGAGCAAAGCGGTTGATGTGCAACCATATATTAATCCGGAATTGGTGCATTACGTATGGATAATCCACAACGATACAAAATAGAAGAAATCGTATGGTACGAAGTACGTACTATTCTGATTCTGATTGCGATAGTGATTAGTCAAAAAGTGTTTTTGACCGACATCTTTGGGGTGTCACTCAATGTACTCTTGTTACTAATCGTCCTTCGTACGTTGATTGAACCAATTGTGACAACCGCACGTTGGGCCTTGTACGGCGGATTAATCCTCGATTGCCTGAGTGGTTCATGGTTAGGCATGCATAGTATTGGGTTGATTTTGGCGATGGTGATGGTCTTTGTGCTGTTATCACGGATTACTAGCGAAAACTGGATCTTGCCAATTGTGGCGGTTATTATCGGCAGCGTGGTGTATCATTTTTGTAATGCGTTGCTCCTCTATGCACTCGTCGGTGGCTTTAATCTGTTAACGTATGTCACGGTGGTATTTATTCCTGGAGTACTGGTTATTTTGGTGCCTGCGTTACCGGTTTTTTTGGTGTTGCGGGGTATGCGTCGCGGCGAGTTACCACTCGACGTGTATTGATTCAGCGATAAAGGTGCGTTATGCGCTTGTTTATGCCCAAATTCGTCGTCGCGGTGGTGTTTTTGGCGTTGATTGGTCGTTTGTATCAATTACAGCTAGTCGAAACACAGTCTGACCGCTATGTGACTACCGTCAATACCACCCGCTATGTGCCAATTCGGCCGTTTCGTGGCGAAATTTATGCGAGTGATGCCAAAACACTTTTGGCGGAAAGTAGCCCCGTCTACACGGTCGCAATTCGTGTCAGTGATTTACCTGCAGAAGGCTCGCGTGAACGGTTTCACGTGTTTGCTGAATTAAGTCAAGTACTAGGTATTACCAATACCCTGACTATTTCTCCTGCAGTAACACTCGAAAAAAACAATGCACTGCGTGAAGGTGTTGCCAAAAAACTCGCCGATGTGCCGCTCACCGGATTTAGTCGGGTTGAGCGTATGCTCCCCATGAAAATCCCAGTGAACAAAGAATTTTTGTTTGGGGCTACCCAAATCGTCGAACGTCATGCCCCTGTGACCCGTTTTGTGCCACGCTGGAACTCCCCGATTGTGAGTGATGATGCAGCCTTGGTACGCGATGTCGATAGTGCATTATCAGATCTCAGTAGTGCCTTGGATATTACCGGGACGTTGGTTATTTCACCAGCGACGCAGATTGCCCAACGCCCGGAACTGCGCAATGACCTGATTCGGGTGTTTGGTGATGCGATTGCACCGCGTATTGATAATATTACCGTGCAAAATTGGCTGACAGGTGATATCCCCCCCCGCGATATTGTCAATGCCATGCAACTCAGTGAGCAATTTTCGCAAACATTAACTCTCGAAAATCCCGTCGAAAAAATGGTCCGCACCAGCGATACACCGCGCTACCAAACCATCACTATTGCTACTGATGTGCCGCGTGCCATAGCCATGGTACTCAAAGAAAACGCAGCCAACCTGCCTGGTGTGGTAATTGAACAAGATTACCGCCGTCAATACCCATTGAGTGGGAACGTCCAATCGTTGTCACACATCCTAGGGTATGTTGGTCGCGTCGGCTCGTGTGAATTGGTGCGCCAAAATCCTGCCCGTTCGTGGGTGGTCGGGTTACTCGACTCGATTGGGCATGCGGTGGAATGTGGCATTGTCCAGAAAAAAATCAACCCCTACGAATTAGGCATCCCCCGCTATTTGAACGACGACCGCATCGGCAAAAGTGGCATCGAATATAGCTACGAAGCGCAAATGCGTGGACAAATGGGGATTGAAGCAGTAATCGTTGATAGCCTTGGGCGCCCCGTCAGGGCTGCGCAAGTGGTCCAACCGACCCGCGATGGCGATAGTTTGGTGCTGACGATTGATATCACGTTGCAACGCAAAGTCGAACAAATTTTGCGCAACTGGATTAATGTTGCCGAAAAACGGCGTGCCACTATGCCTGATCGCTTTGGCTACAAAAAGAGCTATTTGCCACTCCAAAGCGGTGCTGCCGTGATTATCGAAGTCAAAACAGGTCGGGTGCTCGCAATGGCAAGCTGGCCAGCGTATGACAACAATATCTGGGTGGACCCCGCACGCAGCCAAGAACTTTCGGCGCTGTTGAATCCTCCTCCCGCTCAACGTGCCGAAAATCAACGCTTGGCGCCGTTGACCAATCGCGTTATCTCAGGGCAATATCCCCCAGGCTCAACCATTAAACAATTTGATGCAGTAATTGCGTTGCATAACAAAGTAATTACCGCCAATACCCTGATACGTGACCCGGGTCAATTAATCCTCAAAGACCAGTACGTGGAAGATCGCTTCTATCGATTCCCCAATTCGGTGCCACGCGATAACGGGTGGATTAATGTTACCGAGGCGCTGATGCGCTCGTCGAATATTTTTTTCATATCGATTAGTGGCGGTAATCGTGAGGGTGTCGTTAATTTGCAACCCAAAGAACAAACTATCCCCCAAGGGTTGCAAATCACACGCCTTGCTGAAGGCTTGACCGCGTTTGGGTTTGGTGCCGCTACCGGCATTAGCCTCTATGGTGAGCAACCTGGCCGTGTCCCTACCCCTGGCTGGAAGCAACAAGCCTTGCGCGCTGCCTGGACCACTGGTGATACCTATAATGCGGCGATTGGCCAAGGTAATGTCGAATCTACCCCGTTGCAATTAGCTATGGCGGGTGCCGCAATTGCCAATAATGGCAACGTGTATCGCCCCCAAATTGTGCGCGCCGTTGTGGCGAGTGACGGTACGATCCTCCAAGACATCCAACCTGAATTACTCCGTACGTTGCCGTTTAATCCAGCCTATTACGAAACAGCCCGGATCGGGATGCGCCGCGCCGTGGTCGAAGGTGCCGATATCGCTGCCCGGATTGAATGCTCTGGGCTTTCGATTGCCGGTAAAACCGGTACCGCCGAATATGGCGCCGAATTAACGGTACGGAATCCCAATGGTGCCGGTATGATTATCGTGCGCCAAAGCCATTCGTGGTTCGTGGGCTTTGCCCCCTACGAAGACCCCCAAATCGAAGTGGTGGTGCTCAGTGAGGGGAGTGGCGATATGTATGACGGTTCAGCAACCATCGCTGTCCCAGCCGTCACCCAAATGATGCAAGCCTACTTTGGCGTGACTCCCCCCAACCCACTCCCCACTGGCTGCCAAATGGATATGCCCCCATTGCCTACCGATACGACGCAAACTCCCGTACTAGCGCTACTCGAAAAAGCCGATCATCGTTGATTTGTGCGCGTATGCAATGTACTCGAATTCCTGCTTAACCGTGTAACGTGTGCGGATACAACAAATTACCTGCGTTAATTATTAACATAGACGGCCGCACAGTGTAAAACCATCACTCCGACAGGTAATGTCGAAGTGATGGTTTTTGACATTAAACATGGTGACAATAGTTGATTTTAGAAACAATTGCAATGAAAATACAATGTTTAAATTATTAAATGTACCTGAAAATTCATAATCAAAACACAATTAACACATAATTATTACTAAAAGATTACAAAGTACTTGACAACTGTCATCTTGAAGCGTATACTACGCGATATAGTGCTGTAACCTAAATGTAATGTAACCAGAATACACCTGCATGGGAAGTGAGGGTGGAATGTATATACCAATGCCAACGGGAATGCGGAGCACGATTTCAGTGCGGTTGCCCCATATTATCAATGAGTTACCACCATCGCGGTTGCCACAGCTCGAGCGTCGATTGCAAGAAATCGTTGCCCAAGCGACGGTTGCGACGCGGATTTTGTTAATGACTATCGGGGTAAGTGCATTGGTGGGAAGTACGCTCGGCACCCAAATCGGGGTGGGATTGAGTATCGCATTGACGTTGCTGATGTTGGTATGTGAGCAACGGATGGAACTGCCGTATTGGTTGCGCCTTGCTGGTGATGGGGCGGTTGTGGCATTACTCATCAGTAGCACGGGTGGGGTATTGAGCCCGATATTAGGGGTGGTGCTGGTACTAATCCCGATTGGAGCGATTACCGGCGGGATGCGCAATACGATTGCCTCGACCTGCATGGGAATCGTGATTTTGTTGGCTGTTGCGTTGATGGATATGCCCGTGGTGAGTGACGGGTTGGCGACGGTTTTGTTTGTGCAATGTATCGCGGGTATGGCGGTGGCATGGTTAAGTAGCATGATTCAATCAGCAGTGATTTGTTTATATACGGGGGTTCAACATCAAGTAGTGCCGATGTTGTCTATCCAAACGACGAGTGAGCGTTTTGCAGAATGGCAACACGCAAATCTCAGTATTGTAGAAACGACGAGTCATGCCGAATTGATGCGTACGGCACGAGCCCGGGGGTACGACATTGTCGGGGCAGCGGTTGATTTTTATTTGGCTGGTGAACGGATGCCAGTTGTGAGCAACAAGACCGATTGTTTTGTGATTACATCGGCACATGCGGATGAACAGAGTGCATTGGTCGTGCATCGAAATCCCAGTCTACTCGATCGGATGCAACACGAAGCCTTGGCGCAATTGTTGGTACTCGTGCGGATGCGCAGTTTGATGTTGGCAGATAGTGAGCGCCGCGAGCGTGACCAACAAGCAATGCAGGTGTTGTGGCAGATGATTGGGCGCGAGCAAGAGAGTCAAGATACGCCGTTGACCCAAGTTGCGGCGAGTGAGCGCTTGGTCACGGTACTGGGATTGGCAGGGATGGCGATGGTGGCACCGGGGCCGAATCGCACCGTTGAATCATTGTGGCAAACACCAACCGATAGCGACATGATTGATCAGTTGAGCACATCACAATGTACACAAATTAGCGATGCCTTGCGGCGCGAAACGTTGTGTTTTGTGGTGCACGAAACTGCATCATTAATGGTTGTACCCGTGTATCGTCCCGGTGCATCACCACAAGCATTGGTGGTGCATGGGGCGCATGATGATGTCGATGTGCAACGTATCGTGATGATGTTTGCTGATTTGGTGATGCGGTTTTGTGTGCTTGAACGTGATGCCGAGCAATTGTGAGTAGGTAATGAACAACGGCACCACGTGGATAAAAACATACCTTGATGCGTATATCGCACACCCCGCAACTATTGCGGTGCGTGCGCTTCCGCCATTGTCTGTCACCAACGAGACCGGTGACCGTGGCCGGAGTCAACAGCTGACCTTACGCCAAGCCATCGACCAATCGCCACGGTTGTTGGTGATAGGCGCTGCTGGTGCAGGCAAAAGTTGTAGCCTGCGCTTGCAGGCAATGACTATGGCCAATGCGGTGCTCAACGAACAACGCACTACGAAACAAAAAAATACTCCGCTGGTGCCGATTTATGTTGATTTGGCACAATTCCGTGATTCAATTGAACAGACCATTAGTGAAAGTGTCGGTGTGTCGGCGCCAGTATGGCGCGAACTCAGTGATCGTTCGTTGGTCTTTTTTATTGATGGACTCGAACAATTACGCAGTGATATTCAATTAACGGCACTCTCTAGTATTGCCACCTTGATGAGTACGTTAGGGACGCAGGCCCGCTGGGTGTTGACCTGTCGGAGCGAGGCGTTGCCGTTGTTCCGACCATGGTTTAGTACGGCTGATGTGCGCGCCTTGCGGCCACTTCCTCCCCGTGACGTGGTCGCCTATGTGCGGACGCAGTGTGGTGATGCGGCGGCCTTGTTACTCGAAGGAGATGACGCCGCTGTTGTGTTAGCCGGTCGGCCGCGTTGGTTGGGTGCCTATATCCAATTGATGTCACGTGAACAAGCGCCACCATTGCAGTTACGGGGCAAATTGTTGTGGGAATGGATGCAGGGGGTGGTGACGCTCACCGATGCCACTGCCCACGATGCCTTGGCGCGGTTACTGCGTATCCGTAGCGATATGGGTGGTCAACGTGATCCGTGGGTACTTGCTGATGTGGTGCAACGGGCCTTGCCTGGGGTAGTCAATACGGCGTTGGTGGCGCAACAATTGTTGGGAGCACCGACGACCGACCCGATCATCGGGTCGTTGCGTGCATTGGTGGGGGCTGGGGTATTGTTGTTTGATTACGAACAGCAAACGCTGACCTTCCGGCATAATTTGTTGCGGGCTGCGGTCAGTGCGACACAGCTATTGACGCAACCGGTGGCGAGTTGGAGTCTGGCACCACTGACCGAAGACGATGAAATAGTCGGACTCATGTTTGCGATGAGCGAAAACCGCCCTGCCGTGGTGCGCCGCTGTATCGAACTTGGTTTGGTGCGGGCAGTGGTGCGGGCATTGTTGCACCACGATGCACCCCGGGTCGATGAAGTGTTGCATGCGGCAGGGGTGCATACTCCCGTGTTGCGGTTGGCGGTTGCCGATGTCTTGCAACAAGAAGGAGCATACCGCCAGGCCCGTCAACAACTCGAATTGGTCAGTGCCATGCAACCGCAAGATACCGATGTGTTGCGCCGGATTGCCGATTTGTCGACGATGCTCCACGATTGGCCTAGGGCGGTCAAGTCGTACGAAGTTATTAGCAAAACCCGCCCCGAAGACTTGCATAGCCGCCATCAATTAGGCGTGGCCTATGGCCAGCTGGGGTCACTCGATGCGGCGGCCCATGTGTTGCGGGGGTTATTTGACACCTATCGTCAGCAAGGTGCCAATGTGGCACGGGCGCTTGGGCAGATTTATATTCAACAAAAAAACTATCCTGCAGCCCTAGAGGCATTTGATTTGGCGTTGCGTGATGTGACAGATGATCCTCTGTTATATCGCCAAAAAGCCCAAGTACTAGAGCATTTGGATCGGGCCAGTGATGCCCAATACCTGCTTGTACACGCCGTCACCCAATTAGGTGATCAACCAGCGTTGCTGGCAGAATTAGGGCGATTGTGTTGGTTGCGTGGTGAATTACGGGCCGCTCAGAATTATCTCGACAAAGCGTTGCGCTTGGCACCGGATGATGCGGCCAGCCATGCGACACTAGGGCGCGTCTATTTGTCGTTGTCCGATTGGCATGCGGCGTGGTCGGCATTGCAACGGGCGATTGAACTCCATCCTAATGACGATACGCTCTATGTTGATTTTGCCCGAGTATGTGATGCAAGCGGTGATAGCGATGCCGCGATTGTGGCGTTGCGTACTGCCATCGAACTTGCGCCCACCAACGTCGTAGGGCAACGCCATTTGGTGCAATTACTGCAACGCCGTGGCGATGTAGATGGCGCATTGCAAATTGTGCGGGCGGCATTGGCGCAATCTGCCAATCATGCTGCGTTGCATGGCGATTTGGCTGGTTTGTTGTGGCGCCGCGGTGATCACGATACGGCCTTGGCTACCTATCGCAATGCAGTGACGTTGGCACCTGACGATACGACCTATATGCATGCCATGGCACAATCGTTGAGCGAGCTTGGTCGCCAGCGTGAGGCCGTCGAGATTTACAACAAAGCCCTCGGGATTGATGGTGACAATATTGCATTGCTCCGTGATGCGGTGGTGACATATGAAAAACTCGGCCATTTCGAACAAGGTGATGCCGTGTTGCAACGAGCGTTGTTGCATCATGCCGATAACGCTGAATTACTCCGCACCGCTGCTGGGTTTGCGTTGCGTCGTGGTCAAATCAAGCGCGCGCGGGGCTATATAGCCAAAGCATTGTGGAATACCCCGGACGATCAATCGTGGTTCCAAGCAGGATTGTTGCACATTGCCGAAGGAGACTGGAAGCAAGCCTTGTTTGCCTTGCGCCGGATTGTCGATGCGGCGAGCAATGGCTTGATACTCGAAGCGATTGGGCGGGCCTTGGCTGGTGATGGCCAAATTGATGCCGCGATTCAGACATTCGATCAAGCAATTCAATTGCAACCCGACAACCCACAAACCTTGGTGGCGTATAGTCAAGCAATGGCGCAACATGGACGCTATGATAGCGCCTATGAACAGGCCCGTAGCGCTTACCAACATGATCCCGGTAATGTGGATGCCTTGTTGCAAGTAGGTCGCATGGCGTTAGCAACGCAACGCCCCAATGAGGCGAGCGAAATGCTCGAGGCGGCGGCGACACTCGCCCCCCAACGAGTCGATGTTCAAAGTGAGCGCAGCCGCGTGTTGCGGAGCCAAGGATTTTTTGAACAAGCGCTCCAAGTGGCACACCAAGCGCTGGGTATCGATGGTCATGCCGTTGAGGCGATTGTGGCCGCTGCCGAAGCGTTGTTTGGCTTGACGCGCCACGAAGAAGCAGGTGAGTTATATCGGCAAGCGCTAGCGATTGACCCCAACCACGAATCAGCCTTGAGTGGCTTGCGTGATGTGTCGATTGCCCTCGATGACCTTACCCAGGCGGCAGACGTGGCACAGCGATTGGTCAGTCTCGTGCCCAAATCGGCCATGCATCATTTGCGCCTAGGCGAAGTACTCATCGCCATCGGTGTTCCCGAAGCGGCGATTATCGAATTACAGCAAGCACTCGACCTCGATCGTGCCACCCCGCACGCCAAAAACAGCCACGCCACGCCGGCCATCGGCGCTACAGTGTATGCCCGCATGAGTGCAGCCTACGCCAAAAGTGCCCGTTGGTCTGAAGCACGTGAATGCGCCGAACAAGCGGTGGCGGCCGCTCCGGCACAGGCAGAACATCACGCCTTGCTGGGCGACGCCTTCCTAGGAATGGGGCAACGCACCTCGGCCATTGCCAGTTATCGGATTGCGGTGCAACAACGCCCAAATCATGCCGGTTGGCATTATTTGTTAGGGATGCTATTGCATCATACCGGTGCCGACAAAGAAGCGGTGCAGGTGCTCCAAGAAGCAATCGTCTTGAATGATCGTGCCGAATATTACCACACGCTTGGCCGGGCGTTTTTGGGGATTGGTGACAGCAAAAGCGCTGTCTCAGCCATCGAAAAAGCCATCGCCAAACGACCCGAAGCCCACCATTGGCGCGCCGACTTAGCCGACGTCCAAGCCCAACGCGGCTGGCACAAAGAAGCAATTAACGAAATCGATCAAGCCTTGGCAGTGGCCGCAGATCACCCGGTGTTGTGGCGCAAACGGGCTGAATTGTTGTTACGTATCGACCAAATCGATGCCGCCGCCGCTGATGTGCTCGAGGCATTGCGTCGCGATGCCCACGACGTCAAAGCCTTGACGTTGATGTCGCAAATCATGCAACGCAAAGGTAATCTGCAACGGGCACTCGAAGCGGCCGAACGTGCCACCAAACTCAATGCCAATGATGCCTATGCGCGCAACCAATTGGCTGTGGTGTTGCGGGTGCTCAAACGGCGTGGCGAAGCAATCCTGCATATGATTGCGGCAGTGCGCTTGCGCGACCAAGATTATGAGTGGTGGGTCGAGCTTTCTGAAGACTACGAATCCATCAACGATTTCATCAACGCCGCACACTGTATGGTGCGCGCAGTGGAATTAGTCCCGATGGAATTGAATTTGGTTTATCGTCTCGGTATGCTCTATTTTCAAGCGGGGGAATACGCCGCGGCTGAGCATGAATTACGCCGTGTGATGGTGCAATTACCCAGTGCCGCCGCCACGATTGCCTGTCTCGCTGATGTATCGTTAGCCCAAGGCAAAACCGACGAGGCCTTGTCGTTGGCGCGCCGGGCAGTCGAGCTCCAAGGGCAAGTGAGCGAACATTGGCGCGTGTTTGCGCGGGTCCTGCGCACCATCGAACGCTATGAGGAAGCGCTTGAATCGGCCCGCACTGCCTTCCAGCTCGATAATGAATACGCGCCTTCGGCGTTGATGTATGGGATTTTGCTCCTCGATTTCGGTGAAATCGAGGAGGCGGTCAGCGCATTTGCGGCGGCTGTCAAAGCCGATGACGGCGTGGCGATTTACCACCTCTGCTTGGGGATGGCGTTGCGTCAACAAGCACCGCTTGCCAAAGACCTCGAAGAATTCACCCAACCGTCGCCGCCGCATCTGGTCAAATTGACGGCTGCGATGCAGGCTTTTGATCGCACACTGACGATTGAAGGCGACAATCCACGCTGTATTTTTGAACGGGGCGTGGCACTCCAATTAATGCTTCGGCACCACGAAGCGATTGCATCGTTTGATGCGGCCTTGGTGCTGTATGGCGAGGTTTACCCACGCCCATTGAGTGGTGATGCCGCCGCCGCCAGTATGCTCGACAAAAACGACTTAGCAGCGCATATCCGGCAACGGCGGGCGCTGTCACTGGCGCTGTTGCACCAGTACGAGGCGGCACTCGTCGACCAACGCTATGTGCTGGCAGTGGCACCGTTGTCTGTCCAAGACCAATATATCTATGGGCGTTTGGCCTATTTGGCTGGTGATTTGGATGGGGCGCTGTCGGCACTCGCGAGTGCAGCCACCAGTATGCCCGGCAATGCGGCTGTACAACAATGGTATGGCGTGGTCTTGTTTACGCATGACCGCCGCAAAGAAGCGATCTCAGCGCTCGAATTAGCCAATGATTTGCTCCCGAATCAGGGCACCATCAATGCGTTGCTCCGTGATGTCTATAAAGCAGACCAGCGCATTGATCGTGCGATTAGCGCTGCCCAACGGGCGACGCGCTACGATTCGGCCAACCCCGATAACCATTACCAGTTGGCCAAATTGTATATGGAAACCCATCGTAACAGTGATGCACGGTCGGCGGTGATGGTGGCAATTACCCTCAAAAACGACGTAATTGCCTGGCATATGCTGCTTGGTGACGTCTGTGCCCAAATGGGGATGTTCGACAACGCCCGTAGTGCCTATCTGAGTGCAACCAGCCTTGATCCTGAAAGTACTGCCCCCTTGTATGCCTTGTCGCGCTTGCTCGTCTTGCAAGGGCGCATAAACGATGCCATTACCAATCTCGAGCAGGCCTTGTTGCGTGATCCCCAAAACGGCGCCTGGTATTTTGAGTTGGGGCAACTGTATGAGCAACGTGGCGACCAATCCATGGCGCGGGCTGCCTACAACAAGGCGATTTTGCTTGATGGTGACAAAGCGGAATACTACCGTGCCGTCTCGAAAATGGAAGCCAAACAGCACGCCAAAACCAAAGAGACTCCGCCGGTTGCTGCCGCCACCGAAGTGGTCAAGCGGCACGCCCACAAATTCACCAACGAGGCCGAAATGTTTTTGGCCATGGGTGACGTAAACTTTGAACAAAAACTCTACGATACCGCCCTCGAACATTATGAATCGGCATTAGCCAATGATATGTCCTATGCCCCGTCGTGGTGCCGAGTGGCCCAAACCAAAGTCAAACTAGGGCGTGTCAAAGATGCCGAAAACGACTTCCAACAGGCATTGCGTCACGACGCCAAATGTGTCGATGCGTATGTAGGGTTGGCGACGATTGCGCATAACGAACGAAACTTTGGCGAAGCCCTCGATTTTTTGCGGATGGCCGTGACGATTAATCCCAATGCCGTGGCATATCAGGTCGATTTAGCTGAGACGTTGTATGCGCTCAACCAAAAAGAAGAGTGTCAGCAAACGCTCCGCAAAATGATGAAATATCTCCCGTCGGATGCGGCGTTGTTGGTGCGCTTTGCCGAATTAGCCGTGAAAGTTGCGCTGGTCGATGATGCATTTACGACATTGCAACGTGCTATTGCGCTCGATGACAGTATTGCTCGTGCGTACCTGTTGATTGGACGGATTTATCGCCAAAAAAGCGATACCCCCAAAGCCGTAGCGGCCTTCCGGCGGGCAATCAAACTGAGCCCTGACTTCAAAGAAGCGCAGCACGAATTGACATTTGCCGCGCCGTTGTCGGTGTTTACGCGCCGTCGCGACGTGGATTAAGGGATAGAGGAGCTACCAGATGGAAATGCGCAAACATGATGCAGGGTATGCCCAACCTATCCCAGCGCTCGACGTATCGCTCCGATCAGCGGTATCAAACGATGGTGCAACCACTCCAGATACCCGATTGCCCGATCTCTTGCCCTTTACGCATGTACGGCGGGCCTGTGAATTAGCCATCGCCAACGGTGATTATCACCTTGCGTGGCGAGGGGCACAAGCATTGATGCGTCGTTGCCCCGAAGCCCTAATCTCGAGCATATTGATGGGGAATGCGTTGTTGGTTGGCGAGAAGGCTGGCATGGCCATCACGCATTTTCGCTTGGTGATTACCCGCAATGCGATGGATTCACCGGCTTGGCATGGTTTGGCAAGTGCCTTAACCGTCTGTGGGCAAGCTCCGGCTGCGGCGGCGGCCACACGCCGCGCCGTCTGTAACGCGCCCCTCAATGACCACGGTGTGCCCACCGATGCTGCGACTGCCGTACCCCAAGCGCTAGGAATGATTTATTTGCGCCGTGGTATGGCCGATATGGCCGTGGTGGAATTAGGCAATACCCTGCGCCAATCACCACCCCGTAATGATTTGCAGTGGGGCTATATCGAAGCGCTACGCCAAAGTAATCGCCTCGAAGAAGCGCAACGCTTGCTCTCACATCATGATTTCGTGCGTGAACCCGAGTTACCGCTACTCTGCTTACGGGCGTTATTGAGTACCGCAAGTGATGTGATTGCCGTCACGCGTGACCAAATTACGGCGATGGATCCCGATGGTAGTTACCAACGGGCCTTTTTTGCGCCCCATGCCGTACCGTGGCCACTGACCGCTCAGCCCATGATTGGTTGGGATCACGATATCCATGCCTTGGCCGAATACTTGCTGGCCACGACCAAAGCGCCAGTGCTCGCGCATACTGTAGACCCTGTCGCCCCAATGCCGACAGTGACTGCCCCGCCACTCCACGACCATACGGCACCCCAAACCCGCCCGGTCATCGAGGCTACGGGAGCTGATGGCCAAGCACATGTATTGTTGGGACATCGGGCTGCCTTGGTGCGGCGCTTTGGGACTGCAGGTTGGCACGCCATTGATGAGCGCATCCAGCGTTTGTGTCGGGTGTTGCGTCAGCAAGGGATGTTCGTGGTGGCTGGCTATATCGATGCCCCAGGTGGACTTGCCATGCTCGATATTCTCCCGCCAGCGCCGATTGCGCCCGAGGCCATGGCGATTCGTGACGCAGTGCGCGAAATGGCTGCCCAACTCCAGTTACGCGGCCTCGAACTTACGACGTTGGTGTTGATTGGGGGCGACCAGTGCATTCCCTTCCACCGCCTACAAAACCCCATTCCCGATGATGAACCGCAGATTTTGTCTGATAATCCGTACGCCTGTGACGACGCAGGCTATTTGTTGCCGCAACGGATTGTGGCGCGCTTGCCCGAAGGGGATAGCGATGACCCGCAATTACTGATTGGCATGCTAGAGTCCATGGCGCACTACCATTCCCAAGCGCATCACCAAGGCCAAGCCGGCTTTGATTTGGCAACGTTGTTGCGGATTCGTAGTACGCCGGCCCAACGCCTCGCTGTTGGTGTGGCCGCTGATGCCTGGCGTGAACCGTCGCAATTGGTATTGCGGAATCTACACGCTGATGCCAAATTATTCACCTCGCCACCCCTCACCACCCAAAACTTTGCCGCCCGTACCTTGGCAGGCCGCGAAGTGGTCTATATCAACCTGCACGGCGCTGCTGGCATGCCCCACTTCTATGGGCAGTCGGCGAGTGGCTGGGGCGCCGCCAGTGCCTTGCCCATCGCCATCAGTCCCAATCATTTGACCCGCAACGTCGTCGCTGGGGCGATTATCATCAGCGAAGCCTGCTATGGCGCCGAGTTGGCAGGACGCACCATTCACAATTCGGTGCCACTCAAGGCCTTGTCCGAAGGCGCCTTGGCCTTTGTGGGCTCGACGGTCAATGCCTATGGTAGCGCGGCGGCTCCTTTGCTCGGCGCCGATTTGTTGTTCGAACGGATGACGCGTTACCTCGCTGACGGCATGCCTATCGGGATGGCCCTACACTTTGCGCGCCTTGAATTTGCCCAAGTCATGTATGATCGCCAAGGGTTTTTGGATGATGTCGACATGAAAACCTTGATTGAATTTATCCTGCTCGGCGATCCCTGGGCCGCAGTCAAAGGGGCCCAACAGCAACCAACGATTCGGCATACCTCGTATAGCGGTAGCATGAAATTGTTGACCGTGGCGCGCGTGCCCAAAATGGTGCGCCGCATGAATCTGCGTGAAACCGATGTCTCGCCCGAGATGCTCCGGCGCGCCAAAGAGATTTTGCAGAAACACCTGCCCAACGACAGCGCCGCACCGTTGTCGATCGTCGCCACCACCAATCCCTACTACCAATCCAAAGGGCTGAGCGCTCCCGATGTACGCTTTAGTATGAAGTCACTAATGCAAACCAGCGATGGCCAATGGCTCCCCCGTAATGCCCATGTCACCCTCAGTAACCAACTGCTCACCAAAGCCGTGTTGAGTCATTGATGGCATACATTCGTGCTTGTCGTGCGTAACGAATGTCTTGTGGCATAACTATCACCCCCCTTTCACTACGGTGAATGGGGGGTGTGCGACGCGTTGAGTAGCTGTCTAGTGGCTACTTCACGGTGCGTTGTACTATTTTTTTATAAAAAGTGTCTGGGCAGCCTGGTCAATCTGCATTTGTGCCCCACGGACAATCGGGTCATGGCTCGTGGTGCCGACGATTTGCAGGGGTGGGGCACTGTCGATGCGACGTGGCTGCAATGTGGTCGGCAGGGTGAGTTGGTCGGCGGCGTTGTCCCATGGTAGTGGGCGTTGGATGTGGGGAACTTCCCAGCCGTATTGTTGCGCCAAAAACTGCATATAGGCTGCCGCTGATTGTGCCAACGTATGGTGTTGCTCCACGTAGGCGCGGGCGTTGGCGGCGAGTGTGGCCCGGAAGTCGGGGCGTTGCTGACACAAAAACAACGCGGTCTCGAGGAACTCGGCCTCGCTACGGTCGAGCGGCACATGGATGGCGGCGGTGTCAGGGATTTCAGTAAACGACCCACTCGCCGTTACAAACGTCGGTTTGCCGGCAGCCAACAAGCGCAACAGGCTGGCTGACGTTTCGCCGGCAGTAGGGTGGCGCAAGTTGATGCAGACATCGGCCAACGCCACGTAGGCGTTGAATTCGCTAGCTGATACATACCCCGTCACATGCACTGCCCCACCCGTACCAGTGCGGCGTACGAGGGTATCGAGGGCTACTTTGGGCGAGATACTGCCGACGATGACATAATGCGCATTAATCCCCGCCCGCCGCAAGGTCCGCAACGCCCGCAACACCTGATCGGTGCGTTTGTAGGGATTGACATGCCCAAACGACGCCATGATAAACGCATCGTCGCCGAGGTTGAGCTGAGCGCGTAGATGGGCCACGTCGATCTCCGGTAGCAGTGGCACCCCCATCGGTACGACGGTGGTGGTCAGATGGGGGGCCAGTGGCCGGACCGCATCCACGACGTATTGACTATGACTAATCAACGCCGTGGCGTGTGCGAGGATGGGTTGACAGAGGGGCATAGCAAACACGGCATCATCAAACACGCCCCGGAGCATTCGGGTGGCAGCCCGCGCACCGGCTGCACCGTAGTGTTGTGCGACCAATTGTTGATAGGCGGGGATATCGTGGCGGTGGGTGGCGTAGTATTGCAACATGAAGTGATGTACGACCAAATCATGGAGCACGATCACGCCGGGCAGTTGTTGTGCCACATCCCAGATTTGGCAATGGGCCGTGCTGTTGCCGATGTGATAGATGATTGCATCGTAAGGTTGTCGTTGTTGGTCAGCAATTAAACTGTTGATGGGGCGCAGGTTGAGATGGGGTGCAAGCTGGGGATTGCTGGGGGTGATGCCGTTATCGTGGTAGAGGGTAATATCGGCGTATTGGGCGAGGTAAGGTAATAAATCCTCGCTATAGTCCGAAATACCAGACGGCACGGGATTTATTGGGCTACAGTAGGCGATTCGCCGCATCATATCCTCTTTTTGATAAAAACAGCCGTAGTGGGGATTTGTATGCCGGTGGTGATAATAAATATACGGCTATTATGCCATATTTTTGTCAAAAACTGCGTATGGTATGCTACAATTACTTTAATATGTTTGTAACGAGGTGGTATGGATATTGTGCTCGGTGTCGTGCGTTATCTGTTTGTCGGGACGATTTTTGTTGGTGGGGGCATCGTGTTTGGTGCGATTGTATTACTCGCCATCCAAAAAAGCCGGTCGAAATCGTCAGGTGAACAACAATGACAATCCGGCTGATGCACGTGTCTGATGTCCATGCGGGCCCGCCCTTTGCCGCCGAAATCGCTGCAGTGGTGGTGCGTGAGGCGCAGGCCTACGCCCCCGATGTCTTTGTGGTTTCGGGTGATTTTGTGCAACGCGCAGATGAGCTCGCCCAATGGCAGACGATTACGGCGTGGCTCGCCCAAACCCCCCAACCGCGATTCTTGGTGCCCGGTAATCACGACGTACCGCTCTACAACGTCTGGAATCGTCTGTTCAATCCCTATGTGCATTACACCAGGCACATCAGCACCGATTTGATGCCCGTCATGCACCTCGATGGGGTGAGCTTGATTGGTGCCAATACGGCATTTGGCTGGACGATTGACGGTGGCTATCTGTCACCCGCCCAACAAGCCCACATCCGTACCGCTGCGGCCAGTGCCCCTGCCGGGAATCGTCGAGTCGTCGTGATGCACCACCATTTGGTCAATGCCCCTGGCGTGGGACGGCGCAATCGGGTCGCATATCCCAAAGCCATCGCCGCTTTGCTCGACGAATGCCAGATTGATGTGGTCATGACGGGACATATTCATTTGTCGTATGTCGGTCATACCCGTGACTTGGTGCCGTCGTTAGCCCGGGGCACGATTATTTGTCAGGCCGGTACAGCTACTTCACGGCGTGGCAAAGGGCGTGAGCGCCATATGTGTGCCTATAATACGGTGGAAATCTTGGCGACGCAGTTGGTAATTCGCCGTCACGTCTATGATGCAAGTACCCAAAAATTTGTCGTCCATGTTGAACATCGTGAGGAGTTACAGGCATAGTGTTATGCTTGTTCTAGAGTTTTATGGTGCAATACGAAGACCCACAACTAGTGCAGCTCGTGCTTGATGGTGACACAGAGGCCTTTAATGACCTCGTCGAACGCCACCAATCCCGCGCCTATAATTTATGTGTACGGATGTTGGGTGATGCCGACGCAGCTGCTGACGTCGCCCAAGACGCCTTTATTTCGGCGTATAAGCATTTGCCATCGCTGCGTGGCGAGTTTCGCCCTTGGTTGATGCGGATTGTTGCCAACGGTTGTCGTGACGTGTTGCGGAGCCAAAAACGCCGTCCCAGTGTGTCACTCGATCTCGAACGCGACGACGACGATACCCCGGCCATGCAACTCGCCGATACCGGCGACGGCCCCGAAGCAGCCTTGATGAAAAGTGAACTGCAAAAAACCATTGCCGGTGCATTGGCAGAAATTCCCGATGACCAACGCGAAGTCGTCATATTAAGTGACATCCAAGGCTTGTCATACCAAGAAATTGCGGATATGACGGGCATAAATATCGGTACGGTGAAATCTCGCCTTAATCGCGCCAGAGCTCGATTACGCGAATTACTTGTGGCTGCGGAACTCTTACCGAGGGTCAGGCGTCATACTCTTGAAAGTAATACGTAGGTGGAATCATGAAGACGAAACACACAATAACCACTCAAGATATGGAGCAGTTGTCCGCATTGCTCGACGGTGAATTATCACCTGCCAATGCCGCCAAATTGCGTCAGCGCATGCAAACTGATGTAGCGCTCCAAGATGCCTATACGGAGCTGGCCTTGACCCAAGAAGCCATGCGCACCATGCCCACCCTCAAGCCGCCCCGCTCGCTCCGGATCGATCCGCAGCGCTTGCACCAAGCCCGGGGCTGGCGCTGGTGGTTGATTAGCCCTCCAGGCGGACAACTCTTCCCCACCCTTGGTGTGGCCATGAGCCTCTGCTTCTGTCTGTTGTTTGGCGCAGTCGCCCTGCAACCCGCTGAGAGTCCTGTCCTCAAAGGTGCGGTGACCAGTCCCGCTGCCGAAGCCGCCCCCACCGATGAAACGATTTTAATCGCATCTGATGCGATTCCACTCGCTGGGAGTCCATGGGCTTGGCTGGGTGTAGTGGCAGGAGCTGGGGTGCTCGGTGGTACCGCCCGTTGGTCATGGCAAATTCGTGGCCGCAAACGCGCCACCAAGCAGTAAATGCGCGTGCCACAACGCCGTAATGCCATCATCGGCATGCTAGTCTTGATGATTGCCATTAATGTGGGCTTCTACTTCATTCCTATTGATTACACCATCCTCGGCAATTATGCAATTGCCGGGGTTTTTGGTATCACCGCCCTCGCCACGGCAACTATTGTGGTGCCCGTGCCCTATATTCCCGTCGTCATGCATATTGCCCAACAATACCAAGACCTCTATCATCTGGTGTTGGTGGCGCTGGCCGCCGGGTTGGGCTCAGTGGTTGGCGAAATCAGTGGCTATGTGGTGGGGCGCAGTGGCCGCCAAGCCTTCGAAAGCACCCGTTTTTCGCGCTGGATCGCTGCCCAAATGACCCATCCCGTACGTGCCTTTGTGGCATTATTTGCCTTGTCTGCGCCACCCAATCCTTTGTTTGATGTAGCCGGGATGGCGGCGGGCGCGTTTGGGGTACCCTTTTGGATTTTTGCCAGTGCTGTCTTTTGTGGGCGCTTTGTGCGGATGCTGGGGATTGTCTTGGTCGGTGCGTTTGTTGTCACCGTTGGTACGTAGTGGCGTCATTTTATGGCGCCGTGGGTGATTGTCTTGGCGTCATTTTATGGCGCCCGTTATTGCATGGCGCCGTAGCAATCGTCCGTGGTTTCTGCGTCCTCTGCGTACCCTGTGCGAGACACATAGCATTTCGCACTATCAGCTTTTCATCGGCGCACCGCAATCAACAAAACGCCT
>JBBAWW010000029.1:0-4172 GCA_040397035.1 Roseiflexaceae bacterium | reverse complement strand
GCATTTCGCACTATCAGCTTTTCATCGGCGCACCGCAATCAACAAAACGCCTCTGTGCCCTCTGTGTGCCCTGTGTGAGACAAATAGCATTTCGCACAATTAGCTTTTCATCGGCGCACCGCAATCAACAAAACGCCTCTGCGTCCTCTGCGTACCCTGTGCGAGACAAATAGCATTTCGCACTATCAGCTTTTCATCGGCGCACCGCAATCAACAAAACGCCTCTGCGTCCTCTGCGTACCCTGTGCGAGACACATAGCATTTCGCACAATCAGCTTTTCATCGGCGCACCGCAATCAACAAAACGCCTCTGCGTCCTCTGTGTGCCCTGTGCGAGACAAACGACAACCCTCCTGCAGCCCTGTGCGCGATAAATGACAACCCAACAAATCGAATTCACGTTACAATACTTGCAGTAGGTATGACTGATATGTGATGGAGAGTTTCGCTATGTCTGAGCCGCCCCGGATAGTTACCCCAAATGCGTCAGACGACGAACAATACGATGAAAAAAGCCTGCGTCCCCGGCGCTTATCAGAATTTATCGGCCAAGAAAAAGTCGTCGAACAAATATCTATTAGTATCGATGCCGCCCGCGGCCGTAGCGAGTCACTTGACCATACCTTGCTCTATGGCCCGCCTGGGTTAGGCAAAACCAGCCTCGCCATGATTTTGGCCAATGAAATGGGCGTGCAAATCAAAATCACCTCGGGTCCGGCCATCGAACGCCAAGGGGACTTGGCGGCGATTTTGACCAATCTGCAACCAGGCGATATTTTGTTTATCGACGAAATCCATCGCCTCAATCGCGCCATCGAAGAAGTTTTGTACCCCGCCATGGAAGACTTCGCCCTTGATATCGTGGTGGGCAAAGGTCCCGGTGCCCGCAATCTGCGCCTCAGCCTGCCCAAATTTACCGTGATTGGGGCCACGACGCGGCTAGCGTTGCTGACGTCGCCCTTGCGTGATCGCTTTGGGCTCGTCCAGCGCATGGAGTTTTATTCGGTTGATGCCCTCAACGACATCGTAGTGCGCGCCGGACGCATCCTCGGCGTACAGATGACTCCCGAAGGTGCCCGTGAAATCGCTGCCCGTGGCCGAGGTACACCGCGTATCGTCAATCGCTTACTCCGGCGCGTCCGTGACTATGCCCAAGTAATCGCCGATGGCGTGATTACCCAAGACGTCGCCGTACGCTCGTTGACCAGCCTCGAAATCGATCAGCTCGGGCTCGACGAAAACGACCGACGCTTGATGCGTGCCATCATCGAAATGTTTGGCGGCGGACCGGTAGGATTGTCTACCCTGGCAGCCGCCCTTGCCGAAGAAGTCGACGCCGTCGAAGATGTCTACGAACCGTTTTTGCTCCAATTAGGCATGCTCCATCGCACCCCCCGGGGCCGGGTGGTGACCCGCAGGGCCTACGAGCACCTCGGCCTCACCGCACCCGATAATGCCGGTGAAGGCAAAACCAGCGAACAACGCCGCTTTTTTTAGGATATGCATGTATATTGACGAATTCACTAATCACGATATTGCCCAGTTGTTTGGGGCAATTGCCGATTTGATGGAAATCCTCGGTGAGGATCGCTTTCGCGTCATTGCCTATCGTCGTGCGGCGAGTGCCGTTACGGATGCCCCGATGGCTATTACCCAGCTCTATCAAGAACAACACCTTGACCGCGTCGAGGGCTTAAGCAAAGGTATGGCCGAGAAAATCGCCGAATTGTTTGTCACCGGCGACATCGAATACTACTCCCGCCTCAAAGAACGCATGCCCGTCGGTGTGCGCGAATTGTTGCGCGTGCCCCATATTGGTCCCCGCACTGCCGGCCGCCTCTACAACGAAGTAGGCATTACGGGGTTGGCTGATTTGCGCGACGCCATCGATAACGGCCGCTTGGTGCAAATCAAAGGGATTGGCGCCCGTACCGTGGCCGGAATTCGCGAAGGCATCGATGCGGTAGCCGACCGTGAAGAGCGCACGTTGCTCCTCCACGCCTGGCAAATGGGACAGGCGTTGCTTAGCGAAATCCGCCAGTTACCTACCGTGATTGATGCCTCGTGGGCTGGCAGTCTGCGCCGTGGCCAAACCACCATTGGTGACCTCGATATCGTGGTCGTCAGTCACAACCCAAGCGCATGTGCCATCCAGATTAGTACGCTGGCATTGTTAGTTAAACCAGCAGTGCAGGCCAATCAGGTGTTGGCGCGCCTCCAAAACGGCATGACCCTCGAGGTACAGGTAGCCTCACCTGCCACGTGGGGTGCTACGTTGGCGATGTTTACTGGTAATGATGACCACCGCACGTGGTTACAAAAACAAGCCCTGCACCACGGGTATACGTTACACCGTGACGGTTTATACCGCCACGGGGTGGTGTACGACGTGCCCGATGAAGTGCAATTGTATGCAGTGCTGGGGATGGCGTGGATTCCCCCGGAGCTGCGGGAATACTACATCGCCGACGTCCCCCCGCCACAGACACTCGCACCACTACTCGCGCTGGGCGATTTGCAGGGCGATTTGCACATGCACACCACTTGGAGCGACGGCAACGGCTCGATTTCCCAGATGGCTGAATCTGCCCGTGTGCGCGGATATACCCATGCTGCGATTACCGACCATGGCGCCTTGATTGGTGTCACCAACGGGCTCGATAACAAACGCTTGCGGGCGCAACGCCTCGAAGTTGATATGGTGAATGCGGAATATCACGCCGCCGGTGTTGATTTTCGTTTATTACACGGGGTCGAAGTTGATATTTTGGTGGATGGGCATTTAGCTTTGCCCAATGGTATATTGCACGAGCTGGATATTGTGGTGGCGTCGCCGCATATCAACCTTCGCCAGACTCCCGAAGTGGCGACGCAACGCTTACTCAAAGCAATTGCCCATCCGGCCGTCGATATCATCGGTCATCCCCGTGGCCGCATCCTCGGTGGGCGCTTGGGGGCGCCGGTAGACATGGAGCGCGTGATTGTGGCAGCGGCGCACCATGGGGTGGCCCTCGAAGTCAACTCCGGCCCTGATCGCCTCGACATCGATGGCGAATTGGTGCAGGTTGCGCTGGCTGCGGGCGCGGTGATTAGTGTCAATAGCGATGCCCACGACGTAACCAATCATGCCTGGATCGAGCAAGGGGTAGCCACTGCCCGCCGCGGTGGCGCCTTGCCCCCGCAGGTCATTAATACCTGGACACTGCCCCAACTAACGACGTATTTGGCACGTGAGCGCCGCAAGTAACGAGCGTATCCTACCGCTCACGTAAAGGAGTATGCAATGGCGACGATTTTTACCCGCATCATCAATGGCGAAATCCCCGCATTGAAGGTGTATGAAGACGCCGACACCTTGGCCTTCCTCGATATTGCGCCGGCTTCACCTGGCCATACCCTAGTCATCTGCAAAAACGAAGTCGCCACCCTAATGGAACTCAGCGACGCCCAATTGTTGGCGATGGCGCGGACGACGCAACGAGTGGCAGCGGCGCTACAAAAAGCGTTGCAGCCTGATGGCATCAATATCATGCAAAACAATGGAGTGGCTGCAGGCCAGACGGTGTTCCATTATCACGTGCATATTATTCCGCGCTGGAATGACGATGGGGTGATTCAGTTTTGGGAACATAAATCGCTGTCACCAGCCGAATTTGCCGAGATTGTCACCAAAATTAGTCAAGCACTATAATGCGTATATAAGTGGTTGTGGTCGTAGATGTATAATCTGCGACCATTTTTTGTGCCGTTTTGGTGATTATTATCAGTAAAAAACATAAATCATAGCGTAGGCATTTGTTGCATTGAGTATATGCGGATAGCGAGATTTGTGCAGAAATGCGATTTGATTAAGCCAATATCAAATTCATATGAAATTCCCCTTGACAAACACATCCAATCCATGCTATTATTTTGCTTACCGCCATCGGGCGTCGCAATCGAAACGGTCACCGCCGAGATTGCTGAAAGTCAAAACAAATTGCTGCTTGACAAAGCGATGCAATCTGTGATACACTTTCGAATGTTGCCAAAAGAACTTACTCCACCGAGTGAGTGGCGACAAAACAAGTGAGAAGATAAGAAAGTCCGATTGCAAAGTCGGTAATTTTTTATCGTCTCTGCACCTTCACAACTGAATCGTGACGACCATATAACAAATAATGTTTCTGTCA
>JBBAWW010000028.1:0-32700 GCA_040397035.1 Roseiflexaceae bacterium | reverse complement strand
CGACTTTTTCACCAAATATTTTTGGTCTTCCCCGTCCGGAATACGGTGCATCTGGAGGAAAATACAACCCACTATCGGCACGTAATTTGGTGATGATATGCAGTCCGTGACTTTGCACCATTTCGAGGGTGGGAATATTGCCAAAATGCCCGTCAAATGCAATGTAGCGTAAAGGAATTACCCCGTTATTTTCGTGTAAAAATTGCGTAATTTGGGCGTCAATCCGCGCTAATTCTGGTGAGAGCGGTTGGTCTTGGAGTGGTTTGTTGCGGCTACCAAGCGGTCGACCGCGAGGGCGTTTGGTCGTGGTGACGACGGGGTTTAGCGCATGGGAACGCACAATTTGCGTCAAATGCACGGGACGACTTTTGCGATCATCGACATCGACCAACGCCAGCACCCCAAACGAGAGTCCTTTGACGACATGCCCATGCACTCCAGAATAATACTGATCAATTCCGTATGTTTTTTTGCCTGATTTAGTGATGGTAGTCTCATCATATGCGAGTATACATGTATGTGATTTTTCGTATAAATGCGTCGTAACAAAGGCGGCGTGCAACGACGGCCAATCGACGTCGGTGGCAAAAAACCGGTGCACGGTGCGGTAGCCGTACGTGCTCCAGCGGGCAATGTTGCGCATGGTGATGGTGTGGGGTGCACAAAGTGCGCCGGCAATGATGACACTCAGCTGACGGAGCGTAGTGGCAGAATGGACTTGACAAAAGGAGTGAAAGAGTGCAAAATATTCATGGCTTTTCCTTAGTTTTTGGGGTTAATATACCAAAACTATACAGGAAAAGCCATTTTTATGCCACTTTCAATTGGCGTAGGTATTGCAGTTTCAATTTTCAATTTTCAATTCAGGGAGTCGGTGGTGGTCGCCACTTCCCTTGTTCTTTTTTGATTTTTTGGTAAAGCCCTTGGAGCGCAATAAACGTCGGTCGCGGGCTCCAATCAGGATTAAGAATCCCAAATGATGCTTGTTCGTGGAGTGGGTTGCCTGATTCACCCCATAGCACGGCAAAATTGAGATTCCACAAAAACATCACCCCAATCCACGAGCGCCCTGTTTCGTCACGGTATTTTTGATACACCATGTTGGTGGCATCCACGGTAAATTGCGCTTGATTTTCAAGCGACACAGTATTGCCGTATTCATAGCCCGGTGTATTGTTTTGGGTAGCCCAACCATATTCGGTCAACCAAATTTGTTTGTCGGCGAGGCCGGCCTCAACCATAATTTTGCGAATTTGTTCGATATGGCGAAAGTAGTGGCTAGAGTGATCATTCCAGCCGACCGGATTACCCGGTTTGTCTGGCCATAACGTGTCAGGCGGATTGGCAGCAGCCCCAGGATGCACCCCTTGGGCATCAAAGTAATCTTTGATGATGCCACCCTTGTAGGTATACAGACTTTTGAGGAATTTTTCGTCGTCCATGGCTAGATTGACGTCATTGACCCCCGTCGACGATGGGGCGGCAGCAATCACATAAGTATAGGGGCGGGCGGTTTTGATGCGCCGGTAGGCCTCCATCAGCATTTCGGCATAATTAGCCACTGACTGTTCGTCAACTCGCCCGCCGTTTTCGATTGCGAGATTTGGTTCGTTCCAGACTTCTACCGCAGTAATCAGCCCCCCATACCGTTCAATCATGTTGGTGACCAAATTCCCGAAGGGCTTGGGATCAGCGGGCATACCATGATTGGGCTCATAAAAATCAGGCGCTTGGACAATGCTAATCATTAGTTTGACATTAAAACCGGCCGTGTCTTCGATGATTTTGTCGACTTCGTCCCAATAATAAACACCTGGAGCGGCTTCGATGTCCTTCCAATGGATTTGTTGGCGCACCCAATCAAAGCCGGCAATTTCGGCGAGAGTCATGACGCGATTACGATCAGTATAAAACAAATGCGACACGACCCCAAACTCGACTTCGTCTATGCGTGGGTAGGCTCCTAGGGTGGCGAGTTGTGATTCGATTTGATTAGAGGTACTTCCTTGTACGATAATCCCGCTGGGGCTTTTGGTAGGAATAGGTGGCGGAGGAGCGCTATTACCCGGAGCAGCACAACCAACACAAATCGCACATATCCACATGTATACCAGCCAACGTTTGGGCATCACATCACTCAACAATAATCGTTGATTCCGTCAACAAGGAAGCATCTCGCGCCGCTGTCGTGTTGTGCACCCGCACAAACAACGACGAATTCCCGGCTTCACGCTTAAAACCATCTGCATCAAACACCACCACTCCCACACGATATAAACCAGGCTTCACGCCGAGCGGGGGAATCGTGGCTGTAATTGCATGAGTGCCGTGGGCGAACACGCGTGCCGCACCCTGCAGGTAATTGTTTTCGAGTAACAGAGTATTATCCGCTGCCACAATCAAACGCACCCGCACTCTGCCACAATAACTCGGCGCAGTAACCATGATATCGGCACGAATTTTGAGCGGATGGTGCACATCCCACTCTGGTTCATCACCATCACCGACGGCGAGTGCTTGGACTCGCACTGATTCCGAAATCAACACATATGGATTGGTAATGCGTTGAATGGTACCCACCGGCACTTCAGTGGCTCGTTTAAAGGCATCGAGCGTCATGTATTCGGCATAGGATTCAGACACTTGGGCAATCGGTCCATCTTGACGGATACCACCGTTATCAAGCCAGATCCCCCGGGTTGCAATCCGGAGCATAGCAGCCGCGTTGTGCGCCACAATCAAAATCGTCGTCCCTTGCTTGCCAAGCTCTTCAATGCGATTGAGGCATTTTTGTTGGAAGGTGGCATCACCCACCGACAATCCTTCATCGGCTATCAACACATCAGGGCGCATGGCAAAGGCACTCGCAAAGGCCAAGCGCTGATACATGCCCGACGAGTAGACTTTAACGGGTTGGTTGATGTAGGCACCGATATCGGCAAAGGCTTCGATTTCGGCAAATAAATGGGCGACCTCACTGCGGGGCATCCCCATCAGCGACCCATAAAAATAGATGTTTTCGCTGCCAGTCATTTCGGGGTGGAAGCCGATTCCCAGCTCAAGCAGTGATGAAATCCGGCCGCGCACGTGGATTTCGCCACTATCGGGCACAAGAATCCGACTAATCAGCTTGAGCAACGTGCTTTTGCCGGCCCCGTTATTGCCAATCAAGGCAATCCGCTCACCTGCAGCGATAGTAAGCGACACATCATCGATGACATTACGCAACAATCCTTGATTATTTGGCGCTGGGTGTTGGCGTGCCGCCCACCATTGTTGCCACGGAGCAATACTCCGCCCGCGCGAGAATGATTTTGATACATGTGTCAACTGAATTACCGCATCCGTCATTATAATTTCTCGCTGATATAATCATGCACTCGGCGGAACAACCAGTACCCCAATCCCAAGAAACACACAGAAATAAATAACGAACGCACCATCGATTCACTTGCTGGTATCCCTGGTGTGGGAAATAATCCATTCATCACTGGTTGACCATACAATATCTCACGGTAATATTCCACAAATGAAGCCATTGGATTACACCAGCGCAATACGCGTGCCAAGCTACTACTGATACCGTTTAGTGAATACACGATAGGGGTCAAAAAGAACCAAATTTGCAAAAAAATACCAACAAAATGAATTACATCGAGGGAATACACCGCCAATGCCGTCAAAAAAAGTGCCAGCCCTAATACAAATATGGTGTGCACCAACAATATAATTGGCAAATAGACGATCGTCCAAGGCAAACTAAACGTGCCTTGGGCAACATAGCGAATAATGCATTGAAAAATAATCAGCATAGGCAATGATAACAAAAAATTCACCAAACTAGTTAAGACACTCGCAATCGGCAATACTTCACGGGGAAAGTAGGTTTGGCGCACCAAAGGTGCATTATCATTGATACTACGCACTGCCATTGCAATCGCATCTGACGTATAAGCCCATGGCAACAACGCTACTGCAATAAACAACGGATAGAGCGCCAAGGTATTGCCCGGAAAAAAATACCCAAATACGACCCAATAAACGAGAAGCTGCATCAATGGTGCGATTTGCGTCCACGCAAACCCCAAAAAACTCCCCCGATAGCGCAACAACAGATTCCGGCGCACCAAATGCTCTATCAGCACTCGATAGCTCCAGATTTCGACGCCACGCGCCACAATCCCTACACTGAGGTCAAACCAAATGACAATCACCGCAAACAACAATCCCCCCAATACCGTCGCACCAATAATCAACCATAAGTAGCGTGGCAACGCCTGTTGCGGCAACGATGCAGATTCAACACGATACAACACGCCTACTTGTGTCGGATCAAATGTGAGCTTAGGATTAGCCGCCCGCATCACTGCTTCAAATTCACGCATACTCTGAAGCATATCACGCTGTTGTTGGAGTGTTTCGGCATTTTGCGGCGCCCTTTGGGCTTGCTCAATCTGCATCCGATGCCATTCAACGGCACGTAACAAATCAGCTTGATCGGCAAATGCGAGTTCAGTGACCCGCGTATATTTGGCAATCGGCTCGATAGGTCGATTAAAGGTAAACACGGCGAGGCGCACAAAATCACGCAAGATACGAGTTTCGTTATCAATAGCAGGATTACCCCGTAACGCCAACGTCATTTCCCAACCCAACATGTTCCGCAATATCTCACGCCCACCCGCAGCCTGAATAGTCATTATCAACACATCAGCATATTCATTACTGAGTGTTACTGCCATGGCTGGAGTGTTTGTGGTAATTGCCACGTCGAGTTTATTTGCTTGCCAGACCACTTGGTCTGCCATTTGTGGCTCACCAAAGCCCGGGTGGCGCACCAGCATCACTGCCCTTGCCTGATACAATACATCTCGGAAGTCTTGATCAAGTTGTCCATTCGCATCAAATAATTCATGGTAGCGTTGCGTATCAAGCGCAACTGTTGCATGTGCTTGATACAGCGTTGGTTGTGCCAACTGGCGTGGTAGCACCATTGCCAAGGCTACGACGACTACCAGCAAGGCAATCAAGGAATAGGTACGATTACGGTGTTGCAACATGACGGTCATGTGGTTCTATCCTCAGTGTCACTGGTGTATGCGGAAGTAGGGTAATGGCGGTCTCAGTTGTATCTCCGCCAACAAATTGCCAGCCTGGTTGCGGACGAATCACCACATCATCAATGGTTGACATGGTCAGATTCGTGAGGGTAATCGTCGTTATTGCATCTTGGGTGAGTACACGAGTTGTCAGCGCATTCAACGATTGCTGGCGTGTTGCAATCATATGAAGTGGCGCAACCCAGACATCACCCGCATGCGCACTCGCATCAACTACTGCTTGCCAGGTAGCGATTTGGGCAGGTGAGGTTACCTCTTCGGTATGCGACCAAAAATCAATCATGCCGTCACGTTGCCGAATATCATTGAGTAATGCGAGTGCCCCAGCCTCGCCTGCGGTGGTCAGGTAATAATCAGGGCATACCAGTATTACTTCGTGGCCAGGTAATGGGCGACAGTGTGCGTCTGTGGCAGTGACAATGTGGTACTGCGGCAAATACGGATTCCACGAGGTACGTGTGAGTGAAGTAACTCCGGCCGCCACGAGTTGATCCCAACTATCATAACGCATCCCCGCACTGCTACTCCATGGGAATGCGAGTGACGTCGCCGACGGCACATCACGGGTCGCAGCCAACACTTGCCACGCCAACAAATCACGCTGCCATTCGCGTGGCGAGGCCAATCCCCCATAAAAATGACTAAAGGTGTGGCTCTGGATGTCGTGCCCTGCATTACGAACCGGCCCAATCAAATCCCCAAAATACCACGCTGGATCAGACTGAATATCGCCGTGGGGATCTGCGGCAAACCACGATTGTTGTGACCATACATTGCTCTGCCACCCATTCGCAATCGTCGCCCATGTAAATATCGGGTTCCCCATAAACAGTTGCTTATCACGATTCCCATCCAAAAAATTATACCCGTTTACATAGTATGTCGCCGCAAACTGATACGGCGCAAACAATTTCAGCGAATTCGTCAAACCAACCCGCATGCGCATACCCCGTATCACCGGATCAGTATCTGCCAATGGGTCATTGTTGGAGCGTGAATGCACCAAGCCTCCCATCGCTGTTTCCCAGTCATATGAAAAAGAAACCGCTGCGTTATACCCTGCCGGCCACGGCCGGATGTGGATATATTGAGTACTTGCCGGCTGTGCATCAGCAAGTGCTCTGCCCACACGACTCGTCCGCACTACAAATTGATCGAGGTAAATCCGGTCATCAGAGGCCGGCTCTACGCGTATGTCGAGCGATGTCGCGCCCGCGGGAGCGCTGTCGGTTTGATGATACAAACTCCATGGCTGACGGTCATCGACACCAGACCAACGCCGCACCAGCTGCCAATCACCAACACGCTCCGCAATCACGGTAGTCCCATTGCGCCAGAACCAGCGCGTCCGCACTGCCGTCACCGATGGACTATCAGCCAATACCCGGATTGCCACACAATAGTGCTGACCCGCCTGAACAGTGACGGGAGGCAATCCCAGCCACGTCCCAATCCCCAGCATATGTACCGAATTCCCGCCGGCCACGCTAAAATCCCCGATACGCACACCCGGTGCACCGGCTTGCCACCCTAGTGGCAAGCCAGTGTTTTGTGTATCAAGTACTTGGTCATCGAGCAATACGGGTTGCCAGCGCGCTTGACACTGTTGTTCGCGGGTAATTGCCCAAAACAGCCCAATTACCACCACTGCCAACACCACCCATATTCCGCTATAAAAAATTTGTCGTTTATTCATCATTAACGAATTTGAAATGGTTGCGTTGGCGCAAGCACATTTGTGATTACCATGGCTTGCCAAACGACCGGCAGACGCATAATTCGATTATTGACTTCGTCATAACGAATCACGCCATAGGCAAATTGTTGTTGCGATTGTTGGGTTCCTACTGGCGCAGTCAGCATCCGTTCAGCGTCTTGGGGGGCACCCAATAATTGTAGACCATCTACTCGTTGGTAGTAGCGCGCAAATGCATCATGCACCACGGCCTTCGTTAGTGCAAACGTCAACACCGTCGTGTCGTCACTGATTGGCACAACCTCACCGGTAAATGCAGCCACATCAATCGGCAACGCCCGTACCGGCTGTACATCATCATGTGAGTCATACGCCAGCATAATTGTCTCAAATGGTTGCACATATTTACCATCACGCAATTGGGCATCAGCAAGCGGGGAGCCAAGCATTTCTGCGCCATATGCCTGCCAAAAACGCCAAATCGGCAGTGGCATCGTAACACCATTTATTTGGCGGTCGGCTAAGGCTGGGAGCAAGTCTGACGAATTAGCAAGCACCGCCTTGACACCAGCAAGATTACGGTCGAATTCAGGGTCGTCGCCACTTTCGAGCTCGGGGATAATCGCTGGCAAATCAATACCGCGGGCCCAGTCATGCATCCCTCCCGTAATCGGGTATTTATCCCAATACCGGGCATATTGGTAATTGCCGGCTTTGGCATAGGTTTGGGCAAGTGCGTTGGCAATCGGGTCTTCACAAAGTGCAGGGAAGACCAGCCCTGCCGCCGAATGCAAAAAAACCACCGCAGAAGCATCTAACAAAAAAGCCCGAATCACCCGGCTTTCGGGTTCAGAATCAGCATATGGACCACCAGTATCAGAAATAACCGCACTCGCACCATAGACACGCTGAGCCCAATCGTTTTGACTACATTTATCTAAATTGGTATTCATGTTGCGGTTCAAATCGACACCGCTGGCGTTTTGGCGTGATTCGAGTTTGTCACCATCGGGATTCAGCACGGGGATAATATAAAGGCGCACATCGGCCGGAACCGCTTCGGGGTGGTTGCCAAACCAATCAATCAATTGCCGACTGAGCACACCAGTATTACGCTCCGGTGCCCCATGTGTCTCACCCACAATCACAAACTTGCGCGTGCCTGTCCCAAACCGAAATGCGTCAATGGGCAAGCCTTGACCACTCACCCCAATTTGCACACGCACATTCCGTGGTGCTTGTTGGGCATAGGAAACCGGCAATATCCAGAGCAACACTCCCATCCATACACTCACTAATACCAAAAATATGAGCTTCATGCCGGCATGCCTCGTCATTACAATCAAATCATTGGGGCATTATACCATTGCCCCTCGGACATTCGCATGATACATACATTCGTACAGCCTGATAGTATTTGGGCGTGGCGCCAGCAAATACCAACAAAAGTATTACGCGCCAAGCTAGCATCCCATGCATTGATGTAATCTGCGCTAGTCGAAACGAATGGATTAAAAGCGATCTACACTCCACAAATATCCCTTCAAAATTCCATTTGACATTGGCTAGTGCGACGTGCTATAATTTGCCTCGTTGTGATGTTACGGGCGTATAGCTCAGCTGGTTAGAGCGCGATCCTGATAAGATCGAGGTCGGTGGTTCGAGTCCACCTACGCCCACCACACAATATTTTTTTGGGGCAATAGCTCAGTTGGGAGAGCGCCTGCTTTGCACGCAGGAGGTCCGGGGTTCGAGTCCCCGTTGCTCCACCAATACCCTCTGTATTTTCAATCAATTTAATCGCAAGGCGTGTAATGCAGGGCATTACGGGTCTTTTTAGTATATGTGACAATCATGAAATATCACACCACCCTTGCCAATCACATCCAATTACACACTAATCGTTTGCATAAAGGCACCCTTTTTGAAAGTATGCATATGCTTGTCGGGATAGATTGTCTCGTACCAGGCCAAGCCCAATTACCCCACATGCATGCCGGTCACGACAAAATGTACTATGTCCAACAAGGACAAGGGACATTTACCGTAGCCGATGAGACGTTTGCAGCCAATCCGGGTGACGTAATCTGGGCACCAGCCGACACCATGCATCATGTAGCCAATACCGGGAGCGAACCATTGATTATGTTGATTACCATGGCGCCAGAACCACGATGATAACTATCAGTAGTCTATTTATGCAAGTTGATCGCGTATTCCGTAGTCGCAGTGATGCACCACGCTGGCGGGTCACCCAACACCAAGCACAGATCGAAGTCTTTCGCCGACCGGTACTCACCAACGAAGTCACCCTCGGCGCACTCGGCATCGGCGATGCAGCCATGCCCGTACCCCTGTTAGTCTGCACTGTTGCACTCAGCACGACAGAGCCCGGTGCTGTCGATATTTTCATTTTTGCTGAAAAAAACCACGCCCAGCTCCATGCGACGGTGGCGCCCCACCAACTCATGGCACACATTCTGCCAATCATCACACCGTTCGCGTAACTTTTGCACCGCATGCAACGGTATTCCTTCCGTATGAACTATCGTGCGGAGGATTTACATGCCATTATTAGCCAAACTTACCTGTGCGTGGATGCTCGGCATCATCATCAGCGATTTCCATTACCAAAAAATAGCAATTTGGCTAGGGGTGCTGATTAGCCTGTTTTTTTGTGTCAAAAAAAAGTACATACCGCTCCTGTATGTGGTAATCAGCATTGCAGGGATGGGACGTATGTATTATGCCCAAGTGTCGGTACCCTATCAGCCATTCCCCAAGGCACAATGGTATACCATCAGCGATAACCGCACCAATTGGCAAGCCCAAAAAATCACTGCGTTTGCGCAGGATGGGCAAGGACTCATTACCACACTCCCCCTCAACCCACCTCACTACCCTGGTGAAGCTATCTTGCTTACCGGACAACCACAACGCCTCACGAGTAACCATGCGGCCTATCAAGCCCAAATGGACCGACGCCATATATATGTAATCATGAACAACCCGCAAATCAAAGCCATTGTCCCAAGTCACCCTTGGCGCATCACCCTCGAACAATGGCGCTATCAAAGTCAACACAAATTGCAACAACTCTTTGCGGAGCCGATGAGTAGTATCGTGATTGGCATGCTAATCGGACTCAACGGTGATGTCAGTGAGGCTACCGCCCAAACATTCCGCCAAACTGGTACTTCGCATATTTTGGTGATTAGTGGCTGGAACATATCGATTGTCGCTGTGGTATGTATGCAAATCACGGCACGACTACAACAGCGACCGTGGCTCCGCGCCGGCGTTGTCATCGGCGCAATAATCGTATACGTACTCGCCACCGGCGCATCAGCGGCAGTGATGCGGGCGGGGGTGATGGGGGTGGCCGTCGTTATCGGCAAAACCCTCAATCGCCCCCGCAATGCCTGGAATATGCTGGCACTGGCCGCTTGGGGCATGAGTGTCTACGACCCAAGTGTGTTGTGGGATTTGGGGTTTCAGTTGAGTAGTTTGGCCACCTTAGGACTCGTTGCGTTTAGTAGCACCATCGACACCTGGCTGGAGCACACTCCGTTTGCACACCCAACGCTCACGTGGGGTAGGGAGGGATTGGCTGCCACGTTGGCTGCACAGATGACCACTTGGCCTCTCATGTTATGTCGACTTGGCCTACCATCGCCGTGGAGTATTTTGGCGAATATTATCATCACGCCAGTAGTGCCATTTGCAATGGCAACGGGGACGCTCACACTCGTATGTGCATGGCTCGTCCCGGTCTTGGCACCGATTACCACGTGGCTCGCATATCCGGCATTCCAATGGATTATTGTAGGGAGTCAAGTGTTGGCTACATGGCCGGCACCCACGCGGATTATGATTGACAATCCGTGGCTGGAATGGCTTGGCCATGCGAGTTGGGTAGGGTGTATTGTATTTTTGCATTGGCAAAACCAACAAGGAGCGGCAGCGCATATGACGGACAAAGATGATAATCTCATCAAGTAGTGGTATAGTTAGCGTTAAGAACGTATGTCTTTTCAGAGAGGATAGTCGCATGATTGAGCGACAGCGCTCATGGTGGGAACCCATCGCTGGAGTCGCAGTACACATTTACACTGCATTTGGGGCGATTTTGGCCATGCTGATGATTATGGAATCCATACAAGGACGCCCGGTCATGGCCTTGTGGTATGGATTTGCTGCAGTATTCATTGATAGTACCGACGGGACATTAGCGCGACGCTTCAAGGTGAGCGAAACCGTGCCGTGGTTCGATGGTCGGCGGCTTGACGATATCGTTGATTACCTGACGTATGTGTTTGCACCAGTAGTATTACTCTGGCAAAACGGTTTTTTTCCGCCCGGAATCTATGGGCAATTAGTTGCCATGTTACCCTTGGTCGCATCGGCATATCAGTTTTGTCGAGTTGATGCCAAAACAGATGATTACCATGTCGTTGCCGAGGATCATTTCTTCCTTGGATTTCCCAGCTACTGGAATGTCATTGCGTTTTATGCGGTCGTCATGGGGATGCATACCGACACGGTCACAATGATTGTAATTGTCTGTTCGATTCTCGTATTTATCCCAATTCGCTATATTTACCCTTCGCGCACGATTATGTTACGCCGGGTCACACTCATTTACACCACGTTGTGTACCATCATTTATGGGATTACCTTGTGGCAAATGCCCACACCGAATCCGTGGTTATTAATCGTGTCGTTGTCATATATCGTTTATTATGTCGTAGTAAGTTTGTATTTGACCGCACGTATTGTTTGGCCACAACTCGCTGCCCGGGCATAACAAAGGCAAAACACGACCATGGAATATCAATCAGGATTACGGGTATTATTACCCTATGGACGTCCGTATCGCGGGTTGCTTATGCTGGGCACGTTTTATGCCTTTGTGGGGGCAACGGCAAGTGCATTTAACCCGGTCGTACTCGGCTATGCCATCGATGCCTTGCTCACGCATATCGATCAATGGCAACTTGCCAAATACGCATTGATGATTATTGGCCTGACCATCATCCTAGCGGTTTTTCGTTATTTGTTGCGGATGCTTACCGGGACCATGGCAGCCGGTGTAAGCTACACCATGGCGCAGGATTTATACAAACATATTCTGACATTCGACCGTACCACCCAAGCTGCATTTGGCACTGGTGATTTATTGTCGCGGGCGTCGAGTGATTTTATTTATATCTGGCGGTTTTATAGCGCTGGTTTCCAGATGGCAATCAATGCGGTGTTTTTGTTGTTTATTGGGTGTGGGTTGATGGCGCTGACCAACATGCCGTTGGCAGTAGTCACCATCGTGATGTTGATACTCAGTTTGTATGCCCAAATACGCCTCGGCCCATTCGTCGAACGGTCATTTGATGTGGTACAACAACGCCTCGCCAAAATCTCGGCGTTTGCCCAAGAACATGTGTCTGCACAGCGCACTATCGCCGCTTATACACTTGAACAACCGAGTGGCGAAGCGTTTCGCAAATTGAGCAACGAATACGCCGATGAATCGATTCGGTTTGTGCTTTTTTCGAGTGCGATTTCACCATTACCCCAACTCGTGGTGCGGCTCGCAGCGACTGCGGTTGTGGCCTATGGCGCGTTGTTGATTATCGACAAACAACTCAGTATCGGGCAATATGTACAATTTATCGTCTATCTCGGGTTGTTGAGCAATGCGGCCAATCAACTCAGTAATGCATTTGAGCGCCTGCAACAAGGCAACGCTGCAGCCGGACGGATTGGCGAAGTACTGCAACGTGCGCCCCAAGTCAAAAACATCATCAATGCGCCAAAGCATGTGCCACTCGGTGAAATTGTGCTCCAAAAGGTGAGTTGGCGTCAAGAGAGCCAATATTTGCTCCGTGACATCGATCTCACCATCCGGCGCGGCCAACACATCGGCGTAGTTGGCTTGACCGGTGCCGGCAAAAGTAGCTTGCTCAGTTTGTTGTTGCGCCTGCGTGATCCTGACAGTGGGCAGGTGTTGTTTGACGGGCATGACGCCAAAACAGTTGATATTGCCACCTTGCGCAGTGGCTTAGCGTATGTCCCACAAGAACATATGTTGTTTAGTATGACCCTCAAAGAAAACATCAAATTGGGAGTTCCCAACGCCACAGACGCCCAATTGCAACAAGCATTGGCGGTATCGTGTCTCGATCGCGATATTCCCCAACTCGCCAATGGCATCGACACGATTGTGGGCGAGCGTGGCACCATGTTGTCGGGTGGCCAAAAGCAACGCCTCGGGATTGCGCGGGCGTTGATTACCGATGCACCGATTATGTTATTTGATGACGCGTTATCCAATATCGATGCCCGCACGGCATTTGATATTGTACAGGGTGTTAGTGAATTCAGGGCTGGCAAAACCATGATAATGGTCAGTCAAAAAATATCCGCAGTGCGCCACCTTGATGCAATTTTGGTACTTGATAATGGTCGCTTGGTAGAGTATGGTACTCATGATGAGCTCGTGGCGCACCATGGGATTTATGCTGAACTTTTCCAACGTGAATTATCGCAACGCAGTGATTTCGACGCATAAAGCAATAGCTTTTTCATAATAAACCTGTGGTGAGGAAAGGAGCGTATGCCAACTATTCAATTTTGGAAGTACCCAATCACCACCACACGCTGGTGGATTGCTGTTTGGATTGGATTGAGTATCGCCGTACTCTTCACGCCACCAGCCACAATCACCCTCCCAGTTGGCGGCGATCCGATTACTGGCATGCGTGATTACGACGCCCCCTACCTCGCTGGCTTTTGGCCAGCTGAACCACGCCCATGGCAACCTGCCATGGGCACTGCCTTGCGTTGGAGCAAAGCCGATTGGCAAATCCACTGGCCACATGCTGGTAGCGGCTGGTGGCTGATGCAATTTCGTACCGATTTATCTGGAAAACCAGCCCATACACCTACACAATTAACCTGGCACAATCCAGCCATTGGCACCACGACCCTGCCATCAGACCAACGCATCACACGGGTACTAGTACATACTAATCAAAACGATACACCACAAATCAACGTCAGTACCGAACTATTTCATCCTGATGGTGATGTGCGCACACTTGGGATAGCAGTGACCGCAATTCAGCTACAGCCACTTGGCGTACTATGGCGACCGACGCTCTTACTGGCGTTTTTACTGGTGAGTTTGTTTGGACGCTGGCTAATTAACCACCGGATTGGTAACTTGATTCCCTTTGTGACGGGGATAGTCTGGATATGCTTTCCTGCTTGGATTGCACTCCATAGCGAATTACTGATTACCCTCAGCGTATGTGGTTTGGGGATTGGAGCAGGGATGGGTTGGATTGCCCAACGCTGGCAATACGACATCCAAGCCATAGCACGGGTTGTAGTAGGAATGGTCTGGGTACAATTATTTGCGTTGTGGAGCCCATTTACCCATTCGTCTGATATTGCCATGCATGTACGCATGCTCAATCAAGTCATCAGCGGGCAATTGTTGTTGACGGCGCAACTCCCGTGTGAAGCGGGTGCCTATATCAGTCCTTATCCACCACTAGCCTATGTCCTAATGGCACCATTCGCACTGATACGTCACGATGGCAACTACCAACGTATGGTGTTGACGGGCGGAGCAATCATATTACAGGCGATTGCACTCTGTTATAGCTACAACGTGTTACGCCAAAAGCAGTTGCCATTTCGGGCAGGTATCTTGTTTTTGGTGCTGGCATTCATTAATGCACCGCTCATCCGGGCGATACATGTGGGTGAACTCAGTAATGCGTGGGGACAAAGTATTGCCGTGATTGCCATGAGTAGTTGGATAGACCGACATGCCACTCGCCAACGCCAAATCATTTGGACGACAATGGCGCTATTGAGCCATACTGGTGTCAGTGTGTCGTTGAGTATGATGTTAGGAATTTTTGCGGGACTACAGTTTATCAACAAGCGCCACATCCCACGCTGGCTCATCTGGAGTGGCGTTGGCGTGGCAGTGATGGTTGTAGGCGTCTATTATAGTAATTATGCTTATTTGGTGGGGCAGGCACTAGGCTATGCCGGTTGTCCGCCGGTAATCCCCATTGCGATGCGCTTTGGTGGCATCGTCAATGTGTTCCCCGCAATCATCATATGTTGGGCAGGAATTGGCCTGTTTTTGCTGCCAAAATCACTACTGCGGACTTGGCTTTGGGCGGGATTGGGGGCGGCGCTCCTATCGATTACCATGTTACTCGTTGCGACCCAAACAGTACGCTGGAGCATTGCAGTGGCACCATTTGTGGCGATTGCCGCCGCCTATGGGTTACATAAATTATGGCGCTATGGGTGGGCAAGCAAGGTAATGGTAATCGCTACGCTCGGCTGGTATGGGCTTTTTTGGTATAGTGAGCTATGGCAACGCATCATGGTTTACCTTCACGATTAAAATGAGACGTGTATAATATGTTGGTATCGGTATGCAAAGGCGTAAGCATGAAGTTTTTTTCACCCGCGCAATGGCGCCAAATTAGCATTGTCTTTGCGTATAGTCTCGGACTTTTTTTATTGCTGAGCACTTTTCGGTTTGGACAATCTGTTGACTTTTATCAACCGCGGTCGGTTTTCTGGTTGAGTGATTTTCATGCCCGAGAATACGCACCAATTGCGCCAAGTGCTGATTTGGCAGTCACGACGACCAGTGCAAGTGAAGGAACTGCGTTGGTATCGCGCGACATCGATCCACGCACCCGTGTCATCATGTTCCAAACAGACCCATTACCAAATCCCTACAAACGCCGGCTGTTGGCGGTATTTGTAGGCAATGTGCGCGTGCTCGATGTCAAAGATACAGGCCGTACCACACAATACGGCGTCATCGTACCTCCAACCGTCGATTTGGCCGGTGCCACCATTCGCGTCGTATCATTACCTGACGACAAAGCGACCCCGCCACCGCTCGTGGTAGCAATGATTCGTGTCAGCAATGCGAATATTTATCGTTGGAGCAAAGCCGAATCACAAATACACCTCTATGGTACAGGTGGCGGGTGGTGGAGCATCTCTGGGCGGATTTTGATGCAACACCCTGACAAGAAACCCTTCCGTGCCACATTGTCCATCGGCGATACCATGCGTACCACATTGCCATCAGAATCTGCAGGATTCCGGCAATATCGTGTGCTCGCACCACCGAGTGCCATCCGCAACGGCGATCTTACATTGACTGTCGATAGTGACACATGGGGTGGTAACACCCAAGATATACGGATACTTGGCGTTGCAATCGCAGCAGTTAATGTACAACCACTCACCAGTGATTGGTGGAATGTGGCACCATCGTTGCGTTTGGCGAGTATGATTATCCTCACAGTCATTGCGGCGGTTTGTGCGATATTGCTCGGTTTTTCGGGGATCGGCGTAGGAATTGCGGTAGCCACCGGATTTGGGTTGGGCATGGGATTCGACCATACCTACCTCGCCATGTGGTACCCCCAAATGCTACTCCTGATGGGGTTGTCGGTATTGATTATCCCGTTGATGCAAAAAGTAATCACGTGGTGCGAGGGTGAGTATCCATTTAGTCCCACCGTCCGCAATATGTTGATTGGATTAATGGTGATGACCATATGGGTCAAAGGTGGCGGAATCTTGTTCCCTATCATGCGCCCAATCGACATTAGTTGGCATATGGACAAAGTCCGCGAAATGCTCACAACCGGTGACATCGCCAAATTTTACCAACCAGGCGGATTTTCGGAATCAGTCATGCCCATCACCGAATGGGGCGAGAATCGCCCAATGATTCCCTATTCACCGTTTTATCACTTATCAGCGATGGCATTTGCCATATTTCCGTGGGAAATGGAAAAGACCGCCACTATCCTCAATGCGTTTTGTGATGCGACGCGGATTGTGTTGATTGCCTTGATTGCGCGCCATAGTGGCTTGTCGAATCGTGTGGCGCTTTTAGCGGGGTTACTGTATGCCGTGACGCCTGCCACATTTTTGTTGCATGCGTGGGGCAATGCTCCTACCACTGTCGGATTATGGTGGACGTTGGTTAGTACTGTGGCGATGATGGTGATTGGACGGAGCATCAACAATCGTAGGTTGTTTGCACTATTGTTACTCATCAATACAATCACAATGTTAATCTATACGGTTGCAGCGGTGTTTCATGTATTGTTTATTACACTCCTTGCCGGGTTATTGTGGATTATCCCAAGTCATCCACTCAAAAGCACCATCCGTCCGGTATTATTGGCAACTTATGGCGGGCTCGCCATCGCAACAGTGATTTATTATGGACAATATATACCACCGATTATTGCGCGCACGATTCCTTATTTCTTGCAAATTAGTGTCAATAGCCCTGCCACGGTCGGTGTCGAACGACCGCCATTGGGGGTCTATCTCTACAATTTCATTCCGGCGTTGCGCTATGATTTCGTGTGGAATCCCTACCTTTATTATGGGTTATTTATTCCCATAATATTAACTATTCCCGGCTTTATTTTGCTCTACAAACGACAAACACTATGGGCTTATATGTCGGCGTGGTTTGTTGTAGCATTGGCATTTATGATGGTAGGGTATCGGATTTCGATGGTTGACAAACAGATTTTTTATATTTTGCCGATTGTCATGATTTGCTGGGCTGTTTTGGCTGATCGTTTCTGGAGACGTGGTTGGAGTGGTCGATTAATGGTCACCGTTATGGTGTTATATACCCTCGTTAGCGCACTTTATTTGTGGGTTGTGCGCATTTATCGTTCACCGGTGGTGCTACCATGACGCAACCCATCCCTCCGGTAATCCAATCAATCGATGCCTTGGCACAGGCGATTGATCCATGGCTCCAGCATATGACGTGGCGCCGTGATTATGTCACCTGGCGTGAGCGGCGCCTGTATCAAGAACAATACCAAGCAGAGCGCATCGCCCAAATCGAACGCCACGCGCGGCCGCTTGCGGGGACGCGCTTGCTTGACCTAGGGGCGGGCATGGGCGGGTTTGCGGTCGCAGCAGCGTTGCATGGCGCGCATGTCACCGTATCGGAATATAACAAACAATACTGTCAAATCATCCAACTACGGGCCGAACGCTACGACATCAATCTGCCAATTGTCAACGGAGCTGGTGAACAGTTGCCGTTTCGTGATGCGCAATTTGATTTGGTGGTCTGCTGGGATGTGCTCGAGCATGTCCAAGACCCAGTAGCAGTGCTCCACGAAATCTCCCGTACCCTTGCACCTGGCGGACAATTGCTCCTCACGGCGATTAATCGACGGGCCTGGGTAGATCCGCATTACCACATCCCGAGCATCAATTGGTGGCCACGACCGCTAGCCGAATGGTATATCAATCGCCGAGGACGGAGCAAAGCAACCAGCCAATTCCGTGATATGCAACGACTCAGTACCATGCATTACTACGATTACGCTCAATTTGTACAGTTAGCGCGATCGGCAGGGTTTATCACGGTTGACATGAACGAAACCGCCTTGCAGGAAGGGCGCTTTGTAAGCAAAAAACCGAGCCGGCAGCGGATTCGCACCGGCTTACAGACCATCGGGCTCGAACAATTGGCGTACAAAGCACAACGGGCATGGTACACGGGCATGTTTGAATTAGCTTTGACGAAAGCCAAATAAATGCCAGATGCTCCCAAATCGCCACCGACGTTGGCGCATCAAGTATCACGGGCTGTGGTCTGGAATACCTTCTTTGTGCCATTACGGATGTTCGCCGAAATTGCAGCCACTGCACTTAAATTAACAGTCCTGCCTATTGCTGCCTATGGATTGCTGGCATTGGTAAGCGGGGCAGCATCGGCGTTTGGGACATGGATTGACCTAGGTACAACGCGGGCCTTACCCAAATACATCCCCGAAACGATGCGCGCTCGTGGTCCAAACGGCGTGCTCAAATTGCTAGGGGCAGTGTTTTTGGCCCAAGCAATATTCCTGATTGCGATTGGGATCGGTTTAGCCGTCAAGCAAGACGATTATTTGGCATCATTGTCAAGCAAAATCAGTGCCGATGGTCGGATCGATGCCGGCGCCCAAACAATGCTCCACGCCTTGTTGCAAGAACAAGGCTGGATTTTTATTGTGGTGATTATCGTACTGCTCATCATGGGCGTCTGTTACGACGTATTGATGGCCTATCTCAATAGTTTTTTTAAACAACAAGCATGGAATGGCATCTCACTAATTGCCGGTATGCTCCCACAACTATTGGCGGTCATTGCCATCGTCGCCGCCCAGTTCAGCCCGGATCCACTGCGTTGGAGTATCGTGGGAATTTTGATTACCGCGGGACTCGCACCCACCATTGCCGTGGCTATTGCAACCAGGCAAGTGATTGTAATCTGGCGAGCCGGGCATGATGTCACCCCAGCACCAGCCAGCATTGAACCAAGCACCAGTTGGTTGCCGGTGGGATTTCTGCGTTACACCGGTGTGTCTTACTTGATGACGATGACCGACTTTATTGCGGGCAAGTCGTTTGCTATCTATTTGACTGCAAGCATTAGTGATGCGGCCATGTTGTGGGCAGGAGCATCACTCGTCGGGATGGTGCTCTCTTACCTCTACACGCCACTCGTGGGCATCACGGTACCACTCTTTACCCGCGTCCGGGCTGGCGAAGGGGGGAGCATTCAAGGGGCATTTGCGTCGATTGTACGCATCCAATTGCTCCTACTCATCCCCGGTGGCGCAGCCTTGATGCTCCTCGCCAAACCTGCCTTGTTGATTTTGACACCCCAATATGGTGCTGCGGTTGGTATCGTGTATATCCTTGTACCGTGTCTTTTTTTAGAAAGTATCTTGACGGTGGCACACAACGTCATGATTGTCTACGAGCAACTCACGATCGTGACGGTGGGACGATTGCTGACCCTTGTGGTGGTACCACTCGGGCTATGGCTCTCGCCCCGCTACGGGGTTGAAGGGTTGGCCTTTGCTTATGGATTTGCGCGGGTCATCGCAGGTATCTGGGTCACCATCTGGGGCTGGCAACGCCTCAAATTGCAATGGCCGTGGCGCTTCAGCGTGCGGGTAATCATTGCCACAATAGTTATGTCAATTTCAATTTATGCCTGTAGTTATGTCATGCCGGTCACGACTGTGACCACAGGGATATGGGAACGATTACAGCTACTGCCAATTTACGGGCTCATCGGTGTGGTAAATTTTGCGCTATTTATGGCTGTCTTGCGCCTCTGCGGTGGGTTTGATAGTAGCGACCGCGAACAATTGCTCCGTCTCAAATTGCCGTTCAAATCAACCATCATGCGAGTACTCTGATGCGGATTGCCTTGTACAATTTAACCACCACCACCGCCTATGGCGGTGTCGAAAGTTTCGTGTGGGATCTCGCCAATCAATTAGCCGCCCGCAACCACGCCGTCACCGTCATTGGTGGCGAGGGATCGCGTCGTGAAGGAAGTGCGACAGTCACTGTTGCCACCTTCCCATTTGTAAGTCGTACCTGGTTTAGCCGTATTCCAGGGCTGGCACGTGCGTATGCAGAACGCAAGTTACTCGAGCGCTTAAGTCTGGCGTGGCGGGCAATCCCTTTTTTGGTGCGGGGCAAATTTGACATCATCCACATCCAAAAACCGTATGATTTACTGCCGGCATTAATCGCAGCCCGCTTCAGTGGCGCCAAAGTAATTTTGGGTTGTCATGGTGAAGACTTTTACCGCGGTGATCGCTGGCTGGCAACACGGATAGCAGGTGCAGTCAGTTGCAGTCAGTACAACGCCCAAACAGTCATGAAGCGCTATCCCATCACTGTTGATGTAATTTATAACGGCATCGATACGGCGATTTTTTGTCCACCGGTACAACCAATTACACTCCTCGCCACTCCATTACGGGTATTGTTTGTGGGACGCTTACAACCATGGAAAGGGGTCGATACGGCGATTCGCGCGATCGCACTCACCCCACACGCGACGCTCCAGATTGCGGGTGACGGCGAACAGCGTCAGGCGTTAGCAGCACTTGTGGCCGAATTGCAGCTCAGCGACCGCGTCACCTTCCTTGGGTCAGTACCACGACAGACGCTACCGGCAATTATGCACCAGTGTCATGTACTCGTGGCAACGAGTTATGCCAGCGAAACATTTGGAATTGGGCTGGTCGAGGCCCAATCATGCGGGCTACCAGTGATTGCGTCGCGCTTTGGTGGCTTCGTTGAAGTTGTCGCCGAAGGCGTCACGGGGCGCTTCTTTGCACCCAAAGATGCCACTGACCTCGCCGCCCAGTTCCAGTTTTTGATAGAAAACCCGGCAGTGCGCCAACAATACGCCACCGCTGCCCCCACTTGGGCGGCGCAATTTGCGTGGCCAGCAGTCACCGATCGCGTTACGCAGGCCTATACTGCGGCACTACAACGAAGGTAACACCGATGCACATTTTGATTATTTCGACATATGGATTTGACCCACACTTTCCGAGTCGACCAGAATTCCTGTTGGCGCGCACACTTGCGGCCCTAGGGCACCGCGTGAGCGCAGTGGAATACCATCATAATCCCAAGCAACCCCGTCAAGAATCATACAGCGAAAATCTCACCATTTACCGTTGTGGCACCTTTGGTTTTTTTTCCCGTGATTTGTGGCAACTTGCGCAGACATTGCCTACGCCAGATATTGTGCATGTGCATCATTTACGGCATCTATTAGCCTTTCAGGCCCAAATCCACTGGCGCAAAAAAGTACCGATGATACTGACACCCCACGGAATTTTGCACGATGGGGATTTAGTCGTCGACCGTGAACGGCCACTCGAGCACCCCTTACGCCCTGAGCGATTACTGATGACTAGCGCACAATTACGGGCTGCGATGATGCGTGGAGCACATCCCCGCCGCAGTATCCGCAATTATTTGATTCATGCACCATTACATGGCTACCACGGCATCATGGCGCTGTCACAACACGAAAAAGAAGTATTGGTTGGCTTGCATGTTCCCGCCGCACAGATAACCGTCGTACCAAATGCGGTCGAACTGCAACAATACATCGACGCACCGAGTCGCCCTCGACACTCCCAACCAACGATCTTGTTTATTGGGCAGTTGGTACCACGCAAAGGGTGGGATTTGGCCGTGCGGGCATTGCCGCTCATCGCCGCGTCGATTCCCGATATTCGCATGGTGATGGTCACGCACAATACGAGTCAGCAGAGTGAATTCGAGGCGCTGGCAAATAGTTTGGGCGTACCCGCCCGGATCACATTGCTCACGAGTGTTGACGAAGCCCAAAAAATCCAATTGCTCCACTCAGCACATCTGCTCCTTGCCCCAAGTCGCTACGAAGGCTTTGGGATACCACCGATCGAAGCCATGGCCGCCCATTGCCCTGTGGTCACGACGGATTGTGCTGCCGGCAATGAAATCGTCCACCACGAAAAAACAGGATTACTCGTGGCCTATGATGATGTAGCGGGCTATGCCGCAGCCACCGTACGGATACTCCAAGACGCTACGCTACGGAGACAACTCGTGCAGGCTGGTTATGAGCATGTCATGCAAGATTACACTCCGATTACGGTTGCCAATCAATCGCTCGGATATTATCAACAACGCATCGCCGAATTTCACAAATAAAAAATTCATGCTATACTATAACTAGTAGTATTACAAGGATTGATATGCGGATACTCTACTGCATACCGCGGTACGATGCCGATGCCGTGGGAAATCTGATGCATACCGAGGTGATTGCCCACTGGAATCAACAGGGGATTAACACCGAAGTCGCATCGCTCTCATCGCGCGTCACCACCACCAGCACATTTCGTATGGACGATATTACCGTTCATCATATCCCTACTGCCACATCACTGATTGACAAAGTGATGAATCGCGTATTGGGATGGGTGACTGGTTATCCCTATTTGTTTGGGGCGTGGCGCGGGTTTCGCCAGCATCTACGCCAGCAACAGTACGATTTATTACACGTCGAAACATCATTCCCACTGGGGTTAATCACCTTGTTGGCTCGTCCTGCATCCACGCGGGTAGCGGTGACATTACCTGGCGCCGATGTGATGTCGGTACCTGCGTATGATTACGGGTACGCCCGCAATTGGTTTGTCCGCCAGGCGGTGCGCTGGGTGATGCAACGGGCTGATTTGGTACGCGCTGATTCACGCCAAATCGCCATCCTTGCCAAAGAAACGTACGGGGTTCCAGCAGCCAACGTGGTAGCGATTCCTTACAATATTACTGAACCAACATACCCACCGGTAGGCATAAACATGATGGCATTCCGCCAGGAGTCACGGGCAACGATTACCGCGCGTCATGGCTGGAATCCCAATTCCACATTAATCCTCAGCCTAAATCGATTACATCCATTCAAAGGAATAGAATATCTCGTCGAAGCCCTGCCGCAACTGGTTGCCGCAGGGGTAGATGCGCATGCCATCATTGTAGGTGGCAATCGCAAAACTGCCCGCTTTGGTGATTACGGTGCCTATTTGACGCAACGGGCTGAGGCCCTAGGGGTCGCAGACCGCGTGCATCAAATCGGCGGAGTCCCCCACCACCAAGCCGCCGAATACATGGCGGGGTGCGACATTGCGGTTATTCCATCAATAGCAGAATCGTTTAGCCGTGTGGTTATCGAAGCAACGGCAGTGGGTACTCCCCCCGTCGTCACCCGCACGACAGGGGCTAGTGATTATGTCAAAGATGCCGATTGTGGTGAGGTCGTCGATCCCCAAAGCGCACAATCACTGGCCGACGGGATTCAACGGGCATTGAGCCGCCATACCGAATTACAATCTCGTTGTGCCGCCTTTGCAGAACTATTTCGGGGAACAGTGATTGCCGATGAACTCACGGCGACCTACAAGGCACACGGACTATGAGCAACACGCAACCAACAATTTATTATGTGGCCTACCCCACGAGTCTGACCTTGGCGTCGGCAAATGCGGTACAAACATATTCGACCTTGCGCGAACTCAAAGCATTGGCACCACAAACGCAGATTTTCATCCCACGTATGACACGCGAAGCAAATCCATTTGATGCCCTCGGCGTCAATTATTTGCCCCGTATCGGGATTGGCCGGTTATCACGACTCTATAAATCAACGTTGTGGTACTACATCGAGCGAAGTGTATTTGCATGGCTGGTGCTCATCATCATGGCCTGGCGTCATTGGCGCGGTCAACAAATTGATGTGGTCTATGTGCGTGAGATTATCTGTGCCTACTGGATGGCCCGTCTTGCCCCACGTTGGTGTGGCGCACGGGTGGTGTATGAAGTCCATCACCTCGAAACCACCAATCATTCGCGCCCCAAAGAATCATGGGCTACAGGTATCATCCAAGCCCTCGATGACACTACAATCCGCAAGCCAGCCCGGTTAGTATCGCTCACCCGGGCCTTTCGTGATATTTTGGCGCAACAGCAGCGCCGCGTAGCGAGCGACGTTGATATTTTGCCTGATGCCTACAATGAAGCCCTCTACTATACGCGGGATCAACAGGCTGCCCGTCAAAAACTCGGCATTACCCATACTGGGGTCATCATCACATACGCAGGATTAACGTTTGCCTACCGGCGCTTAGATTTGTTGGTGACGGCATTTGCCCAACTCGACCCCCAACAAAAAAACCGCACCCAGATGTATTTTGTGGGGGGCAGACCCCAAGAAGTGCGTGAGCTTCGTCAGCGTGTAAGCCAACACCAACTCGACACATATGTCACGTTTGTGGGGGTCGTACCACAAACAACCGTGGCTGATTATTTGGTGGCGAGTGATATCTTGGCGATTCCTGATACCGTCACCGATGAAACCGCATCGCCGTTAAAGTTGTTTGAATATATGGCCACAGGGCGTGCCGTAATCTGCCCTGAAATGGCGTCGCTACGCGAAATTATTGGTGCCGATGGCGCATGTACATTTGTACGTGGTGAGGTGGATTCACTTACCACCCACCTCGATACATTAATTAGCAACCCCACACTGCGACAACAATATGCCGACGCAGGCATCACAGCTGTTGCCCCTTACACCTATCGAAATCGCGCCGCAGAGCTCGTTGCAATTTGTATGCGGGCTCGGAACGGAGGGTTATGATGACGTCAAATGCGCCAAATTTGCACAATGAAGCGGTCAAGATTGTCGACGCCTACAAAACATTGCAACCAGACAACAAACCCGAATACTTCCGCTACCACCGCTATCGGTTTATATCGTTACTCGAGACCGTCATGCACTTACCATGCAAGCGCATTCTCGAGATTGGGGTGAACCCTGGGCAATTCACCGAAATGCTCGTCCAAGCCGGGTACCAGGTCAGCGGTACAGATTTATTCCCCGAACACCGCGCGGATTTTTGGCAGCGCCTGAATGTCGACGTGCGACGTTGGAATATCGACAGCGAAGATCCACCCTACGAGCCAGAGCAATTCGATGTTATTCTTTTTTCGGAAGTCATCGAACACCTCGCACACCCACCACTCGAAGCGCTCGAAGCGTTCTATTTGTTGCTTGCCCCAGGTGGACATTTGGTGATTAGTACACCTAATCAGTTTTATTTCAAAAGTCGACTGCGGACATTGTTTGATATTGTGCTGAGTCGTCCGTTTGATCACGATGAAGAATTCAGGCGCTGGGCATTGTTGCGGCGCGAAGCACGTTACTACACCCATAGTCGGCTGTTTAGTATGCAACAACTAGCCTGGCTGGCCCAAGAGTCGCACTATACCGTTACTCAAAAGATCTACTGTAGTGCCTATGAGCCCGTGGGACTCGAACGCGGACGCTTTAGCAAAGCGCCCCACCGTTGGCTTGCCAAAGCGTTGGTTGCACTCGTCACCACAATATTCCCGGCGAGTCGCTCAATGTTATTAATAGTACTCCAACGCCCCACACATTGAACAAAGTAGTATAATAATCCGTCTATATCATAACGACATCAGTCAATACTCATAGAACTCAAATATGACAATGATTAGTAATAACTTATGATAAAGACAGGAAGAGCAAGGAAGACTATATGCGCAATTTACTATTAAGAATATGTTGTTTGCTATCACTTATATCTGCGGTTAGCATTGCAACACCCCAATCTGCCTATGCAAGTGGGGCAAGTGGGGATTTGTCAAACCGTTCAAAGTGCAAGCTTAATACCCCACTGATTGGTTGGGCGGGGAGTGCGGCAATGCACCCAAATGGTTTATTGTATGCTGCTACGACTGTTTCACCGTATAGTTCGATGTACCGTTCTTCAAGTACTGCCGTGTTTGCGATTAATCCCGAAACAATCCAAAATGATTTGTGTGCTATTGTTGAAACATATACAAGTAGTGATACATATGCCGGCATGACCGTAGAAGTAATCCCATCCGTATTAGCAAGCGATAGCACAGGAAATTTATATTTTGGGAAAGGATCAATGGAGGGCTTTAAATTAAACTATGTACCAGCAAATGCACCAGCAAGCAGTCCCTTTACCGGTATCAAAACATTCACTATTCCTAAACCATCAGATAATTTTGCCTCGACCCAATTAGCAGCCACCAATGATTATGTACTAGTCGGTGGCGTAGGTTGGACGCCGGGCAGTGGCATGACAATGTATTACACAATTCTTGATACAGACGATATCAAAAATGCATCAGTCCTTACCCCAAATTGGAAACAATTTGGTATTGGGCCTGGCACCTTTGATTCAGTAGTTGGTTTGGCGAATGGTCAGTTTTTCATTGCAAATAACGTTAGTTTCGATAGTAGTAGCCCGATTGTGATTGCATTTCTAAATCCAGTTACTGGTGTACTGACCAATCCTTTTAACTTGACCAGCCGTCAGGCAGGAATAGTTCCATGTTCTGCTCCAGGGTTGGCTTTTTCAAAGATTTTTTCGTGTATTAGTCCTAGCGCCATCATGGGGCAGGACAACAATCTATACTTCAGCATGCACATCCAAGCTAGGGGCTCAGCGCAAACCGCCAAAGTAGTTATGCGTTATGATTTTGCAACAAATACATGGAAAGGTCTGGGAAGCTTAACCGCAAAGCCTACCGTCATCAATGCACTCAATAATTTGTATACCTACGGTGGGGCAGGTATGATAGCAGATGCAGATGGAAACGTCGTCATCGCCGCCAATGGAATCTGGAACACCAAACTAACGAAAGTTGCATTACTACGCAATGGTGTATGGTCAGAAGGAACTGCTAATAATTCGCAAGCTTCGTTTGGTAAACCCAGCATAAATATTATAACTGTTGGTGGTGAAGTCCGCGTCAGTGATATTTTTACACTCCAAGGTGCAAATAGCAATCAAAGCATCCACGGGACATGGTTAGCAACGTGGGCAGCACCACTCAACGCTGGTGGCACACTTGGTACTGCAAAATGTTCGCCAAATATCGTTATTGAAGATGGTGCGCCATTCGTCAAATCTACGAGTATCTCTGGCGTGATTTATACCAAAGAAAACTGTGATGCTACCCGATATCTTGCAGTCGCATCAGCAAGTGATACCCCCCCCACAAGTCCAAATGTCAGTGACATCAAAACGTTTTCACCTGCCAATGCAACGTTTAGTGTGAATGGATTGAGCACTGGGTGGAATTATGTGCATGTTCGTTTGTATGATGCGAGCAGTGCTATTGAAAAATGGGTGACAAATCAAGTCTACGTTGATACAAGCATTACCGTTGGTGCGAGCATCGCCATAAGTAATGGGAGCAGAACACCAAACTACAAAGACACTTGGTCAATGCGCGGTTCTTCATACACGGCAAGTGGGTATACACGAAGTTCAATAGGGATGATACGTATCACAGGAATTACTGATCCATCGGGATTGGCCTCATATGCGATTAATGATCAACCAGCCGTTGCCTTTGATTCAAATAGTATTAACCAACCAATACCAGTGAATTTCGATAGTATTACGGACACGGTGGGGATTTCGTTGACGCTGACCGATGGTGCCGGCAATACCGAAATCCGGGGAATTCGCCCGCTGACGTATGATGTCGCACCACCGAGTATTTCAGTTGACCCAACTCCCACGTTCACCGCCACAACAGGCGTATTTAGTGGCACAATTGGGCTGACAGGTGGCACGATTACTGACGACCTTTATGCTGCGAGTGGTCGCCAGTATTGGGGCGTTTGGGTAGCCAATGCCAAGTGTGTAGGTGATGTGGTGGGCGGATGTCCTACAGCTACCGACAGTCAACTCCGCTGGGGTGCAGTGCCAGTTAGCGATCCTACATCCATACCTTGGAATTTACTCCACGGTGTAAATCAAGCACCAAGCAGTGGATTGTACCGTACCTATATCCGTGTGTTGGATGGCGCAGGGAATGCTAGTACTACAGCGATAACAGTCGACACCACTGTCACCATGACTACAAACAAGATATACATGCCGCTCAACTTTAGTCAACGGTAGTAGTCAATGTGGAATCGGTTACGCAATTATTATCACAGAGACGCCGGGCAGATTCTGCTCGGCGTCCTCATGCTCATTTGCTTGGCTGGCGCACTGCCGCGCGTCTACGCCACTGATGAGGTTCAGTATTATGCATGGTTGCGGTCGGCATGGTTTGATCACGACGTCAACTTCGCCAACGAATATACCCGCTTTGCCAGCATAAACCCCCAAGCCGGCATCGACAAAAGTCTCTTGATGCCCAATCGCATCCGACCATTGACCGGACTCTACGGCAACATTGCGCCGATTGGGAGCGCGCTACTTTGGGCGCCGTGGTTTATCGCAACCGACGTGGGGCTCCACGGCATGCATGCTTTCGGTCTAGCCAAAAACATCCCTGCCGACGGCTACAGCTGGCCATACCAACGTGCCGTCTGTTATGCGTCGGCAATTTATGCCATGCTGGGAATTTTGATTATCCGTCAGCTAGCCCAAACCTGGACCAGTCGTTGGAGTAGTACACTCGCAACGTTTGGTATCTGGTTGGCATCACCACTCATCTATTACATGACCATTCAAATGCCATTTGCGCATGCCAATGGTTTTTTTGTGACCTGTTGTTTTGTCTGGTGTTGGTGGCAAACCGTCCTGACGCCCCAGCGCATGTCACGCTGGGTATTGCTGGGCATCAGCACCGGCTTGTTGTATATGGTGCGCGAACAATTGATTTTGTTGCTGATAATGCCGGCAATGAGTGTCGGGTATATCGCCTGGAATGCACTGCGCGCCCGTCAATTCACTCCATTGCGGCCATATGTCGCCCCAATTATCGTATGCGTGCTTGTCGCCGGATTCACCGTGGCGCCGCAGTTTTTGGCATATACACTGGTCAATGGCGTCGCCAAACCAGCCAGCGAAGTGTCGAATAAACTCAATCTATGTAGCCCACATGCCATCGATACATTGATTGACTTTGACCCTTCCCCTGAGCCCATCTGCAATGTGGGCAAAGAACCCGTCAGCATTACGGCGTGGAGTCGGGGGGCGCTGGTGTGGAGTCCGATTTTGTTACCGGCGATTATCGGGTTGGTCGGGTTGGCGCGACGCCACCCTCGTGCTGGTGCGCCAATGCTGGTGGCGTTTTTGTTACAAGTATGGTTAAACGGCGCATTTGGGACGACGTGGCATCTGAGTGGCGCATTCGGGTTTCGGCGATTTGTGGAATGCTCACCGTTTTTTATATGTGGCTTGGCGTTTTTGTTGGACTACCTCAAAACGCGCATTCATCCCCGCGTATTAATTGCCGGTGTGGTGGCATTGATTGTGTGGAATATGGGATTAATCGTCAACGCAACCCTATTTAATTCGCTGACGCACATCCGGCGTGGTTTGACGTGGCCCGATGTATGGCATTGGCAATGGGAATTACCGATGCGCATGTGGCAAAAGGGCGCTGACTTGTTTGATCGCTGTCGTATCCTCAAAAATGGTTGTCAATAACGGCATAGATCGGCGCTCGCAATTGAGAGCGTCGATTTGCCAAACAGGGTTATTACGTGCTAGGATTATATGCACGGGCCGATAGCTCAATGGCAGAGCACGTCGCTCATAACGACTTGGTTACAGGTTCGAATCCCGTTCGGCCCACCACTTGCCCACAAACCCACTGCGACATTAGGCGTCACAGTGGGTTTGCCATTGTGCTAATGCGTGTTGCATGCCAGTCAGCGCATCGCTGAGCACCACACGCACATCACGACAGGCAGCCGCGATTAAATCGCCCTCGGCATGGCTCAGCGCACGTGGTGGAGTCGTGAGCGGAAATTGGCTAGCAACAATATCAAGAAAAAACTGCGCATCCACACATGCGTCAGCAGCCTGGAGCAGTATCTGCGTACCTGTCGCTTCTGGATGACGCAGTGCCCAATGCTGCAATAGCAGTTGGGCCACACCACAGCGTTGTCGCAAATCACGCATGATGGTTGCCACATGCGTCGACACCAATGCGAGTGGCGCCGCATGGTCTGCAGCCAGTGCCATCACTTCAAAAGCACCCAAGCCAACATGCCATGCCTGGTCGTCACGTAAGGGATGCTTGGGGGTGTCAAAACGCACAATCGTCTGCGTGCCGAATAACGCACATGCCTGAGCCAATGGCGCATACGACGGCATTGGCGCGACGGGCAACGGAGCAAGCACGGCAATGTCAATGCCACTGCGATTATAGAGTGCAGCATATGCGCGTGTCTGCAGACGACCATCGGCACACTGAATTGTTAGCGATGTAGCGGTATAGCTAATTAGTACGCCGTATTCGGGACCATCAACACCCCATATAACGACCACACCAACAATTGGATTCACGAGGAATTCAGCGAGGTCCTGGGAAGTGCGAAACCAGTGCTGGGTCACGGCAATCCCACACGCCGCCCAGCACGTGGCATCCAACTGGCGCAACGCATGCAAGGCAGGCACCGCAGGAATCTGCATGCGGAGGTGGCAATGAATCGTGGCAGGGTCAAACCACGATTCAGCAGCCACATACACAAATGGCATACCACTAGCCGCATAGACATCCTGCCATGCGCACGCGGGATGTACGGTTTGGGCAGCGGACCACAATGACGTCAGCCAACTATTCACCGCCGGAGCTACGCTATTTTTTTCACCCATAAAACTAGCTCCGCTTACCGCGGGCGACCACCTGAATGGGAGTGCAGTCACCATCACTCGCTTGGAGATAGAGGACATCAGACAAATTCACGGTCGTACAGACATGAATCGGGCGCATGGCGATGCGGGTGCCGATCGGCAACTCAACACCGGGGGCCAATTGCAACACGCCGTGTTCTTCGGACATACGCACCAACGTGGCGGCATAATCGACGGCGGTGGCATAACCAAGCAAACCCAGACGGTCGGGGATGACATCCCCTGAGAACGTTTTGGCGCCGGCATCAATGGTGGCCGTCTGGGCGTCGGGGCGACTAATCACCGTACACCAAATCGAAAGACCCACCTGCTCGCTAGTACAGGCGCCATTACGCAACTGCATGTCGTCGCCAAATACATACGTGCCCGGGCGGATTTCGGTAACGCCTGGCACACACACTGCCCCTGCTCCGGTGGGCGTTGAGCCGACGCTGATGGCATTGATGGCGATGCCGTTGGCGCGCAAATCATTGGCCACCGCAACCATCATTTGGGATTCTTCGATGCCCAAATCATACCCAGAGCGCCCATTGGCGCCGGCAAACCAGGCACCACGATAGGTGAAAATCCCGTCGAGTGCTAATCCTGGCGCTGCCAATACGGCGCGGCACAATTCGGCGGCAGCGGCGGGGGCGACGCCACAGCGATGCAAGCCGGTATCGATTTCGACCCGCACCCCAATGGTGGCACCGGCAGCCTGCATGGCAGCGGATAGTTGGGCAATCCCTACCAATGAATCGACGCCCACAATCAAGTGGCAACGCAAGGCGAGCTGAGCAGCGTGAGCACATTTATCGGCACCGATGATCGGGTAAGCCACAAAGCAATCGCTGAATCCAGCGTCGATAAAGACTTCGGCCTCGCTCAATTTGGCCGAGGTAATCCCGTGTGCCCCTGCGGCAATTTGCATGCGGGCGATTTCGAGACTTTTGTGGGTTTTGATGTGCGGACGTAACGCCACGTCGTACTGATTAGCGAGCGCTTGCCAGCGCTCAATATTGGCACGCACACGCCCTTCATCGATGATTAATGCGGGGGTAGAGATAGTAGCGAGATTCATACATTGCTCCTATTGCATCACCATGCCACCACACACATTGATGGCTTGACCATGCACAAAACTAGCTTGTTCACTCAATAAAAACTGTACCATGGCGGCGACTTCGTTGCCGGCGCCACTGCGCCCCATGGGGACGCGGGCGAGGCGTTGTTGCCAAATCGATGCGGCAGATTGGGAGTCGTCAACGAGCGCCGCGGTCACGACAGATTGCATGGGTGTATCAATCACCCCAGGGCAGACACAATTAACTCGAATGCCTGCGCTGGCCACCGTATGAGCGAAGGTTTTGGTCATGGCAATCACAGCCGCCTTACTGATATTGTAGATGGGATGCATGACAGTCGTGGCTGTTTTGCCCGCAGTAGAGGCAAGCAATACCACGCTGCCTGATTGCCAAGGCAACATGGCTTGGAGGACAGCACTTGTCAAAAACCACGTTGCCTTGGCATTAACCTCCATCACCGCATCCCAATGCGCTTCGTCCACAGCAAAGGGATGCGCCACCCGCATAATCCCAGCCGCATTGACCAATCCGGCAATTTGGGGGGCGATGTGATGCGCTGCTACACAAATCAGGGTGGGGGCAGTTGCCGCACTTACATCGATTTGGAACGGATGCAACGTGGGCGCATACCAAGGAATCTCATCACGATCGACGCCTAGTACGGTGACGCCAGCCGCACACAATGATTGGGCGCA
>JBBAWW010000027.1:17585-33831 GCA_040397035.1 Roseiflexaceae bacterium | reverse complement strand
TCAAGTATCAAGTATCAAGTATCAAGTATCAAGTAGAGACGCAGTGGAGACGCAGCCTGCTGCATCGTACTGCGTCTCCACCATGCAACGCATGGTGATACGAAGTATCAAGTATCAAGTGACGTAGCGGCGTCATTCCATACGACGGTTGTCACGACAACCGCCGCGTGGAATCTCCCTGCATGGCAGCCGTAGACAATATGAGATTGCACGTCCACTATCGCGCCCATGCAATGACGCTAGGTTGGGTATGCCTCCGCGTCGTCGGGGCGTCCCTAGGCGATTGACCACGGCATGCCGTGATGGAATCGCCCTTACATCGTCGGAGCGTCCCTAGGCGATTGGCCACGGCGTGCCGTGATGGAATCGCCCCTCCTTCATTTCTGTTATTATCACTACAGATTCACCCATGCCCTAGGAGCATATATTCATGTCACGTATTCGCGTTGGGGTCCAACTCACCAACCAACATACCAGCTACGCTGATTATGCCGCTGCCGTCACCCGTTGCGAAGCCGCCGGCGTCGATTCGTTGTGGAACTGGGACCACTTCTTCCCGTTGTCCGGCGACCCCCAAGGCGACCACTTTGAAGGCTGGACCCTGCTCACCGCCATGGCCACCTTGACCACCCGCGTCGAAATCGGCTGTTTGGTGTTGTGCAACAGCTACCGCAACCCGCGCTTGCTGGCCCATATGGCCAAAACCCTCGACCACATCAGCAACGGCCGCTTCATCCTCGGGATTGGCGCCGGCTGGTTCGAGCGCGATTATGTCGAATACGGCTACGAATTCGGCACCGCCGGTGATCGCCTGCGCTCACTTGGCCAAAACCTGCCCAAGTTCCGCGAGTTTTGGCAACAAGAAGTCCCCAAACCGATGCGCGACATCCCAATTTTGGTGGGTGGTGGCGGCGAAAAAGTCACCCTCAAATTGACCGCCCAATACGCCAATATCTGGAATGGCTTTGGCCCAGTCGAAAACTACGCCCACAAAAACAACGTCCTCAACGAGTGGTGTGCCCAAGTCGGTCGCAACCCAGCCGACATCGAACGTAGCATTACCATTGGCGCCAGTGACCTCGACAACCTCGACGCATTGGCTGCCGCTGGAGCCACTCACTTCATCATGGGCCACGGCCACCCCTACGATCTCGAACCAGTCGCCAAGCTAGTCGCCTGGCGCAATGCCCGCAACCAAGCCTAATCTCAAACGAATTGATGGCCCACGATGATTGCAATTTATGACAGTGGCATCGGCGGAGCAAGTGTCCTCAATGCGGTCCGCGCCCTTGCCCCTACTGCCGACATCATCTATCTCGCCGATCAGGCGCGTTGCCCCTACGGCGACCGCCCGCTAGTCGAGTTGCACCAAATTGCGTTAGGGTGCGTTGCCTGGCTCATACGCCAAGGCGCCGCACCCGTCGTGGTGGCCTGTAATAGCGCTAGTGCCGTGGCCTTGGCCGATATGCGTATCGCTCACTCCGGCGTGCCGTTTGTGGGCATGGTCCCTGCCGTCAAACCAGCCGTCCAACAAACCCGCCACGGCGTCGTGGGCGTGATGGCCACGGCTGCGACGTTGCAAGGGCGCCTTTTTCATGAAGTCAAAACCCAATATGCCGCTGGTGTCACCGTCGTCGGCCAAGCCTGCCATGGATTGGTGGAATTTGTCGAAGCGGGCGATATATCATCACCGGCGCTCCACGCCGCAGTCAGGGCCCATTTGGCGCCACTCCATACTGCCGGCGCCGATGTGATTGTGCTAGGGTGTACCCATTATCCGTTTTTACAATCGGTCATCCAAGACCTGGCCCCCAATGTCACCCTCATCGACCCCGCCCCTGCCGTGGCCCGCCAAACGCTCCACATCACCCAAACCTATGGCCTCTCCCGTCCCGAACAAGGACAGACGTGGTATTACACTACCGGGTCAGCCGACCATTTGGCCTGGCAAATTCAGGCATTAGGCCTTCCCCATGGTTCAGTCGCCCATGTTGCAGTCAAGGAATTAGTATGAATATCGAGTGGATCGGACTTCTCGCCTCATATCTCTATGCGGGAGCATTATTGGGTATCAGCGAGCTGTTGCATCGTCAATTAAAAATCAGCAACGATATTACCCGCAAAATGGTGCATATTGGGGCAGGGATGTGGATTTTCGGCGTGCTCTATTTTTTCCATAGCTGGCAAATCGGCGTCATACCCTTTGCCACCTTTATCGGACTCAATTATTTCTTTTATCGGGTCAAATTATTTCGTGGCATCGACAGTGACACCGCCAGCCCCGGCACCATCTATTTTGCCTTTGCTATTACCGTCATTTCGGTGGTGTTTTGGCGACCAGCTGGGCCCATCGACCATGCCCCTGCCGTCGTCGCCGGCATCATGACCATGACCTGGGGCGATGCCTTGGCGGCCTTGATTGGCAAACACTACGGGCGCCATCGCTATACCATCAACGGCGGCACCCGCAGCTACGAAGGTAGTGCTGTCATGTTTGGCGTATCGCTGCTGGTTATCGCCTTGTCACTCAGTCTGTTGCCCGGCTCGAGCCTGACTCCCTATGCCGACCTGCCCAGCACCACGGCCATCGTGATTGCCAGCATTGCCGGTGCCACCACCGCAACAGTCGTCGAAGCGCTATCGCCCCACGGTACCGATAATTTGACTGTGCCGATTTGTGTGACCCTCGTGGCGCTCATCGCGGGCTAATCGTGGCTCACCACCCACCATTTCATCAACACCGCACTCAACAACCCGGCACTCGCCAGCAACACAAACAACACGTTGTAGCCGTACTGTCCGGCCAACCACCCTGCCATAAGCGGCGCGCCAGCCATCACCGGCACATTGAATGAATTTGCCAACGCAATATAGCTGGCGCGTTTTTCGGCAGGAGCAAAACTAAACACCATCGCCGTATTGGCTGGCTGTGTGCCCCCCAAGGCAATCCCACCCAACACAAACACCGGATAAAACCAGACTTCGCTCGTCGCCAACCACGGCAACAACAGCGACACCATTCCCAATATCCCCACAAAAATCAATACCCGCCGCCGCCCCCAGCGATCGGCCAACGTCCCCAAACCAAAGTTTCCCAACGCTTGTGACGCCAGCAACACAATCGTAAAGGTGCCGACCGTACTACCACTCACCTGGAAGCGCACCAGCGCCGCCGCCGTCACAAAACTCTGCCCCATCAACGCCAATGACAAAAAGGCAAAGGCAATCAAATAAATCAAAAACGCCCGGTCGTTGCGCAACAAACTGGGCATATCACGGAGCAACGACCAAAACGCCTGTTTCTCGGGGTGCGGTTCGACCCGTGGCTCAATACTAAACGCCAAAAACAGATACGAAATCGCCATCACCACAAAACAGCCCAACGACAAAATACCAATGTTTTGCGGAAAGCTATACGCACCAATCAATTGCCAACCCCACAGCACAAATGGTTTATTGGCCAAAATCTGCGTGGCAACTGCTGCCCCCGCCACCCCCAACAGACTCCCTACTCCACTCTGCATGCCAAAAAACGTTCCCCACGATTTTTGGGGGATAACACGACTAATGAAATCCTGCCACGGCACCGCATTGGCACCCGCACTCACCATAAACAACGCATATAAACCAAAAAACAACGCCAGCGTGGTGGTGGAATCAAGTGCCTCACCGAGTAATAACCACAACCCCAATACCAACCACGGAATCCGCTCGAGAATCGTAATCACCATTGTTATGGGTTTGCGCGTCCACATATGCGCAATCAATGGTGCCACAAATAATCCGGGTAACAGCCAACCGATATTGGCGATAGCGGGGATGAGGCCTTGATGCCATTGTTGATCCGAAAATTGTTGCACGAAGTAGGGCAGCACCGTGTAACTCGATACCATGTTCATGCCAAACATAAACAAGCCACCCTCAAGCACATTGAGGATGAAGTTGCGCCGCGCATGCAACGCCACAAACGCATCGCTGGTATCAAGTGGAATCGTTTTTATGCCCGTATTCATGCCGTTCCTATACTTTCTGTCAACGGTGCCTTTTGAGGCAACGTGACTTTCCATTGCATCACCAACGTCCCAGTCACGCCAAACGCCGCCAATAACACAAACAACCCGATAAAGCCCATTTCGCCCGCCAACCAACCAGCCAGCATCGGCGCGATAGCCGACACCGGCACATTGAACGTATTGGCGGTGGCAATATAGCTCGGCCGGAGTTCATTGGGCGACAACAGCATCACAATCGCAAGGCTACTCAATTGATAGCCTGCCATGGCAATCCCACTACACACAAAAATCACAAAATACCACCACTCGGTCGGTGCCACCCACGCCAACAACAACGACAAGGCGCCGATCATCCCCGACAACACCAGCACTTGTTTGTGGCCCCAGCGATCCGCCAACGCCCCTAACCCAAAGCTCCCCAAGGCTTGGGCGGCCGAGAGTACGACGGTAAATGCCCCCACCATTTCACCCGCTGAATGAAAGCGGTTGATGGCTGCCGCCATCACAAAACTATGCCCCAAAATCCCCAACGAAACCCCCGTCCGCGCCAACAAATAGGTGCGAAACACGCTGTCTTGGCGCAAGAGCTGGGGCATTTGTTTGACCGACCCCCAAATCGGTTGCTTGGGTTGGGGCGGGATACGCGGCTCGACGGTCAACACCAAAAAAACAAACGACACCACCAAACAGGCAAAACAAATCAGCGACAATACGCCGATGTTAAATGGAAAGGTATAGCTCCCCAATAAATCTACCCCACCCACCACGATTGTTTGGCCTCCAAGTACTTGCGTTGCGACCGTCGCGCCTGCCACTCCCAGCAGACTGCCAAGGCCACTCTGGAACCCAAAAAACATCCCCCAGCGCTGCTTGGGGATGACACGACCAATGTAGTCTTGCCACGGAATAGACGTCGCACCCGCACTAAACATGTGCATGGCATATAATCCAAAAAACATCGCCAACGTGGTCGTTGGCACCAAGGTGTTGCCCATAAACAACCAAATACCCATAAACAACCACGGAATCCGTTCAAAAAACGTTCCTATCAACATGGGGATTTTGCGCGTCCAGAGCTGCGCAATATAGGGGGCTACAAATAACCCAGGCAACAACCAACCAGTATTGGCAATGGTGGGCAGCAACCCTTGAATCCAATTGGCCTGCGAATAATGTGACACAAAGTATGGCAGCACGGTGAAACGTGACACCATACTAATCCCAAACATAAAAATCCCACCTTCGATGACATTCAACCAAAAATTGCGACGGGCGTGGCGGGCCACAAACGTCGCAGTTGTATCAGACATGAAAACCTCTCTTGTGTCATTTATCTACTCCCGAGGTTTGACAGTACGGCAACGCTCGGGTATGCTACACCTTGTGAACTTCATCGCAAACTATTGGCGACCATGCCTCATATTACGACACTACACGACGCCTTACAACATATCGACGCATTGATTCAGTCCCGGCTTGCGCCCAATGCCAGCGAAATCGCCACCGAAGCACTCAACAGTACTGCGGTGGCGTTGCCACGCCATGCCGTGGCCAGTGTCATATTAGCCGTTGCAAATATGGGCACCATCGACACCCAACGCACCACCCATGCCGCCGCCGCTCTAGAGCTCATCCGGGCAGGGACTGCCATGCATCGCCGCCTCATCGACCCCAGCTTACGCACGACCACACAACGTACTAGTACGCCTTCGTTTGTGCATGGGCCCACATTAATGCTCGGTGATTATTTTTATGCCCTCGCCGCCAATGAAATGGCCGAATCACCAAATGCACGCATCATTGCCGACTATGCCACCTGTGTGATGCATATTGCCGAGGCGTTCCTTACCAGCATACCATTAAGTGACCCCGCAGTATTTCACAATGCCCTTTTACACATCGACGCCATTGAAGGTGCATTAATGCAACGCGCCATTCGTGCTGGCCAGATTTGTGGCAGTGTCACCGCATTTATTGATGAAAACAATGCCGTCGCATCCGAATTGGCGCGCGTGTATGCCACTACGTTCCATATCCACGAGGCCCTCAGTGACCCCTTACGCTCACTCCAACGTGGCATTATCATATTGCCGTTGGCACATGCCCTACAGACCCAGCCCGACCATACTATGCACCTGATTAATCACGCCGATCCAGCTACACTCAGTGCCTTTTTGCAGGAATGTGGCGGCATCAGTATCACCCACACACTTCACCAACAAGCAGTGTATGCGCTTAATCAATTTGTGACGACATTACCCGCCAGCACCGGCCGCGACATGTTCCAACACCTGATTAATCATTCCAATCCTGCCTGATTGCGTGTCTGCCGGCGGAGTACGAACCACGTCAGTGCCACGCTCACCCCACTCACCCCCCACGCCAGCCACCACCACTGCCACGGCGCACTCGCCAGATTACTCCACAACAACGCCATCCCAAACATAACCATCCGCTGTGCGATGGTCTGCCGTGGCCACTTATACCACGCCCAGCCAAGTGCCAGCAACGCTCCTGCATATGCCACCAATTGAGCATAATTCATTGCCGTACATGCACTCAATCGGGCTGGCATCAGCGTGCCACAGGCCCCTGCCAGCAATACACCCGCCATCACCGCCCAACCAGCTCCTTGCCAATCGTTCGCAGTCTGCAATTCACTAGCCAGTATGGCGATTACGAGCAGCACGAGTATATCCGTGTCACCCAGTACTTGCGCCCCCGGCGTCGGTACCAACACCAACAATAGCCACGCCAACACCAGCGACCACGAGCGCACCCGTGGCCACCCCAACGCCGGCGCCGTCCGCAACACCAACACCACAATCAACAGGGTTGGGTAAAGCATGAGCCGGCTCCAGGCATGCACCACGATGCTGACACTACTCCACATCAGCGACCTCCGCTGGTTGCCAAATCTGCCACACCGCCCACGCCAGCACCCCACATACCAACACTGGTTCCCATGGCAATCCTCCCACTCCTTGCTGAGCGGCATCGCGAAACTGCCACGCTAGTGGCGTCGCCCCGGCCTCTCCCAATGCCAACAAACTTGGTTGCAAGCGTGCCACACTCGCCTGTACCGGGAAGACAAATAGAAGGAGCAATACCAACCACTGTGGTCCAATTAGCGCACCATGGCTACGTTTAAGCATGCGCAGTAGTGGCCATACCACCAGTGCCAACCCCCATACATTACCACTTGCGAGCAGCGCCAGTGCCAGCCCCCACCACGCCAATACGGCAATCATGGATTGTGGTGCGGCGCGCAACACTCGTGCCCCGATAATCCACGGCACCACCACCACACCGGCGCCACTCGCTAGCCCGAGGCCGAGCAACGCCCCGCTCCACTGCAATTGGGCGTCATTCCCTCGCCACCATGCCCATGCGCCACCAACCAGGGCAATACCCGCCAGTGCCACATCCCACCCTGCCGGCCACGCCGTCGTCGCGGCAACCTGGAGCAGTGGGATCAGCCAGCGTACATCATCGCGCTGCGCTGATTGCCCAAATGGCCACAACGCACAGCCGATTACCAGCACCCAGCGATATTCTGCGCCAATAGGTGACCAGGCAGCAGCCATTGCCACCACCAACATGCTCCGTTGCCACCACGCATGGGTACTCCAGAGCGGGGCAAGTGCCGCCCATGGAGTAGGCAGTGCCATCAGGAGCGTCGCGAGCTGATTGCGTCGTGCGGGTTGTTGCCCTACCCACAGTTGGATGGCACCAATCAACGCCGGTATCGCCAACACCCCCCATTGCGGGATGAAGGTACAGACCAACAACGCACTTATCCCTAGCCACCGCCACCATATACGCATATATCACAACTCAATATTTCATCACTCGTACCATCATAATCTATTCCCTCTTCGTCACACAAAAAACCCTCGGGTAGCAGTTGCTACCCGAGGTCTTCACACCCTCGTATTTAGGCGCCCACTGGCTCGTTTTGTGCTACCATGGTGCGCAACACATAGTGCAAAATCCCGCCGTTGCGGTAGTAGGTCAATTCCCCTTCGGAATTAATCCGCACCTTGGCAGTAAAGCGTGTCACCTTGCCGTCAAGCGTGGCTTCGACGGTGAGGTCTTGACCGGGTTGCAGTGATTCGATGCCGTTGATGTCGAACGTTTCGCGGCCCGTCAACCCCAACGACTGCCACGATTCGCCGTTCACAAAGGTCAACGGCAACACACCCATGCCGACTAGGTTGGAGCGGTGGATGCGCTCGAAGCTTTCGGCAATCACGGCCCGCACACCCAACAAAAACGTCCCTTTGGCGGCCCAGTCACGTGATGAACCAGTGCCGTATTCTTTGCCGGCCAACACCACCAGCGGCGTATTGGTCTGCTGATATTGCATGGCTGCATCATAAATCGAGGCTTGGGCGCCACTGGGGATATGTACGGTATAGCCACCTTCAACCCCGGCCACCATCGCATTTTTCAAGCGAATATTGGCAAACGTGCCACGCATCATCACTTCGTGATTGCCACGCCGGGCGCCATACGAATTGAAGTCAACCGGTTGCACCCCGTTGGCAATCAAATACTGACCGGCGGGGGAGCTTTTGGGGATGTCACCGGCGGGCGAGATATGGTCAGTGGTGACGCTATCACCCAGCAATGCCAAGGCATTGGCGCCATGGATCGAACGCAACGCTGGCACTTCTTTGGTCATACCCGTGAAGTAGGGCGGATTTTGGATGTAAGTCGAGGTGTTGTTCCAGGTATACAAGGCCCCTTGTGGTACCGGCAACTTGTTCCAGACTTCGTTGCTGGTAAAGACATTGCCGTATTGGGTGCGGAACAAATCGGCGTTGAGGGCGGCATTCAGCGCAGTCTGGATTTCGGCTTCGGTTGGCCAAATATCTGCCAAATACACCGGTTGACCATCGCTACCCAAGCCCAACGGCTCGTTGTTGACGTCGATATCGACCGTGCCAGCGATTGCAAAGGCCACTACCAACGGCGGGGACGCCAAGTAATTGGCTTTGACGATGGGGTGGATGCGCCCTTCAAAATTGCGGTTACCGCTCAACACCGCACTCACCACCAAATCACCTTGCTTGGCAGCAGCAGTGACTTCGTCGGCTATGGGACCCGAATTGCCGATACAGGTGGTACAACCATAGCCAATCACATGGAAGCCCAATTGATCGAGGTAGCGTTGCACATCGGCGTTGCGCAGATATTCCGTTACCACCCGTGACCCGGGTGCCAACGAGGTTTTGACATAGGGCGCGGTGGTCAATCCCTTGGCCACGGCTTTTTTGGCCAGCAAACCAGCTGCCATCATCACCGACGGGTTCGACGTATTGGTGCACGACGTAATTGCCGCAATCACCGTGGCGCCATGGGTTATGCTGGTGGATTTGCCGTTGCTGGTGAATGCCACCCGAGCATCCGCATAGCTGTCGCTCCGGGTACCGTTGGTGACACTAGCAGTAGCCACTGTTTTGCCAAACACTTTTTGCATGGCGTCGTTAAACGACTGTTTAAGCCCGGTCATCGCCACGCGATCTTGGGGGCGGCGCGGACCGGCCATGCTGGGCTCGATGGTGCTCAAGTCGAGGTCGAGCAACGAATTAAAGGCAGGGATGGCAGCACCGTCCACCCGGAACATACCTTGGGCCTTGGTGTAGGCTTCGACCAATGCCACGACGTCGTCGGGACGGCCGGTACCACGCAGGTAGTTCAAGGTTTCGGCGTCCACCGGGAAGAAGCCACAGGTGGCGCCGTATTCGGGGGCCATATTGGCGATGGTGGCGCGGTCGGCTAGGCTCAACCCGCTCAAGCCGTCACCACAAAATTCAACAAATTTATCGACCACACCATGTTTGCGCAACAATTCGGTCACGCGCAACACCAGGTCGGTGGCAGTGGCACCTGGGCGCAAGCGCCCCGTCAAGCGCACGCCCACCACTTCAGGGGTCAGCATGGCGAGCGGTTGGCCGAGCAACACGGCTTCGGCTTCGATACCACCCACACCCCACCCCAACACGCCGAGGCCGTTGATCATGGTGGTGTGGCTATCGGTACCGACTAGGCTATCGGGCATGGCCACGGCTTCGCCATCGATGGTTTTGACCAGCACGCCTTTTGCCAAAAACTCGAGGTTGACTTGGTGACAAATGCCGGTCATGGGGGGCACAACGCTAAAGTTCGAGAAGCTTTGTTGGCCCCAGCGCAAAAACTCGTAGCGCTCGCGGTTGCGGCTAAATTCGAGGTCGGCATTGAACTGCAACGCCATCCCATTGCCAAAGGCGTCTACTTGCACCGAGTGGTCAACAACCAAATCGGCTTGGGCGAGCGGATTGATACGGGCGGGGTCACCACCGAGCTGTTGCATAGCATCGCGCATGGCGGCCAAATCGACCACTGCTGGGACGCCGGTGAAGTCTTGCATCAATACGCGCGCCGGCTTGAAAGCCACTTCGCGTGACCCAGCGCTGGCCGGTGTCCATTGCGCCAGCGCCGCCACATCGTCGCTACTGGTAAATCCATCACCAATATTGCGGAGTAATGCTTCAAGCACCACTTTAATCGAAAACGGCAACGTGGCCAGATCGACACCATTAATGGCGCGTAATGCCTCAAGTCGATAGATCACATATTGTGCACTACCGACTTTAAGCAACGACCGTGCACTAAATACATCATTCACTGCATCACTCATGACCAGTACCTTTCGCTCTGCAGAGAGCACCCTTGCGACTACCTGCATCATTGGCACCATTATAATGCAAATCTCATATTCTGAAGTAGAGACGCAGCAGGCTGCGTCTCTACTTCAGTACACACCACACAAAAAAAGTCAGTGCAAGGATATATTCCTTGCACCGACCATTCTCTCGTGTCGCAACAGCGCCGCTCTAGAACGTCACTTCTACCGGGGCCAAATCAAAACCAACAACTTCGGCACGAATCCGGTCGCCACTAACAATCACCGGCGGTGGCGTCAACGTGCCACTACTAATGATTTCACCCGCGGCCAACGGCGCAAATTGGGGTTGGTTGGCTACCACAATCGCAAGGGCGGCCAAGGCTTGAGCTGGATTGCCGAGCACAATATTGCCGCCGCCTTCACCCACCAGCACATCGTTTTTGTAGATTTTGGCGGTGAGGCTGCCCAAACGGGCTACAATCTCGGCCAAATCATCACTCGCCGTAATCATGCGCTTGGTGCCCACATACAAGGCGCGGTGCAATCCAAATGCGGATACCGCATCGACGCCCTTGAACTTCCAATCGGGGTACGGGCACGACACGACTTCGTAGCCCAAGGCAATCCATTCAACTGATTGCAGTGCGGCGACTGGATTGCCGGTACCGATAACCCCGTTTTTGAGGCCAAACATGATTTCGGGCTCAATTTTTGGTTGCATGGCCCCTGTCAAATCGTGGTGCGTCGCCCCTGCCGTGGTGTCAAACACCGTGGTATGGTACACATAGCCCCACACCGGCGTGTTGAGCTCCATGCCTGGCCAGGCCACGGGATTGGTGAAGCCGATTTTGCGGCCAACTACCACCATCCCGGCGGCACAGGCCTCGTCGTAGTGGATTTTGGCGACGGCATAGGCATCACTGAGGGTGTAGGCTGGGTTGGATGACGGGGGTGGCATCAACGTGGCACTCGCCCGTGACGCGATTAATTGCGCGGCAACAGCGTGATTGGTCACAATCTTTCCTTTCTGCTGGATATTTCCCAGCGTTTTGGTATCTAGTTAATCTACCACGATATTTGCACCGTATGTGTCAACCCGGTTATTTTGATAAACACATACGGCCGGTTTTTGATCCACATAAACGCCTTCGGCACTGGCTGACCATCACACAACACCGTGGCATAGGTCACCGTTTCGGGCAATGGGATGGTCATGGCAAGGTTCTTGCCCGATCCAGTGGTGGTCAATGTAATCTGCTGATCGTGCCATAGCCAATCATAGGCCACATAACCCTGTGATGCCGGATAGCGCGCCACCACATACGCCGTATGCACCCCCGACGCCTGCCAACGGGGGGTTAATTTGACGGATTGATATGCAGTACCGGCGTCCAGTACCCCTGCGGCACCTTCCATCAAGGCCCCCAGCATGGCCGCTGCCCCCCAGCCGTCGGTCGGCAATGTATCTGGTCCCGAAATTCCTGGCTGGCCATTGGGGTAATACCACAAATACGACCCCCCAAAACGATTAATCAACACATCATAATGACGCAAAATATCAAATCCAAATGATTCAGAGCCATACGTAAAGGCTCCGCGCGCGAGCTCCCCCCCCACCAACGGCATGATGCCGCCATTGACGTACTCGCCCGGTTGCTCCCCTTTGCGCCCCGCCATTCCATAGGCGTCGGCCGGAAAAGGGGGATCCATGCTATACCACGGCAAAATAATCGCCGAGTTGGCGAGGCCCCGTTGGTAATAGGTCGCCAAAATAGCCTGCGCCGCCGCACCATCAATCACCCCCCGATTCAGAGCGTAGGCATTCGACAAACTCAATTGCGTGGTAATGTCGACGCCAGGAATCTGAATAGCGGGGTCTTCAGGCACAAAATGTTGAAAAAACTGGCCGTTCCAACTCAGTTTTATCAAGCGCTTTCTGATGTCGTTAGCCTGCATTTGATATGCATTGGCAGCATCTTTATTACCAACCGCATTTTCCATCGTCGCCGTCATCCGCAAAGCCTGAATCAACCCCGTATTGTCGCCATGGAATGTACCCCAAATCGTCTGGTCATCAATCCAATGCCGCGGTGCAGCCACACCCGTGGTGGGGTTTTTGGTGGTTGGTCCATAGGCAAAATCCCACATGTCGATGGTATATGGCCGCCGAATCAAACCACGTTTGGCATCCCAACGCACTGAGTCACTCATGGTATACGCCAAGGCCCGTTGCACTGCGGGCAACATCTGACGCATCCAGGCATCGTCACCCGTCATCTGCCAGGCCTCATACACCCCTTGCGCAAACAAAAACTCCACATCGGCTTCGACATCCTTGCGCCCCGCCTCGACCCCCAACGCCGGCATGTCGAGCCAATCAGGCAGACTACCATCGGGGCGTTGGGCATCACGGAAGGCTTCGAGCAGGCTTTTGACATCAGGCTCAATATAGCGGAACCCCCGCCCTTGGTAGACATGATCACGCAACCACAACAATGGATTATCGGGCGAACGATACCCCTGCACGCGATGCCCATTCAGGTCATAACTACGCACACTTTTTTGTAAAAACCCCACTGTCTGCGTAAATACATTGGTAAATACCGGATCATCGGTTACCAACGTACTTTGCGGGTCGAGTGTATACGCCGGTGCCGTCAATATGGTCTGCCCAGCCTGACCAACCGTCAGTGTCGCCACACCAATGGCTCCTTTTGGAATCACCGTCAATACCGTTTGGTCAGTTTGTGGCGTCACTGTTTGCGTAAATACCGCAGTCCCGCTGGCGTCTTTGATTTGCACGAGCAGCGCATCGCGGATCCCCGGCAATGTCAATGTCGTCGTTACCGGCACCAGTGGTTGCACCTCGCCGAGGTCATCAACCTGTGGAACAATCGGCACAGACGTTGGGGTAGGCAGCTCCAGTACCACCGGCACACCGCACCCCCACAATCCAAACGCCACAACCACACTTATGCGGGCGTACCACCACCTCATTGCCATTCCTCCATGGTCCAGCGCAACGTACCCAGCGGACCCGCATCGATGGTGACTTCGTCACCTGGCACGATCCACGGCGCCGCCACATCACTCAGACTACACAACGCCCCACTACTAAACACCGTACCAGCGGCCACGGTCATTCCTTGGCTAGCCTGTGATACGACATCACCAATGGTGTAATGGACATCGCGGATATTCATGCTGGCACGCACCACGTCATTTACCAAAATTTGTATGGTAATCCGCATCCGTCCATCCCCCAACAAAAACTCATCGAGTTCGTCAACGGTGGTGAGCATCGGCCCCATCACAATTCCCGCTTGGCGCGACCACAAACCATGCACCACATCATCGTCGGCACGATCACGCGCCACGATGTTGCCGAGCAGACACAACCCCAGCACCGCATCGAGCGCATCTGAGGTATCAGATTGATAGACGTCACGCCCGAGCACCCAGGCAATTTCGCATTCGATATCACAGGCAGTCGTATCGGGGAATGGAATCAGTGCCCGATCGCCATACATCACGGTGGCCGCCGCCGCCCACAACGGCGGACGTTCATACCAGTACATCCCCAAATGCTCGCCGCGCCGTTGCATCATCCGCTCATAGGCTTGCACGTTTTGCACGCTCCGCCACCATGCCGCCATGCCAGGGAAGGGGGCGAGGAGTTGCACATCATCGCGGCGCATCAACATTTCGACCCCACCAAACCAATACGCAACATCGCGGCCAATTTGTTGAGCCGCCATCACTTCTTCGAGCAGACTAATCGTGGCCAGATTAATCGCATTGTCGCCACCGCGAATAATATCGTGTAAGCTCAACGGTGCCTCAGGACGGTCTTCGCTCAAAAGCGCCATCCCCTCATAAATATCGATAATCCCCAGCTCACTATAAATGCCGGCGTGCGCCTGCATGCCTTCACGGCGAAAACTCACCAGTCGCATTGTCGTTCCTTTTGATTATGAGACAGCGCACTATAGTGCGCATCAATCACCATCACATGGTACATCGCATTATCATAACGTGAATTCAAAACAAGCGTTGCGTGGTCGATTTAGCCAAATCACTGCAACAACGCAATAATCACCACCCAACAATTTCTTGTCATTGACCGACTCAACGACATTATGTTATACTATACAACATAGTAACATCAATACAATTAAGTAATACGAGGGATTGGAGCACACAATGGCTGACGCAAAAGAGATTCTGCAACTCGGCATTGAAGCCGCTCGCGATGGCAATCGCGAAGAGGCCCGCAATTTATTTGCCTTGTTAACCAAACAAGATCCCACCAACATCCAGGCATGGCTGTGGCTCGCCGGTGTATCCGACAATGCTAGTCAGCGTCGGAATGCCCTCGAGCGGGCCTTGCAAATCGACCCCCAAAACGAAATGGCCTTACGGGGGTTGCGAGCATTGAGTGGGAATACACGTAGCGGTGGTACCGAACGCAACCGTTCATTTATTGCCGCAGCCCGTGAACGCACCGGTTCGTTGTTTGGGCGCCAACCCGCGCAACCCGCCAAGCCAGCCCGAGTGAGTCGCCAAGTCGCCGAAGTACCCCTTGCCCCCGAAGACGAATTGACCGACGCCCTCGATACGTTTGATGAAGAATACGACGAAGAACCACGGGGTCCTAGCCCATTGATGTGGGGTGTACTCGGCGCAATTGCGTTGTTGTTGATTGTCTTCTTGGCAACACAGTTCCTTGGCGGCGAAAACAGCGTAGGGGACTTTGTGGCGACCTCCACAGGGTTAAGCGACAACACCGTGTCTGATGCGACCGCTGTCGCCGCCACCCTCGAAAGCATCGCCGCTACCGCGTCACCACAAGCCACCATGACCCCCGCCGTCCCCAACACCCCCACGCCCATGCCCGTTATGTTGCTTGACTTGACCGCAACCCTCACCAGCGATGGCTTGGGATATGGTCTGCGTGATCCGTTAATCGCCGGTGATCGTACCGAAAAACTCAGCGACGTCCCCGCCACAGATCGCTACTTTGTCATCGTGGTGTTGGTCAGCAATAACTCAGGTAACAACAAAACCATTCCCGCTGACTTCTTTGTGCTCAAAGATGATCAAGGGCGCGATTATACCGTCAACGTCGAACGCTCAAACAAATTGGTTGACATTGGTGGCGGCCGCGGCGTCGTCACCGACGTCGCCGCCGGTGATGAACTTCCCAGCGATTCCACCCCTCGTAGCATGGCACTGATTTTTGATGTCAAAGCCGATGCCACCAATTTACGCCTATATGGCGGCGGCAACCTGACCCAAGGCTGGCAAATCGCTGCGAGCGTCCAATAATACGAAACGAGTCGTACCGCATGGCTGCCAGCACTGAATGTCAGGCATTACTCCGCACCGCCAATCGCTTGTTTCGCTTCGATGATTTATGCCGGGCGCGAGCCCTGCTCGAGATCATGAGTGACGTCTACCCCGACGAACCCCAAGTCTGGGCTGCGCTCGCCACTATGGCTACTGACGATGCCGAAATGACCACGTTCCTGGCCCGCGCGTCACACGCGCATCACGCGCA
>JBBAWW010000027.1:0-17485 GCA_040397035.1 Roseiflexaceae bacterium | reverse complement strand
AGTTTGAGGCATGCCTCACACCCGATAATCCCGCGTAAGTTTGAGGCATGCCTCACACCCGATAATCCCGCGTAAGTTTGAGGCATGCCTCAAACCCTATGCGCCCGCAAGGCCGGCAATACCTCACGCCCCAACACCGCAATCGCCGCCAGCGGGTCGGGACCCAATGGCGGCCCAAAGCTAATATGCCGCGCCCCCGCATCAATCAAGGCCGTCAAGCGCGGCAACAAATCCGCCCCCGACCCCGTAATCCCAATCTTGAGCATGGCCGGCGTCACCATGGCACAGGCCCGCGCTTCGTCGTGGTCGTGCTGAATGGCATGCTCGATAGGGACGAATTCACTGCGTGCGACCCCCAGATTGGCCAAAATCGTATCGCTCAAGGCATGCCCATAATAGGCTATTTTTTGGCGTAATACTGCCTCTGCCGCCTGGGCATCATCACCCACCGACACCCAAATACAGGCCGCCATATCGACATCCTCAGGCGCCCGCCCTTGGGCGGCCAAGCCGGCATCCACATGCGCCCGGGCGGCGTGGTAATGTTCTGGGGGGAACAACAACGGCAATCCCCCATCGGCATATGCCCCAATGGCCTCAAGCATTTTTGGACTCATCGCCCCTAGATAAATCGGAATTTGCCGCGTCGGTACCCGCATATAAGCCTCGGGGCTCCATTGCCCCAATTCCCGCCCGTGGTGCGCCACTACCTCGCCGTTAAACAAGGCCCGCAGCACTTGAATTGTTTCGACAATCCGCGTCAACGGGCGCGCTTGGGGCAGACCGACCCACCCCAAAAAATCCCCCGCCCCCGCACCCAGCCCCACCAAGGCCCGCCCCTGCGAGAGTTCGTCGAGCGACACCGCCTGCATGGCGATTTCGGCGGGGTGCATGGTGTAGGGATTGATGATACAGGTGCCCAACTGGATGCGCTCCGTCACCGTGGCACAGGCTGCCAAAATCGGCCATACCCCATACAAAAACAAATCATCACTCACCCAAAACTGATCAAAACCAGCCGCCTCAGCAGCCTGTGCCAACGCCATGTATTCACGCACCGGTCGGTCATTGTTGAACCGTATCGAAAACCGCATTGCAGGCCTCATTTATGTATCAGTCACGAATCTTGTCTATTATACTGGTCACCAGCAGCTGATTTGACGCCCCACAACGCAGTCATTATCATGCACCTAGGTATGTAATATGCCATTGACAAAAAGGATCACATCATGGAAATAGGCATTGATAGTTTTGCCGCCGCCAACCCCCAACCAACTGCCAATATCCCCCACGCCAATATGCAATCACTACACGAATTAATCGCACGCATGGTGCATGCCGACCAAGTCGGACTTGATTTTTTTGGGATTGGTGAGCATCATCGCAAAGAATTCCTCGACTCGGCATCCCCCCTCATCCTCGCCGCCGCCGCTGCCCGCACCACCCGCATCCGCCTCGGTAGCGCCGTGACCGTCCTCAGCGCCGCCGACCCCGTACGCATTTTTCAAGCATTCGCCACCCTCGATTTGTTGTCCCAAGGCCGCGCCGAAATCGTGGTGGGACGGGGCTCATTCACCGAGGCCTTCCCGCTTTTCGGACTCAATCTACACGATTATGACGCGCTGTTTAGCGAAAAACTCGAATTGCTGTTGGCCATCCGCGACCACGAAGTGGTCAGCTGGGCGGGCAAGTTTCGCCCCGCCCTGCACGACCAAGCCATCTACCCCCGCCCCCTACAACCCGCCCTGCCCATTTGGCTAGGCGTGGGTGGCACTCCGGCGTCGTTTGTGCGGGCTGGCATGCTCGGATTGCCGCTGATGGTGGCGATTATCGGCGGCGAAACGCACCGCTTCCGCCCCCTCATCGACCACTATCGCCAAGCCGGCGCCCAAGCCGGTTATCCCCCCGAGCGCCTGAGCGTGGGCATCCACTCACTAAGCTATGTGGCGTCCACCACTGCCGAGGCGGTCAACGAGTATTACCCGGGCTACGCCGAAACCTTCACCCGCATCGGCAAAGAACGGGGCTGGCCTCCCGTCACACGCGCCCGCTTCGATGCCCAAAACGGCCCCACCGGTGCCTTGGTGGTCGGCAGCCCTACCGACGTCGCCCAAAAGATTTTGCGCCATAGTGCGGCCCTTGGCGGCATCCAGCGCTTTACCTTCCAGCTGGATAGCGCCAGCCTCTCGCACGACAAACTACTGCAATCCATCACCCTCATCGGCCAACAAGTCGCCCCATTGGTCAATGCCGTCACGCCATAGTAGGTTGTTTATTTTGTAAAAAAACGTAGAGGCCGTCGTGAATAAGCCTCAATACAAGCACATTCCTACCATGGCCGCCCCCACCAAAATCACTGGCACGGGAATTTTGCGGGTATAGGTCAATCCCAACGCCCCCAGCGCAATCGCAATACTGCGGATATCAATGCCGTTTTGGTGCATGATATTCACAATCACCACCAGGAACATACTGGCCACAGCCAAGGTCAACCCGCGCACAAAGCCTTGCACCGCCGGATGCGCGCCATAGCGGGCGTACAATGCATGCACGCCCAGCGCCGTAAACGGCGGTATGGCAATCGCCACCAATGCCAGCAACGCCCCCCGCACCCCATCGACGAGATACGCCAAACTAATCACCCACAACCCCGTCGGCCCAGGGCTGATTTGACCGATGGCCAACGCTTCAGCAAAGTTGTGATCCGTCGCCCAGCCCAACGCAATCAAGTCGGTATGCAAAATCGGCAGATTCCCCGTGCCTGACGTCGAAAAAAGCGCTGCTTTGAGCAACAACCAAAACAACAACCATGGATTCATTGCTGCCCTCCGCGCCAATGTAATAACCAAAACCCTGCGGCACAACAAAACCCTGCCCCCCACAACACTACGATGGCCGGTAGATTGAGCAACACCAATAGTAATGGCGCCGCCACCAACACGACCAGGCTCAATCCTAGATGCCACCGACCCTCGTGGTAGCTCGCAAGCACCGGTGGTTTGAGCATCTGTATCACCAAAACAACCCCTACTCCCACCGTCGCCGGGATGATACCATGCAACGCCGCCACCACCAATGGTTGGGTACGGATGGTGGCATAGCCGGCAGTAATCAAAATGGTAATCGAAATACTCGGCAACAATAAGCCAATCAAGGCCACGATTGCGCCGAGGGCGCCAGCCACCCGCCAACCAATCAGCACCGTTTGCCCCAGCAGATTAATCCCAGGGGCAATTTGCACAATCCCCCAATAAAGCGAATATTCTTCGTCGCTCAACCAATGTTGTTCTTCGACGGTGACACACCGCATCAAGTACAACGTGGTCGCCCCGCCACCAAACGATTGCAGACCAATCCCAGCCCATATCCGAAACAAATCACGGAGCCGCGGCGGTTTCTCCATCAAATCCTCGTTTTCTGCATATACCTCATGCGTCAATTATACGGTGACGTGCGCGACGTGCGCGACGTGCGCGGTAGGTGCGAGGTATACCTCGCACCTGCTAAAATACTTGGAGCATCGCGATGACCGACCAACCCGTCCGTGGCAGCGTCCCACTCTGGCGCACGCCCGATTCCCATGCGGTGCGGCCGCGACGATCCGTGCACGGGCGATTGGCCCATCGTCCGGATGGTTCATGGTGTGGTGACCCACAACAATTCGTGCGGTGTCGATGGGCATAATCGCCCCTACTTCCAACTTCCTACTTCATTCATGCTGACCGCCATGATTACCGGCAGTATTGCGCAACGCATCGGCAACAAATGGGTCTGGGTGGGTGGCATCGCCCTCGCCGCCCTCAACAGTCTGGTATTCCAAAGTACCAGCGTCTGGTGGATTGCCGGCTGGTGGGTCATCGGCGGCATTGGTATGGCCCTTGCAGGGATTGGCAGTGCCAGTATTTTGACTTTTATTGGCGGCAAAACCCAAATCGGCGTCCTTTCCAGCCTGTACATCCTCTGCTTTACCATTGGTGGCGTCATCGGAAATCCCCTACTCGGCTGGGTGATTGCCCAATACGACTATCATGTTCTAAGCGGTGTGGCCCTAATCATGAGCGCCATCGAGATGAGCATTGTGCTCTTTGGGATCACACATACCGCGCCTGCCACACCGCATACGACCAGCACCAATCACTTTGATTGGCAATTCATCCGCATCCCACAGGTACCACTCATCATGGGCATGCGCGGCTTCGCCACCGTGAATTACGGCATGCTCACTGTATTGATTCCCTTATTACTCAATCAAACCGCCCACGACATCTATCTCGTCGCAAGTTATGCTGCGACCATGCTCGTCGTCGCCTCACTAATGCAGTTTTTGGCAGGGCGTGCCGCCGACAAATGGGGTGCCCTATGGCCCACAATCATCTGTTTTGGCGTTATGGTGGGGTGTGGAGGCATCTTGTTTGGGGGGACGCATTCGATCCCGCTCTTGTTCATCTGTGGCATCATCAGTAATGCCGCTGCCTAGGCGTTATCGTCATTGATGTATCTGTGGGTCGCCGATTTCATCGCTACCGACAGACACCCTCTTTTATTAGGCTGGCTCCATGCCACCTAGAGCATCTGTATGGTGATTGGGTCATTGATTGATGGCTGGTTAATTGTCTACTATCAAGGCTTGCCTTTTTTGGTGACGGGGTTACTCTGCCTCGTACCGCTATGGTTTACCTAGAAGTTGTATCGTTCGTCGTGGCACGGCACTACAACAGCCGAGATTACCTGAAATCGCACGCCATCGACCGAGCGCTCATCAGCAAAAATCAGCAGATATTTGACAAACGCCGTCGTGGCGTGGTACTATTTTGCTCACGGGCGATTAGCTCAGCTGGTTAGAGCGCAACGTTGACATCGTTGAGGTCGATGGTTCGAGTCCATTATCGCCCACCACCCTTTTTCCTTTATTTCCGATTTCCATATATACAGATAACGAGGTGACACGTGTGGCGCGTGTTACGTATTTTGTGTATCACAATGCTATTGCGTTGTCCTGCCTGCCAGCGTGGGCGAATGTTTCGTGCGCTTTTTCAGATGAACGTGCGTTGCCCGGTATGTGGGGTGGTATTTGAGCGTGACGCCGGCGAAGTCACCGGTGCCATGGCCATCAACACGGCCTTGATGAGTCTGATGGCAATTGCGGGAGCCGTATTGGCCATTGTCACTGACATTCCCGCCAGCTGGATTATCGGCGGGACTGCAGCAATGATGATTGTGTTCGGGGTCTTTTTTTATCGCCATGCCCGGGCAGTCTGGGTGGGCATTCTTTTTTTAACCGGAGCAATCTTCGAAGACGTATAAGTCCATGATGACACGATTACCAGCTATTTTCACTTCGCTGGTTGAATTTTTCCGCATATCCATGACATCTATTAGATGTCACACATTGCTTATTGCCAGCCATACAAATGATTGCACACACAAAATCTCCCAAATAGCTGACAATTTTGCATAGTATTTGGGCAATACGTGAGCAGTTTTTGTGTTTTATCGTTATCTTGACAGAAAATACTCTCAAAGAGTAATATAATGCAAATAGTTTTCTACACAGACGGTTTCGTCATGTTTGCACATTTTTATGTGTAGGACTATGGCTTTGAATTAGGGAGGATCCACGTGGAGAATATACTCTCCGTTATTATGTTACTGGTTGGGGGCGCCGCTGGCTTTGGGATAGCGGTATTCATACATAAAACGAATGTACAAAACCAAATCAGTCGCCTAAACGCCGAATGGCAACTCAAGGTCGAATCTGTCCGCACCGAACACAAAGAACTCAAAATCCAGGCCTCCGACGAAGCATTGCGGATTCGCACTGAAGCCGAAACACAAATCCGCGATGCGCGTCTGTCGATTCGTCAACAAGAAGAACGGCTCAGCCGCAAAGAAGAAGTCCTCGACCGCAAAGTCGAAGGCGTCGAACGTCGCGAACGCCAAATCCAACAGCGTGAACGTCAAGTCGAGCAACTCAACACCGAAGCCGAGCAGTTCCGTGGCCAACAGCGCACCGAACTCGAGCGTATTTCGGGGTTGACCGAGTTGCAGGCGCGCGAAATCATCTTGCAACAAGTCGAAGCCGAAGCCCGTGATGAATCGGCCCGCCGCATCCGCGAAATCGAACGCGTCACCAACGACGAAGCCGGCAAAACCGCCCGCAAAATCATTAGCATGGCCATCCAACGCTGTGCCTCTGATTATGTCGCCGAAATCACCGTATCGACGGTACCGTTGCCTTCCGAAGAAATCAAAGGGCGCATCATCGGACGCGAAGGGCGCAATATCCGCGCCTTTGAGCAAATCACCGGCGTCGATATCATCGTCGATGATACTCCTGATGCAGTTACACTGTCTTGTCACGACCCCGTGCGCCGTGAAGTCGCCCGCTTGTCACTCGGCAAATTGCTCAAAGACGGTCGCATTCACCCCACCCGCATCGAAGAAGTGGTTGCCAAAACCCAACAAGACCTCGATGTGGTAATGCGCGAAGAAGGCGAACGGGTGGCCTACGAAGCCAACGTGCAAGGGTTACATCCTGATTTGATTAAGCTGCTCGGCCGCCTCAAATATCGCACCAGCTATGGCCAAAACGTCCTCCAGCACTCACTCGAATGTGCATTGCTGGCAGCTCATATGGCTGCCGAACTCGGTGCCAACATTGCCATCGCCAAAACAGCCGCCTTGCTCCACGACATCGGCAAAGCCGTCGACCACGAAGTCCAAGGGCCGCACGCCGTGATTGGTGCCGATATCGCCAAACGCCTCGGGCGCTCACCCGCCATCGTGCATGCCATTGCCGCCCACCACAACGACGAAGAACCCACCACCGTCGAGGCTTTCTTGGTCCAAGCAGTGGATGCAATTTCGGGTGGCCGCCCCGGTGCCCGCCGCGAAACACTCGATTTGTACATCAAACGCCTCGAAGCACTCGAAGGAGTTGCCACGTCGTTTGAAGGTGTGCAACGCGCCTTTGCCGTCCAAGCCGGCCGTGAAGTGCGCATCATGGTGGTACCCGAGACGATTGACGACTTGGGAAGCATTCATTTGGCACGCGATATCGCCAAAAAAATCGAGGAAAGCCTGCAATACCCAGGTCAAATCAAAGTCACCGTTATCCGTGAGACGCGTACCACCGAGTACGCCCGCTAACGAGATTTATACCACTACAAACTGCCAAAAACGACGCATCCATCAGCATTCAACCCTCGTCGTTTTTGGCTGACCCCAATCAAGCATAGAGTGAGGGAGTGTTTACGATGGATACACAATATACGCATGATGTAGCCACGACCACAGACGCAGCCTGCTGCGTCTCCCAGTGGTGCCGTCGCCGGAGCCATTGCTGGGGTCATTCGCGATCAGCGCAGTGCTGAAATCCAAACGATTGGGGCTGGAGCCACTAGCCAAGCAGTCAAAGCAATTGCCATTGCCCATACCTACCTAGCTGCGGAACAAATCGAAATTGTCTGCGTTCCTTCGTTTATGGATGTCATAATCGAAAACGAAGAACGCACTGCCATCCGATTAATGGTCTTCCGACGCTAAACACATTTCAGTGATTCGCCACCGCCAACCATACATGGTTGGCGGTGGTTGTATTCTCCTGCGTTTAAGGCATGCCTCAAACCTGCTTTCGCCGGCATGATTCGCCTCACCTTCCTCCTTCACGCTTTCTCCTTCCTCTATGGTATAATCAGCAAAAGTGTTGGTTCGGTTTGGAGTCAATCAGCGTGAGCTATTCCTTAACCCTCGGTCCATTTCACCCTGCCTGGCGTGGTCCACAGCGGTTCATCATGGATCTCGAGGGTGAGACTATCACCAATATCGATTATCACAGCGGCATGAATGAGCGCGGTTGTGCGGATCGGATAAGCAAGATTCCGCTGTCACAAGCGTTTACGCTGGTGCCACGGATTTGTGGTACGTGTGGGCATGCGCATATGATGGCGTTTTGTCAAGCCATTGAGACATTAACCAACACGACGGTGCCAATGCGGGCACAATTAATCCGCATGATTGTCGTCGAGCTTGAGCGCATGGGGATGAATCTGGCAGGGGCTGCAAATTTGTGTAGTGTCATTGGCGTCGAGCATCACGCTAAAGCACTTCGCACCATGCAACAATCCAGCAATACGCTCTTGCTCGAGTTAATTACGAGTCGGAGTGCACCCAATATCATCATGCCAGGCGGCCTTGGATACAATCCACCAGGACATGCATTTGCATTGATTCACACTGGTATTGCCCAACTGATTAAACAGTTGTATGCCTTGATTGATACAATTATCGACAACCGCAATTTATTGGCACGAACCATTGAAATCGGTGCGTTAGCCAACAATGCAGTTGCCCAACTTGAAGTGGGTGGGATTATCGCCCGTGCATCAGGGGTCACCCGTGATTTACGCTTTGACATGCCCTATGCAGCCTATCATCGCCTCGATGTCAATCGGGTCGTCCAAGCAGGGGGCGATGTCTATGCACGACTGATAGTGATGCTACTTGAATCACACGAAAGTGCCAAAATGGTCGAGCAATCACAGCGGCTCCTCAAAACCGGTCCGTGCGAAGGAGACATGCCGTTGTTAACCGCTGGGATTGCCAGTGGCAGCGTCGAAGCACCGCGTGGATTATTGACCTATATCATCAGTAGTGATGGCGTGCGTATCACCCAATGCGAAATCCATATGCAACGCCAGCTCGACCGATTACTCAGTCGTTCATTGTTGCTCAACGTGCAACTCGATGATTTATTGCCCATAATCGCCTCGACCGATACTTGTACTGCCTGCGCCGAACGCTAAAGGGGAGTGGTCATCTATGCTAATTGTGACGCTATTATTACCGTTGTTGGCGGCCATCGCTGCGTGGTTTCTTGATCGTGTCGTGCCAACACGACATATCGGCTATGTGGCGATTGGTACATTATTTATTAGTGCAGTCATTCTCACAATTTCGGGTATTGTGTATGGGTTGCCGCTGCAAATGCTGGCGGTGCCATGGATGCAAATCGACGATTTCACCACCACGCTCACGTTGCGTTTTGATATGCTCAATTGGGTCATATGTGTGGTGGTATTGTTTTGTAGTGTAGCGGGGATGATTGGGTTAATTCATTCATTGCCCTACAATCTGCGTAACTATGGTCGCTTAATCGCATTGCTGTTATTGCATGTAAGTATTATCGTTATCGGCGTAGCAGCCCAAGATATGCCACTACGAATTTTTGCATGGGGGATGGCGGCACTCGTCGGTGGGATTTTGATGCGGCTAAGTGGATCGCTCCCCGGCAGCAACACACCACTGATTAGTGTGGTTGGTGGGATTGCCGGAGCAATTTTGTTGCTCGTCGCCACGTTTTGGCGCCAATATATCCCGCTTGGGGCATTGCCTGGCACCTTAATTATTTATTGGAGCCTGGCGGCGTTCTTGGCAATGGGATTGTTGCCATTTCATAGTTATATGAGTAGTTTGAGTAGTGCACCGGCTATTTTGGCGGTATTCCTCATTCCACTAGGGATTCCGTTACTGGGCGTATTGGCATTTATCGACATGGCCGCCACCCAAGGTCCATTAATCAATCCTACTTGGACGATTGTCTTGGTGGTGATGGCGATTTTGAGCGCACTTGGCTGTGCCACCGGTGCCATCGGTGCCACCCGGCTCCGCCCCATGCTGGGCTGGCATGCGAGCACGCAATTTGCCCTGATTGTATTAGTCGCAATTAGCGATAGTCGGGCCTTGTTACTCGGTGTGCCGCTATTGTTGCTCAATGCGATTATTTCGACAGTGATGATTGCCTTGGCAATTGCCTATATCGAAGTACGTAGCAACACCGATGATTTGAGTCAGCTCCGCCCCCGTGCCAAAATCGGCATTGCCGGGGTTGTTTTGCTGATTGCGGTGGCATCATCAATCGGCATCCCAGGTACCATCGGATTTATTGTCCGCTGGTGGGTTGCTGAAGCGTTGTTGACGCAAGCTCCATGGGTGATTATGGCGTTGTTGATTTGTGGGTCACTACAAGGGTTGGCGTGGTCAGTCGCATTAGCAAGTATTTGGCGCCGTATGCCACGCGGATTAGTTGCGGAGCAAGTGATTGTGTCGGCGATCCCGTCTTGGGGTGCGTGGTTAGGGTCGCTGATTCTGGCAGTGATTATTTTCGTCGGCGGGATTATTCCACGCTTCCTCTGGACATTATGGTTAGTCCCACTGCAAAAACGCTTTGCCATCGATGCGGTTATTGCGCCACCCACACTGCCCACGATGGAACAACAGCTTGCCCTCGCTGGCGCAGCAGTGTTGATTGTGGTGCTGCCATTACTCGCAGCCCGCACACGGCAACGCCAAATGGCTGGACCCAATGAACAAACCAGCGTGACAGTACCACCGCAAGCCACTGCCGAGAGTTTGTCGTTGCTCACCGGTATTGTCCGTGCCGATTGGTTGTTAGCTGGGGCTTGGCAGATGATTATTCGAATCGGCGGCGCCATTCAGTGGATATTACGGCTCGGCGAAGAACGGTATTATGTCGCAGGGTTAGTAATGGGCTTGATTGTCATCGTCCTAATGTTGATATAGAGGCACGCATGGCTGAATTTTTTAATACCCAATGGCCACTGATAGGCATTGCCCTCTCGGCGGGATTGATTTTGCTGGCACAGCAATGGCGCTCAACACTGGTCGGATTGTTTTTCAATTACTTGTTTGTGGCGGCGTTTTTGGCACAACCACAATTCATCAAACCCGATTTGACATTGCTTGGCGTGGCGATTAGTACCACCGTGTTGGTGAAATTAATTGCCGGATTATCGGCAGTATTGATTCTGGCAGTGACCGCACTCACGTTTTCGCGTGATTATGATGCCGACGCACTCGACGAATTCAGCTTGGCCGAGCTCCGCCGCGCCGCCCGCCGGGCCCAACGCAAACAACTGGTGGCACCCTTGCGCTTTGCCGACTTTGTGGTGCCGATGTGGGCACTCATCTTGGCGGCTATTGCCAGCTTTATTTTGCCACGGCTCTATCCAATCGGTAGCGAAGAAGTCGATTTTGCCTGGTATTGGTTGACACTCACGGGGATTTTTACGATTGTCACGGCGAACGATTTGCTCAAACTAGGACTGGGATTATTGGTGTGTGTCAGTAGTATTGATTTGTTGTACACTGCCATAGCCAGCACCGTACAGGTGTTTCCGTTGGCCATGTTGGGATTAACGACCATTGTGCTTTCGCTGTCGGTGTCGTATTTGAGTGGACTCATGTATGGGCGACTCAAGACACTCGAACTCAACGAATTGTATAAACGCTAATGCTGTACCTACTTATCATTTTCTTTCCCGCAGCCATGGCCGCTGGACTGTTCTTGTTGCGGGCACAAATCATGCCGTCGATTTCGGGCGGGATGTTGGCTGTCATTGTGCAAATCGCATTGGTCTTGCAATTGCCCGTCGATGCACCGGTGCGCTTACTCGGACTAACCCTCACCATTGACCCGCTGGGGCGTCTCGTCATGTTGACGATTTTGGGAGTGGCGTTGTTTAGCTATGTGGTGACTTTTTTTATTGCGCATGGCGAAAACTTCGTCCCCGTCAGTTTGCTTATCTTGGGTATCACCAACGCCACCGTCTTGCTCATGCAAGAACCCTTTGTGGCCAGCTTGTTGATGGTCAGTAGTGGTCTGCTCGCAATTTTGGCGATTGTCGACTTGCCCATCGGGAGCACGGTTCTCGTCGAGCGCTCACCACTCATCACGGCCTTACACTACCTCGTGTTGGTCCTACTGTCGGGTTTTGCCATGTATATGGCCTATGTGCTACTGACGATTTATTGGCCTACCGAACAAAACGGGCAGGGCTCTCCGGTGCATTTGATTATGGCGTTGCTGATTGTGGGCTTTGGGATGCGCTTGGCGATCTTTCCGTTTCAGTCGTGGCTGATTGAAGTCACCGAATACGCCGCCCCCATGGTTACCGTATTGATTATCACGGCACTCAATAGTACTGGGTTGTTGTTTTTGATTGCGACGTTCCAATTTTTTCCGGTCATTGTCAGCGAAAACGCCCACGGAATGCAGATGCTGATGTACCTCGGGGCCGTCACCATGATTCTCGGGGCATTATTTGGCTTAGCAACCCCCCATTTACGCCGTACCCCCAGTTATCTGATTGTCGCCAATAGTGGATTGATGCTGTTTGGGGTAGCAAGTGCAAGTAGTACAGGGTTGGCAGGGGCTATTTTTGAGCTATTCAATCAGATGATTGCCGTCCTGATTATTTTTGTAGCAATTGCCCTCCTCGAGCGCCCCGATGGCCGCCCGGTGGTTACGATCCGGCGTGATTTGTTGTGGCGCTGGCCACTCGCTGGCAGTGGGTTTATCGGCGGCTTGTTGTTGTTGCTTGGGATGCCTCCGTTTAGTTCATATACCAGCAAACTGCTGATCTACAATGCGGCAGCCCATGCAAGCGCCACGTTCGTGGTATTACTCGGGATCGGGTCGCTGTTGATGTTGGCAGCGATTGCCCGACTCTTGTACGAACGCTTGTTGGGTGCCGCCGAAGAACTCCCCACCGAAGAAATGCCAATCCTCCTCGCCACCCAAGAAATCGAGCGCCAAAGTGATCGCCGCCTCTTGAGTGAACCAGTTGGGTTATCTGTCGTATTGTTTGTTTTGCTTGGCGTCTGTTGTGTAATCGGGCTGTATCCACAAATTTTGTTAACAATGATTGACGATGTCATTCGTGGGTTGACATTTGTGCGTACCGCTTCATAAAGGGAGTCAACGATGGCATTGCCCATCCGCGTTTTTCGTGCAAATACTGGTTCGTGTGGGGGATGTGACGCCGAAATAATTTTGGCGGTGTCACAGTCAGCCGACATGGAATTTGTCTCGACGCCTGTTGATGCCGATATCTGGTTACTTACTGGCATCTTGTCACAATATACCCGCAGTTATATCGTACAAACTATTACGAGCATGAGTGAACGACCCACGATCATCGCAGTAGGTCAATGCGCAATAAACGGAGCACCATTTGGGCGAGGTGGACTCCAAGATGCACTCGAGATCCCCGTCAAGGTCCAACTCGATGGGTGCCCCCCCACGCCTGCCGTTATTCTTGCCACCATCCGCAACAATATGCAGCATCGCAAATAACCAATCAACGCTACAGATAGATAGGAGCCACGGTGGATTTAATTTTTGCATACCTCATATACCCCGGATTATTACCAAGTGTGCTGTTCGCCTTGCTATTTGGGTTTGTGGTGACGCAGCGGCGTCCCATGCTCCCCCCTGATTTGCGCAAAGCAATTCTTAGTGTTGATGGCTTTACTGCACTGCTTAGCACCTTGTTGGCAATTGGGGCAGCCACGTATATGCCTTGGCCATTTAACGGTGCCTACACCTCAATTGCGGGACCATTGCTGATGTGGGCGGCCCTCGAAGCCGCCTTCCTCGTGCCATCACTCGCCGCCCAAACATCAGCCTCTCCACTCGTAGTGCGTGGCGCTGCGCGCGCACTCCAAATCGGGTTAGCTGGGCGTGTGGTGGTGTGGTGTGTGTTTGGGGTACTCTACTGGGCCAACCAGACCTGGCATGTGGCGTCTGTTCCCGCAATAATCCTCGCGTGGGTTGCGGCGATTTTGGCATTACCGGCAGCGATTGGCGTGGGCATGTTCCGCAATGATACTGCCCTCACCGGGATGATGACCACTGGGCTCAACCTGTCAACGATTGTGCTCATGCAAATTGCGACTGATATCCGTGCGGCTATATTAGTACTCACGGTCACGACGAGCTTGTTGCCCTACGACATGACCAATGGGTGGTTGCGCCTCGGTTTGATTGCCTTGACTACACTTATCACCATGATCGGGTTGCGGTTTTTAGTACGCAATCAGCCATTTGCCACCCTCGCAGCCGCCTTGCGTTGGTGTTGGTGGCGGGCATTACCACCGGCGTTGCTGGCATTGATATATCTAATCATAAAGCCGTTTTAGTACGGAGAGGTGTGGCATGAATGCAATCGCAGTGACACAACTCGCGGTACCGTTTAGTCCAATTCGGGATGTCAGTTTACGCATCCCTGCGCAGAGTTGCTATGGGATCATTGGCGCAAGTGGCAGTGGCAAAAGTGCACTACTGAATGCAATCGCCGGGTTACATGGGACACAATCACACCAAATTCGCATGGGCACCCAAAGTGTCCGGGTGGCGACCGCAATGATTGGCATCATGTCGCCCCGCATCCAGCCACCGACCTATCTCACCGTGCAACAATTACTCTATACGCAAGCGCGCTTATATGGAATTACCGGCGATACGCTATTGGTACACTACCAACGAGCATTACGTTGGTGTGCCATCGAACAACTCGCCCACAAATACATCCGCCAATTATCACTGTTTGATGTACGGCGGGTCATGCTCGCCTGCGCCCTCATCAATCATCCCTCATTGTTGTTGATCGATGAGCCGACGGTCGGCTTATATGCCCACGAACAACATGTGATGATAGATATCATCGAAAATCTGCGTGACCGCGAAATGACCATCGTCATTGCTACCCGTGGCGATGTCCCCCTCGAATCATTGTTTGATACGATTGGCGTACTCGCCGATGGCCGCATCATTAGCGAACTCGATGCCCAACAAATCCGTACCCTGCCGCGCACCATCATGATCCGTACCAACGATATTCCTACCGCTGCCTTCGAAAACATCATCGCCCTTGATCCAAGTATTGTGGCGACACGCCGCACCATTGTATTGACCGGCTCAGGGGTGCAGTCACTAGCGCAGATTTTGCAAATTCTCTTGCACTACAGCGTGCATATTTTTCGGATTGAGCCACGCAATCATCCACTCAACGATTTGGTCAAACAATCCGCTACGCCACAGGTATTGGCCCAAATTTACCCACCACGAAATATCACGTCCGAAATAGACGATAGCCTCACGCCATTCACGGAGAAATAAATGCAACGTTTACGGGCCTTGATGGCGGCTACACCATCTGACGCACCTCCGACAATGCCGACCAGTATGTGGTGGTTGGTGCAACGTATTTTGAGCGAATATCTCCAGTCACAACGCATCCTCATCGAATGGGGCAGCGCTATTGCCGTGGCCGCAATTCTTATTCGTAACAGTACCAATGCCCATACCATGATGGCAACGTGGTCGCTCTACACGATATTATTGGCACTCTATACCACATCCGTCCTCGCAGACATCGCCGAGCAACCCTTCCAGATCCAACGCTTGCTTGCCGTTCAATCACGCCGCACGTATATCAGTGCTTATCTGATTGCCGCCATTATTATCGTCATGAGTAGCTATGTCATCATGATGACGCTGAGTTTTTTTGTGGCGCCACTCGCACACCCATCACCCATGGTGCTGGTAGTATCCATTCCCTGCATGTGCCTACTCATTAGTGTGGTGGCAGCCTTGATGTTGATGCTGACGCCCCTCGTTGCCAGCACCCAACAACGGATTGTGGTTTTACTGATTATTACCATCCCCCTGTCATGGAATATCATTGGTCCCGCAGTCCTACGGGTAATCGGACCAAATTACACATCGCTAATGGCCGGAGTTACTACACTATGGGGCATTTTATTGTGGCCCACGCTCCACCTTTATACCACCACTATTACTCCAAAAATCGACTACATCATGTTGGCCGTACTATTGTTCCATATTGTTTTATTATCAATTTTCATTCGGCAAATCATTGTATGGTTCAACAAAAAATCCCTCACGATTACCTAAAAAACCCCTTCGTTGTGGCAATAGCCACAACGAAGGGGCTACACACTCACCCTACGCAGGGCGCGATTCACGCTGTAATGCCAATCCGACCAACACCACAAATGCAATCCAAATCACATCTGCCAGCAATAAATGCAGTAATTGAATAGGAATCGGGGCAAGTAACACTATGTTTATAGCCCCCAATCCCAACTGCCCAACATAGGCAGCCAGCAACACACGACTAGCCTTGCGGGTGCCGGCAACAGGGTTCATTTGAGCGATAACTTGCGACACCACCACCATGACAATGCCGGTCGCGATGGCAATCACTGGATGCAAGACGCGCAAGCGCAACAATACATTGGCGGTCATATCCAAATCTTGCGCTAATCCTTCAGCAAATGTCGTAACCGGGAACAAGGTATCGCCCAACGCCGCAATCCCACCGCTCGCCCCCAACAACAGTGTCATCACCACACCGATAATTACCCAAGTCAGCATACGACCTCGCCCGTTAAAATCAGGCGCGGCAATACCCCGTACCCACATACCGGTCAGTGTGATTGCCCCAACCAACACCAATGTGTTGACTAAATGCAACGACACCGAAAAAGCGCGGGTCAACGACGCATTGTGCGCCACTAACTCGAGCAATACCAATGCCGCCCCAAATAACGCCTCGATAATCACAAATAGCAACGTCAATACCGCACCACGCCGCACAATGTGCCCTTTGGGATACAGTCGAAACGAAAAAAACGTCAAACCAACAATCAAAATCAACAATAATCCACTTGTGAGTCGGTGCGAAATCTCGATGATGGTTTCGAGCAAGGGCGCCCGCGGAATCACTTCACCATTGCACAATGGCCAGTGGTTGCCACACCCCGCCCCTGATCCCGTCGCCCGCACAAACGCCCCCCACAAAATCACAATAATCGTGTAGCCCAGCACAATCCAGACATAGCGCTCGAATCGTTTGGTGGTCATGATTGTTACTCCTTTCACAAACTCCACTTTAGCGACTATTGTAGTCTAGAGTTCCCAAATGCGCAACTCATCACAACACCTACATCAATATGCAGGAATCTAACCTGGTGCGTCGGGTATTACGTCACAATGCCCCTATATCGTCATTCCATACTGATTGCACGTGGTAACTATTGGGATACGTGAGTATGTTCGCACACCTACGCGTGGACAAGTATAACTCCCCACCGAGTACACCCACCTATGCGTGAAATCTAATCTACGGCTACGATACGACGATTACCTGCCAGCTACCAAGAAAATTACGCATACTAGCGGTAGCCGTACGTGCTCCAGCGGGCAATATTCCGCATGGTGATGGTGTGGGGTGCACAAAGCGCGCCGGCAATGATGACGCTCAGATTGCGGAGCAAGCTGACCAAGTGAACTTGACAAAAGGGGTGAAAGAGTGCGAAGATATCCATGGCTTTTCGTAGTTTTGGGAATAAAGTACCAAAACTATACGGCAAAAGCCGTTTTATATGACTTTTAATTGGCATAGGTATGGCAATAACAAACACCCTTATAATTTGATTAGTGTTTATGATTAATACGTTAATCATGAATAAGATTACTCTTCAAATTTAATGTTCATAGTAAAGTCAATACACACTCTTAAGTATGAACACTATATACAATACCTACGCCAATCTACGCTGCTCGCTGATTGTTCGGCGGTGCATTGATACGCCCAAA
>JBBAWW010000026.1:14104-33875 GCA_040397035.1 Roseiflexaceae bacterium | reverse complement strand
TATGGCAAACCTAGGGAGATTCCACGCTACGGTTGCTATCGCAACCGGCATGGAACGACGCTAGGGTGAGGTGTTTTGGCGTAGGTATTGACGCAACAGTGGATTATTTGGCTGGCAACAACGTCATAATCGTCTGGGTAAATACGTGGCAACAACGCACAATCGAAGGCAAATCAACCCATTCATTGCACTGATGGAAGTTGGCCCCGGTGGGGCCATGCAACACCGTAGGAATATGGGCCAGCTCGGCAAATAAATTGGCATCACTGACACCCGTTGAATAATAATATTCGCCGGCGCGGCCATGTGTCTGGGTAAATGCCGCTTGCAGGGCCTGCACCAAGGCATGATCTGCCCCAATTTCGAACGGTGGATAATAGGGCGGGGGCGTGGTGAGTTCGATCCGTGCCGGTGAATTGAGCCCCGCCACAATGGCATCCATTTGGGCCATCACTTCGGCTTTGTTTTCGCCGGGCACAATTTGGCGTGACACCAACACTTCGGCCCGCTCAGGGATGGTCACCACATATTGTGCGCTACCACTCAAAAACGACAATATGGATTGTGATGACGGAATTCGCTCATGCACACCGAGCGGCAAGCCATCGACCTGCACCACAAATCGCGCCGCTTCACTGGCCGCATTAATCCCTTGCCACGGCATAAAGCCATGCGCCGCTTTGCCAATCACATCGACACGTACAAGGATTTTGCCAGCAGCGCCCAACTCAATTTCGGGCACCGATTCGCTGACAATACAATAGTTGGCGGCAATGCCTTGGGTCACCAAACTATTGGCACCGAGTGAATAGGCTTCTTCGTCGACTACCGAACTAAAAATCAACGTGCCGCTCCAGGCATCACGGTTTTGGGCAAAGGCCCGGGTAACCAGCATGTTGGCGACCACACCTGATTTCATGTCGCAGGCGCCCAAACCATACATGCGGTCACCATCAATGGCACCTTGCCACGGGTCACAATCCCAGCCCTCCGCAGCCAGCACCGTGTCGGTGTGGCCATTGAGCATAAAGGTAGGTCCAACACCATTTTCAATCCGCACCACAATATTGGGTGCTTGACTAGTGGGCCAGATTTCAGCAGTCATGCCGTTGGCAGTACACCAATCAGCCACAGCCTGCTGGACGGCGTGTTCTTCACCTGGGTAACTTTTGATGGCCACCAGTTGGCGCAAAAGCGCGGTAGCTTCGGCTAAATCATACGTAAACATAGCTGGTTATCCTTGCGTTCTTTTCAAAAAATCCATCACCAACGCGGCATACGCCGCTGGTGCTTCGCGGCGGATACAATGCCCCACATTCCGAATCAAGCCAATCTCTACCCACGGCGATAATTGTCGTGCCAACGCCGCTTCTGCCGCCGTCACAATCACCCGGCTCGCAGGCTCACCTACCAGCAACAACGTCGGCATCGTCAAGGCCGCCATCATTGTTTGCCACGCCACAAAGCGGTCTGTCTCATTAAACGGCAAGCGTGCCCCCACTTGGAGTTTGGCTTGGGCCCACGGACGCAATTCGGCTGCCTGCCAGGTTGGATTATCGTCGGCACCGCGCACGATTAACTGCTCCAGCAACAATGTTTTCATGGCATCAAGCCACGCATAAAACCCGGCGTCGTTGGCAGCGGCCACGTCCGCATCGACGAGCGGATTCAACATCTCCAACGGGGGATCTTCGAGCACAATAGCCCGGATGAGATCGGGGTAGCTCGTCGCAGCAGCCAAGGTCGCCATCGCCCCCATCGAATGCCCAATCACGCTGGGGCGCACCAGTTGGAGTGCGTCGATGACGTTACGCATGTCGACGGCCAAATCATGCGGGGCATAGTGTGCCAGCGGCTGGTCAGACAAACCATGCCCACGCGCGTCATACAGCACCACATCGTAGTGTGCGGTCAGTGGTTCCGCAAACGCCAGCCAACAGGCCGCGTTGTCTGTCCGTCCATGCGCCAAAATCAGCGGCACGCCATGACCCGCCCGCTGATAATGCAACGCTATCGCACCTGATTGCACAAACCCTGATTGCCATGCCGTCATCGCAATTCCTTTTTGTTCAGCACCCCATCAGCGTTGGTCTACGCCCCATCGATTACTAGCGGCGCAAAAACTCATGTACCAACGCGCTATATTGCACCGGTGCTTCGCGGCGAATGCAATGCCCTACATTGCGCACCAACGCCACTTCAATCTGCGCTGACAATGTCCGGGCCGCGGCTGCTGCAGCTACCGGCACAATTGAGCCTTTGCTGGGATCAGCGCCAATTAGTAATGCCGGGACACCGATTTGGGGAATGAGTTTCTGCCAATGCATCGTGCGCTCAGGCTCGTAATCGACGACATCACTGACAAAACCAAATTGATGTTTGGATTCGGCCCAATGATGGAGTTCTTCGGCACGCCAGGTGGGGTTTTCGGCAATACAGCGCAACACCAATTGTTCGTGGTTCAGTGCTTGCAGGCTGTCGATCCAACCAACCCGCCGGGCTTTGTTTGCTGCGAATTCGGCCGCAGTCGGTACCACATCGGGGAACATGGGCGGGTCTTCCATCACTACGGCCCGCAACAATTCGGGGAACAACCCCGCGGCATGCATTGCCATTTGGGCACCCATCGAATGCCCTATTACCACCGGTTTGACCAACCCCAATTGGGTAATTAGTGCCTTGACATCACTCGCTTGATCAATTGCGCCATTGCCATGGCGGGCTTTGCCTGATTGGCCATGGTTGCGGGCATCAATCAAAATCACCTCATACGAGGCCGTCAGTGGCTCCGCAAAGGCCTTCCAACAATCACCGTTATCGGAAAATCCATGCGCCAAAATAATCGGCGCCCCGTTGCCCGCCCGTTGATAGCGAATCGTGACATCACCCGCCATGATTGTGGCTGATTGCCATGTAGTCATCATTGACCTCTCTATTTTCATCACACACATCATCCACACAAATAGACCAACATCGGCAATCTATTCCTGCCGCATGACCGTATTTATGCAAAAAACTCCGTCGTCAGCCAAGGTTGTAACAACGCTGACAAATCACTGGGCAACACAGTGGGCTTCATCGTCGCCCGTAGCACTACGATATGATTGGTCTGTCCCGCAACCAATATCGTCGCAGTCGCGGCCAGCAATGCGCGATAACGAAAGGCAATTTGGCGGCTTTTGAGGGTAATCAGCTGTGTCTCAATCACCACTTCATCATCAAAGCGCGCCGGTGAGCGATAACGCACTTGTAAATCAGACAGCACCACCAACAATCCGCGGGCTTCGATGTCGCCATACGGGCAGCCAGCAGCCCGCAACAAATTGACCCGCCCTACTTCAAACCACGGCACATACGCGGCATGATGCACCACCCCCATGGCATCGGTTTCGGCATAGCGCACCCGTAACGTCGACGTATGCATCATGCCACGGCTCGCCACATGGGACCATCCGCCCCCAGCTCGACTGCCACCAGTCCATCGGCGTGCAAGGCACTCAAATAAGCCGAAATCCCCGATGCAAACACCGCATACTGCGCCATGGCACTCGACGTCACCCCCAACGCACGCTGCACGCTCGCCACCACTTGTTGCAACGATGCGCCACTGCCACAGGCTGCCGTCACCATTGTTTTGCTGGTGGCGATGGCCTGATGGTTGATGGCGAGTGTATCGGCAATCGCATCGTGCCCGGTCAGTACTCCGTGCCCGGGAATCCAATGCGCTACATCGAGTTGCCCCACCTGGATCAACGAGGCGATTTGGGCATTGACGTCATGGGCATAGGGTACACCGTATTTGGCGAGGACTGCGCCACCAAAGAAACTATCTGCCGCATAACAAATTCTCTCAACCACCACCGCAATTTGGGCCACACTATGACCCGGCATTGGGAAGAGGGCAAACTCCACTGCACCAATCGTCAGCGTCGTCTGGGTGGCATCGATGCGTTCGTGCACGGGGGATGGTGTCGCCATCACGAATTTATTGCGCAACGGCGCAATCGGGCTGGCGCCATACGACAAATAACTCGGCTCGAGGTAGGGGTCTTCGATAAATGGCGCTTCACGGCGGGGGGCATAAACCCGAAAGTCTTTGATATTGCGCACCAGATAATCATTGCCACCCACATGGTCGGCATGATGGTGCGTCGAAATCGCAGCCACCAATTGTAATTTGGCCGCTTCACAGGCCCGCCGCAACAAGCGCCCCGCTTCTTTGTCGATACCCGTATCAATCGCCACCGCCGTGCCATCACCGACCACCACCACACCTAGATTATTGGTTCCCGGCAGGTAGGCGGCCCGATTGGTCAGAAACTGCAATTCACTCATGCAACCACCGTAATCGTACTGCGGGCAGCTGCCGCGCATCGAATGTGTCGCTATCTACTGGTGGTAAATAGGTTTGCAATACCTGTAGTTGCACCACCACATCAACCAAATCAATCCCCGTGCTACCCGTTGCTTCGGCAATCAATACTTGAGTACGCGCCAACAATAACCGTGGTGATGCCGTAAACCCTAAATGCAACTGCTTGACAATACTGGCAAATTGCACAAAAGCTTTATGTTCTGAATCACGGTGGAGCAACCATGATTCTTCAAACAACAACAAGGCATCGAGCCATTCACCGCGATTAAAACAATTGACCGCATCACTAAAATGCACATCACTTATCGTGTCGGGCATTTCGTTGCTCCTGTGCTTTTTTGAATTCCTCGGCTTGTTGCTGTGCGGCAATTTTGATTTGTACGGCTTCGCCTTTGAGGGCTGCCCGCACCAAAAAGAACCCAGCCACCGCCATACAACCAAATGCGACCGAGGCAATGATTGGTTGGACACTATCAACCGCCAACCCCAAGAGTCGGGCAATCCCATTGACGGCCAATATCGCTGCAGCCGCCGTGGCTGCCCGCATCGCCCAGGCCCGATTGATTTGACCATTGATCTGGGCGCGGCGACTCATCTGTCCCAACAACAACGTGGCAATAACCGACACAATGACAGGAAATATTAATGATTGCATAGATCCCTCTTCTATAACAGATTTCACCTATTATATGCACAAAACAACAACGCTGATATGCGCAATCATATCAGCGTCGTTGTTTTCCCTCGTTTTTTACAACCAATCAACCGATTTTCTGACCACGATACTGCAACGCCTCTGCCACATGCACCGCCCGCACCGTATCTTCCCCTGCCAAATCCGCAATCGTCCGTGCCACCCGAATCACGCGGTAATAGGCCCGGGCTGACAACATCAGTTTATCGACCGCGAGTTCCAACAACCGCATGCCATCAGCATCAGGCATCGCCACTCGCCGCAATTCAGACACCGTCATATCGGCATTACCACTCATCTGCCCACGGGCATATTGCGTCTGGCGCGCATTGACAACTCGCGCCTTGATGACCGCCGAAGACTCACCGTATGCCACACTCAACAAATGGTGTGACTCTACCCGTGGCATATCGAGGTGCATATCAATGCGATCGAGAATTGGTCCACTAATCCGGCGATTGTAACGCTCAACGGCAACTGGATTACAAGTACAGGCCCGATCACGATCACCACGCCAGCCACACGGGCAGGGATTACGCGCCGCCACCAACAAAAAATTCGCCGGCAACACTAACGACCCATGTGCCCGACTAATGGTGATACTACGATCTTCGAGGGGCTGACGCAGGACTTCGAGTTTGACCCCAAACTCTGGAAATTCATCCAAAAACAAAATTCCCCGATGCGCCATCGTCACCATGCCTGGGCGGATTCGTCCTGCCCCGCCCCCGACCAACCCCGCTTGTGACGTGGTATGGTGCGGCGCACAAAACGGACGCACACTGGGCATGCGGGCCTCACGCCCTAGCAACCCTGCCACGCTTTGGATTTTGGCGACCTCAATAGCCTCAGATTCACTCAATGGTGGCATGATGCCCCACAATGCCCGTGCCATCATGGTTTTGCCCGCCCCTGGTGTACCGGTAAACAAAATATTATGTCCACCAGCAGCCACCACTTCGAGCGCCCGCCGGGCATGTTGGTTGCCACGCACATCAGCAAAATCAACCATATCGCCAGTAATTGGTGCGATTACTAGTACGGGGGGCAAAGCTGTCAGTTGGCACTTTCCTTGTAAATAATCACATAATTCTTGTAAATGCCGACACGGCAGCACGGTTATTCCTTGCACCAACGCCGCCTCGGCTGCATCACTCGCTGGCACAACCACATGCGTCAAGCCTGCTTCACGGGCCGCAATCACCATCGGCAATACCCCGTCTGTATGGCGCAGGCTACCATCAAACCCCAGCTCACCCAAAAAAACCATCTGCGCAATATCCGCATCGACCTGCCCTGTGGCGTGCAAAATCGCCATTGCAATCGGCAAATCATAAGCCGGACCTGCTTTACGCAAATCAGCAGGTGCGAGGCTCACTGCGACTCGCCGCATCGGGAATTCCATCTGCGAATTACGAATCGCCGCCCGCACCCGTTCACGACTCTCTTGCACAGCGGTATCGGTCAACCCCACCACCGCAAAATAGGGCAAGCCACCGGCAATATCGACTTCTACCGTTACCGGCACACCGTCAAGCCCTTTGATGGCGCAACTCATTACCCGAGCGAGCATAACAATACCTCCTTTAACACAATCTATACGGGTATACCGTTTTGTGCCCTCAAAAAGGTACGCAATTTACTCACAGAAAACCGCGGCGTATCACTACGCCACGGTTTCAGCGTTGATTTGGGCAAATTGCGCGTTATTCCTCGGGAAGTTCGTCGTAGTACGCTGACAAGCCACTCACCATCGCTTGTACCAACAAGGGCGTGGTCGATTCGCTCATCAGGGTCATGTACGTGTTTTGGGCGAGAAGTACTGCCCCTTCGACGTCGTTTTCGTTGATGAGAATCGGCAAAAACCGTTGCGCTTGCTCGGCAATTGCCCGCCGAATACGCGCTGATCCGATTTCGCCAATCGAATGACGAATGTAGTCCGTAAAGGCCGGATCATTTTCGTCTTCGACAATCGGTGGTTCACCAATCGCATCAATCACCGTGGCAACCAACCAACCATCGAGTGCGAGTGGGCGGAAGCGGTCATGACGAAACAGTGCCAAACTCAAGCGATGATACGCTTCAACATCAGGAACATTTGCCACTACGCTATTCCGTGAATTGCGAGCGACTTCCATGGCATCACGTAACGCCACCAATTCGGCTTTTTGGGGCTCGTGTTCAATCCACGTCCCTGCGCAACGAGTATAGGCAGCATGGGTGTAGGCTGTCGAACGCCGGGGTGGATGGATGGGTGCTGACATGTATGCTTCCTCATTCAGTACAACTCTGCTTGTAGTGTAATAGAGGTCACCGTTTGACGCAAATCAAATTGGAAAAAATTCTGTTATGCTTGTATTTTATGTCTACTAAAAATAACCATTACCCATGTAGTGCGGCAATTTACCATCCAAAAGCGTTTCGTGATGCCAAAAAACCACGAGGGTACGACGAAACATTGTATAATTTCATCAGTTATCCAATGTCGAAAGGATTTATTTCATGTCTGCAGCACCCGGACAAGTCGCACAAGTCGCCTGCCCTAGTTGCCAAACCCCTATGCGGGTGGCAATTGTCAATATCATCGATGCCGAAGCCCAGCCCCATCTCAAAAGCCAACTCCTCGGTGGCCGCCTCAACACCAGCAACTGCACCAAATGTGGCGCACCCGTCATGCTGGCGGCACCACTCATTTATCATGATGGCAGCAAGCAATTCTGTTTCGTACATATCCCCCAACAACTGCTTGCGAGTGCCAAAGGGGTCGAACTCGAACGCTTCGTCGGCAGTGCCACCAATCTGCTCATGAACGAACTGTCACCCGATGCATCCAAAGGATATTTGCTCGCCCCCAAGCGTTTTTTGACCATGCAAACACTCGTTGAAGCAGTATTTGAAGGGGACGGCATCACCAAAGAAATGCTCGAAACCCAGCGCAAACGGGTCGACATCATAAGCCAACTGCTCGACGCCATGAGCCAAGGTGAGGTGGCGCTCCATGCGGCACTCCAAGCCAATCAAGCCGATATCGACGAGGAATTCGCCAAAACCCTAACCGCCTTTGTCGATGCCAGTCGCATGAGTGGCGATCCCGAAGGCATCGCCCAACTCAGCGCCCTGCAATCCAAAATCGCGCAGTTTGCCGGCGGGGCAGCTACATTTGCCTACGAAACCTTGATTACGCAGCTCCTCGCCGCCGGTGATGAAGCAACCGTGACCCAATTAATCACCACCAACCAAGAAATCATCGACTATACCTTTTTTGATATTGTCACCAATCGCATCAACGACGCCACCACGGACGGCGACGAGTCACTCACCAGCCAGCTCACTGCCATGCGTGACCAAGTCATCGAAATATTCCAACAACTCCAAGCCGACCTCGAGGCCTCCTACATGCAAGCCGGTCAAGTACTCGATGCCGTCTTTGATGCCGAAGACCTCGTGGCAGCCCTCACCGCCCATCTGCCGTTGCTCAACGAAACCTTCGATATCCTGGTGGATGGCCAACGTACCATGGCCGAACGGGCTGGCGACATAGCGGCCGTTGAACGGCTCCAGACCATCGCTGAGCTCACCATCCAAGTCAAAGCTGCTGCCCTCACGCCCGAAGATCGCGTGGTCCAAGCCTTGATTACTGCCGAAAATCCCACCCGCTACATTCGTGAAAACATCAGTGACATTACCAGTGTTGTGGTCAAACGGCTCAACGAATTATCTGAAGACTACACCACCAAAGGCAAAACCGAAGAAGCAGATCACGTCAACCGCATCGCTCGCGAAGCGGGCGCCATGCTGTTTTAATACGCATCACACAGAAGGGTTCTGATGTTACCCTATACGCATCGACCACTCCGCAATACCAGTGAGTTCATCACCATGCAGCAGTTTACTGCCCGCATGGTGATCCAACAGGCCCCATACTATATCTGCCAGCCCGGTGACTTGGCGTGGTGGCGTGGCGCCACCCCCGACGATAGCGGGCTGGCAGGGATTCGGCTGTGGGAACACGACGATATCATTGTCGGCTGGACCTGGGAGACTGACGATCAAGTGGACAGCCTCTACGATACCCGCTACCCTGACATCTGGCCTACAATAGTCGCCTATGTGGCACAACACACGGCACCGACGACGTCACTTTGGGCTTTTGAAAAAAATCCTACCCGCCATGCCGCATTAATTGCGCATGGCTATGCCCAGCAACCGTTAGCACTCAACCAGCACTATCAACCCACGGCGCGCGCACCAATATTTGCACTCCCCGCTGGCTGGCAGCTAGCCACCCTACGCGAAGTAGACGTACCACAGCGGGTATTAGCGCAACGCAGTGCCTTCAAAAGCACCATCATGACCGAGGAGCGCTACAATTTTTCACGGTCACTCCCGAGTTACACCCCCGAGTGGGACATGGTGGCGGTCAATGCAACCGGCGAAATCGGGGCGTTTTGCACCGTATGGGTCAACGACTGGAGCAATTACGCCTTGTTTGAGCCAGTGGGATGTCGCCAAGAATATCAGCGTACCGGGCTCACGCGCGGGCTAATCAGTACGACGCTCCAACGGCTAGCCAATGCCGGCATTGCCCACGCGGCGGTGATGAGTGATGGCAATCCAGACAATCCCGCCCGCTTTTTTTATGCCGCCTGTGGCTTTCAATTCGTCGATCGTTTTGCCGTCTGGTTACGCACAAGCACCGATATGCCGCAGATTGGGGTCTAACACACCGCAATTCTGTCATTTCATACGGCTCGTGACCGACACGTTGCAAATCACGGGCAACAACAGAGGCATCGTGGTATAATTTATTCAGTATAAAATTTGTGGTGATTGGAGCCAAAATTCATGAATCTCTGGCATGAATTAGACCCGGGTCCGAGTTGGCCGGAAGTCATCCATGTTGTCGTCGAAATTCCCAAGGGATCACGCAACAAGTATGAGTTTCATAAGCGTACCGGTGCCTTTAAGCTCGATCGTGTGCTCTATTCGGCAGTGCACTACCCCGGCGATTACGGCTTCACACCACAGACGTTCTATGACGACGAAGACCCCCTCGATGTCTTGGTAATGACCAATTTACCGACGTTCACTGGATGTATCGTCGAAGCGCGTCCGATTGGCATGTTCCGCATGCTCGACCGTGGTGAGCCCGACGACAAAATCTTAGCAGTCTTGCACTACGACCCGTTTTTCTCTGACTACACGGACTTCCGTCAGCTTCCAAGTCACTATATCCGCGAAGTCGAACACTTCTTCACGGTATACAAAGACCTCGAAGGTGCCCGGGTCGAGCCCCAAGGTTGGGAAGACGCTGATGTCGCCAAAGAACGTATCCGTTATTCGGTCAACAAATACTGGGACATGCGGGCTGGGCGCGTCGCCAAAACGTCACATGGGTAGTGAGGTATCCTCTGACGCATTCATCCGCATCTGACCGTGATCAGCGCACTGCTTATTCGGCCGGCGGAATTGTCTATCGGGTAACACTACACCGCACCGAAGTCGCCATGATATCAACCCATGGCGGCAAACGGTGGGGGTTACCCAAAGGTCATATACGTCGAGGCGAAACCGCTGAAATGGCCGCCGTCCGCGAAATTGCCGAAGAAACCGGGCTCAATGGGGTAGTTGTCCAACACCTCACCACCATCGAGTATTGGTTTCGCATCAACGTTACCCGCATTCACAAGTACGTTGATATTTTTTTGGTGCACTATGCCAATGGCGAAATCACACCGCAACAAAGCGAGGTCGATGACGCCTGTTGGATTTCGATCGAGGAAGCTATCACCAAAGCCAGCTTCCAACGCGAACGCGAAGCGCTCCAACTCGCCGCCAACATTTTGCGCAAAACAAAACCAGTGCTACCATGAACATGGTAGCGCTGGTTTGTATTTTTATGCCCTAATCGACGGTGCTACCACCACGCAGTGTGGCACCCAGCAAGTCACGATTAAGGCGGCCGATGAAGTGCAAACCGATTTCTTTGGGGCAGGCTGCCGAACATTCACCGATGTTGGTACAACCGCCAAAGCCTTCGGCATCCATTTGGGCGACCATTTTGAGTACCCGTTGCTGACGCTCGGGTTGCCCTTGGGGCAATAACCCTAAATGCCCAACCTTGGCCGAAGTAAACAACATGGCTGAGGCATTGGGGCAGGCTGCCACACAGGCACCACAGCCAATACACTGTGCCCCTTCAAACGCCAAATCGGCGTTTTCTTTGGGGATGGGCGTACCGTTGGCGTCTGGAGCGCTGCCGGTGTGTGCCGAAATAAAACCACCTGCTTGGATGATGCGGTCAAATGACCCGCGATCCACGACCAAGTCTTTGATGACCGGGAAGGCGTTGGCGCGCCACGGCTCAACCGTAATGTTGTCGCCATCCTTGAATTTGCGCATATGGAGTTGGCAGGTGGTGGTGGCGAGTTGACCGCCATGCGCCAACCCGTTAATCACCACCCCACACGAGCCACAAATGCCTTCACGACAATCATGCTCAAAGGCGATTGGCACTTCACCCTTGGCCATCAATTGTTGATTGAGGATATCGAGCATTTCGAGGAACGACATGTCGGGTGACACATGATCCACTTGATATTTTTCCAAGCGCCCTTTGCTACTGGTATTTTTTTGGCGCCATACATTTACGGTAATCTTCATGACTCGTCTCTCCGCTCTACTTGTAGCTACGTTGGGCCAAATGGATGTTTTCAAAGTGCAACGTTTCGCGATGCAATACGGCTTTGCTGGGCTCGCCGGTATGTTCCCAAGCAGCCACATAGCAGTAATCATCGTCGTTCCGCAACGCTTCGCCATCCGGTGTCTGGCTCTCTTCACGGAAGTGGCCACCACACGATTCGGCGCGTTCTAAGGCATCAAGACACATCAATTCGGCGAGTTCGATAAAGTCAGACACGCGGCCAGCTTTTTCCAGTTCTTGATTGAGGTCATCACCGCTCCCCAATACCCGCAAATCAGTCCAAAACTGCTGACGCAATTCGGGGATGCGTTGCAAGGCGTAACGCAATCCTTCGTCGGTGCGGGACATACCACAGTATTCCCACATAATTTTGCCCAACTCACGATGGAACGAATCAACCGTGCGCGTGCCTTTGATGTCGAGGAATTTCTGGGTCAGGGCCGTCACCGATTGCACTGCTTCTTGGACGGCACTATGCGTGGTATCGACCTTTTCGAGGCCCCCTTGAGCCAAGTAATTGCTAATCGTGGCCGGCAACACAAAGTAGCCGTCGGCCAAGCCTTGCATCAAGGCGCTGGCACCGAGACGGTTGGCGCCGTGGTCCGAGAAGTTGGCTTCGCCACCCACAAACAAGCCGGGGATGGTCGACATCAAGTTGTAGTCGACCCACAAGCCGCCCATGGTGTAGTGGACGGCTGGGTAGATGCGCATCGGACCCTTGTAGGGGTTTTCGCCGGTAATACGCTCGTACATGTCGAACAAATTGCCGTAGCGCTCGCGCACCGTGCTTTCGCCCAAGCGCTTGATGGCTGCGGTAAAGTCGAGATAGACACCGAGTCCACCAGGACCGACGCCGCGCCCTTCGTCACAGACGATTTTGGCCGCCCGTGAGGAAATATCGCGGGGTGCCAAGTTGCCGTAGCTGGGGTAGCGGCGCTCGAGGTAATAATCGCGCTCGTCTTCGGGGATTTTGTCAGGTGACCGAGGGTCGCTCGCCTTGAGGGGCACCCATACCCGACCATCGTTGCGCAGTGATTCCGACATCAAGGTCAGTTTGGACTGATGATCGCCACTCACGGGGATACAGGTGGGGTGAATCTGGGTATAGCAGGGGTTGGCAAAAAAGGCACCGCGCTTGTGGGCCCGCCACGTGGCCGTCACGTTACACCCTTTGGCGTTGGTCGACAAATAAAAGACATTGCTATAACCGCCCGTCGCCAAAACGACGGCATCGGCCAAATGTGATTCGATTTTGCCGGTGACCATGTCACGCGTCACAATCCCTCGGGCGCGACCATCAATCACGATGACATCGAGCATTTCGGTGCGCTCGTTGAGATCCACATTGCCGGCGGCCACTTGGCGGCTCAAGGCCTGGTAGGCGCCCAACATCAATTGCTGACCGGTCTGACCACGGGCATAAAACGTGCGTGACACCTGGGCACCACCAAACGAACGATTGTCAAGGTAGCCACTATATTCACGGGCAAATGGTACGCCTTGGGCCACACATTGGTCGATGATATTGACGCTTAGTTCAGCCAAACGATAGACGTTGGCTTCACGGGCGCGGAAGTCGCCACCCTTGATAGTGTCATAAAACAAGCGGTAGACGCTATCGCCATCATTACGGTAGTTTTTGGCGCCATTGATACCCCCTTGGGCGGCAATACTATGGGCACGACGAGCACTGTCTTGATAACAAAACGCCTTGACGCTGTAGCCCATTTCGGCCATGGTTGCGGCCGCAGCGCCACCAGCCAACCCCGTCCCTACCACAATTACCGTATATTTACGGCGGTTGGAAGGATTGACGAGTTTCATTTCGAACTTATGCTTGGACCATTTTTGTTCGATTGGTCCAGCGGGAATATTGGCATTGACCCGCGCATCGGTATATTCTACTGGCAGGCGTACATCAATTTGCGGTTTAATTTCTGTCGTCATTTTGACACTCCCCATCTTCCTGCAATGACCTACTTAATGATTCCCAACAACACCACCACGGGAATAGTCGCAAATCCGACAAACAATCCAATCCCCGACAACACGGCTAGTCCGCGGAATAATTTATCATTGCGCCGATTGTTGAGTCCGAGTGTTTGCGTCGCGCTCCACACGCCATGATACAAGTGCGTCCCCAAGGCCGCCACCGCCAACAAATAAACACCAGCCATTAGTGGTTGCAGTTGGAAGCCGCTTACCACGTTGTGGTAGGGCTCACCTTCGACAAATTGGGGGTGTACAGTGCCAATGGTGAAGTGCATCAAGTGATAAATCACAAAGAAAAAAATCGCCGTCCCGCCCCAACGCAACGTCATCGAGGCAAACGATGCCTGCTTGCGCTTGACTTTTTTGTAGGCCACAGGGCGACCTGCAGAATCAATCCGCGTCAATTGGATTGCGGCACTAACATGCAAAATCAATGCAAGTGTCAATACAATCCGGATAAGCCACAAAATCGTCCCTGCCGGGAGCGCTGGTTCACCAACTACCCGCAAAAAATGCGAATACTCGTTGAACCCTTTAGGACCTTCAAATATTTTGAGGTTCCCAATCATGTGGACGATTACAAAACCATACAGGATGACACCCGTCACTGCCATGATGGCTTTTTTGCCAATCGTCGAGCGATACAGAGTCATTGCAGCCGCCATATTGCGTCCTTCTCTTGCCTAACCCATGCGCAGATTGTGATGGGATTCACCATAAAATCTGAATAAGTATAACCGGAATCCCCACGATTGTCGAATTGCGTGCCTCGCAGAATCTTACGAAAAACAATGTTTTTTCTCATGCTTCCGATTGCTATTTATTGTCTCGCACAGCGCACACAGAGTGCACAGAGCAGTTCTGCATTTTCCATTTTCCATTTTCACTTCCTCCTTCCTAAGGGCGAATAGCGGCGAATGAATTCGCCGGTATGATTCGCCCCTGCTTCCTCCTTCCTAAGGGCGAATAGCGGCGAATAAATTCGCCAGCATGATTCGCCCTTGCTTCCTCCTTCCTATGCTATGATCGTATCATGCAAAAACTGCTTATCCTGCTGGGCATCATTATCGCCATCAGTAGCACCATCAATACATTGGTGATACAACGGCAGGTGGCGCCTTTTGCGCTCCCCCGCCCACAACACGTCATCACCAACAATCCCAAAGCCGCCGTACATACCCGCTTGACGGGTGTGGGTGATGAAGCATTCATTGCCCAGCAGCTCGATTTGGTGGCGGCTATGGGCACCCCGTGGATTGTCGAGCTCTTTCCGTGGGCCTATGCCCAACCACGCTCGCAGTACGGCTATGATTGGCGCGGGTTTGACATGGTCATCGATCATGCCCACGCCCGGGGCATCACCGTCATCGCCCGCCTCGATATCGTACCCGCCTGGGCTCGGCCATCAAATAGTAGCGACCGCTTTTTGGCACCCCACATGTATACGGCCTACCGCGATTATGTGGTGGCATTTGCGCAACGCTACCATCAACGTGGCGTCAGCCACATCATTATCTGGAACGAACCCAACCTGCAATTTGAATGGGGTGGCCGATCCCCTAATCCCGAAGCCTATGCCCAACTCCTCGCCACCGTCTACCCCGCCGTCAAACAAGCCACTCCCGCCGTCACTATCATCGCTGGCGCATTGTCCCCCGGCGCCACCCTCGGCGACAACGCCGAAGTGCGCCTCGGTGACCGCGAATACACCACCCGCTTCCTCGCTGCCGGCGGCGGACACTTCATCGACGCCTGGGGCGTGCATGCCTACGGCGGTCAATTACCTCCCAATGATCCTCCGCAATGGGATGTGGTCAATCTGCGGCGTGTCGAACTCATCTATCAATTACTTACAAGTTATGTCAACAAACCAATTTACATCACCGAAGCAGGGTGGAACGACGCGCCGCGCTGGCAATTGGCCGTCACCCCCGCCCAACGCATCCGCTGGAGCATCGCTGCGTATCAGCAAGTCCAACAATGGCCGTGGTTACACGTTTTCGCCTTGTGGCAATTCGGTTTACCAGCGCCTACGCATACCTACCAAGACGGCTGGTTGCTTATCGCCGGTGACGGCACACCCCGGGCGATTTATGCTGAACTCGCACACGCCCTAACTCAAACCCCGCCGTAGCGCACTGCGCCACGACGGGGTTGTGATTGATATTCGCAAAAGAATAATTTAGATTATTCCTTGACCCAAAAAACCTCGGCCTCATCATCGAAATCATCGCTATCCCACGTTTCGATAAACGGTTGTTCTTCGAGCGGTACGGCCACAATCGACGGCTTATTGGCGGGCTGGCGGCGCTTAGAGGGCTTGACCTCATCGGGATTGCGCTCAGCACGGCCACGGAAGACAATCTTGATCGGCGTTCCTACATAACCAAATTTCTCGCGCAATCGATTCTCGAGGTAGCGGGCATAGCCCCAGTGAATCATTTTGGAATCATTGGCAAAGAACAAAAATACCGGCGGGTTGACTTGGGGCTGCGTGGCATAATAGATGCGCAAATGGGCGCCCACTTTAATCGAAGAGGGTGGATGCTCAAACAACGCTTGGCGCAACAAGGCATTGAGTTGCGACGTCGGTACCCGCTTGCGGCGTTCATCCGCAATCGCCAAGGCCGTCGGTAATACCTGGTCTACGCGTTGACCGGTTTTGGCCGAGATAAAAATCAACGGTGCATAGGGAATGAACTTAAACGCTTCGCGTACCGTGCGGGTAAAGGCATAAAATGTTTCGTCGTCTTTGATGACGAGATCCCATTTATTGACCAAAATCGCCACGCCCTTGAGCTGATCGAGGATCATGCCAGCGATGTGGGTATCTTGGGCAGTAACGCCTTCTTCGGCGTCAATCAAGAGCAGTGCCACATCCGAGCGTTCGATGGCGCGCATGGTGCGCAGCACACTGTGCTTTTCGACACCGGGCTCGACCCGACCACGACGGCGCACACCGGCAGTATCAATCAACATAGCCGGTTTACCGTTGATTTCGATCATGGTGTCAATGGCATCACGGGTCGTGCCAGGGATCGACGACACCACACTACGTTCTGTCCCGACCAAACGATTAAGCAACGATGATTTGCCCACATTGGGGCGACCAACCAAAGCCACCCGCACGGTATCGTCACTCTCGGGTTCGTCCATGGGAGGCAATAATTCGGCGACTGCATCAAGCACGTCACCGGTGCCAATGCCGTGATAGGCACTCATGGGGATGGGATGTCCGAGATTCAGTGCATAAAACTCGACGGCGTCGAGGTTGCGCGCCAAACTATCTGATTTGTTGGCTGCCAACACAATTGGTTTGCTCGAACGGCGCAACAACACTGCGACTTCATCGTCGGCGGCGGTAATACCCGACACGATGTCAACCACGAACAAAATCACATCGGCTTCTTCGAGGGCGATTTTGACTTGGGCCCGCACTTGGCGGGCGATTTCGATTTGGGGCGTGCCTTCGGTCAAATCGTCGTGTTCAAACAACAATCCAGCGGTATCGACCACGGTGAATTGGCGACCGTTCCATTCACAATCGCCATACAAGCGATCGCGGGTTGTCCCCGGTAAATCTTCGACAATGGCCTTGCGTTGGCCAATCAAGCGATTGAAAAATGTGGATTTGCCCACGTTTGGGCGCCCTACCACTGCAACAATTGGTTTCATTACCCTACCTTCGCTTCGTCACGTGACAATGCACGCACATAGCGCACAACTTCATCTGGTTCACCAGCCAACATTACCGCCACACCACTCGCGGTGGCGATATCTTCGAGCGTCATATTATCGATGGTTTTTTCACCTTTGTGGTCAAACATAACCCGGGGCAACAAGGCCCGGGTGACTCCCGACTGCTTGAGGACCGGGATGACGTCTTGGGCCATCAGCAGACCAGACACCGTCACCGTCTCACCAAAAAACTGATTGACCACAGGAATAACCCGCACCGTCAGGTTTTCGATACGGTTCAAACGATCAATCAAGCGCTGCATGGTGGGGGCAATCAGCGTCCCACACACGATGGCCATGTCGCGCGGTTGGGGCAAGGCGGGGGGCAAGCGGCGCTGGGCTTTGGTCCAGCCATCGAGGAAGTCGCGGGTCATGCCCACGCCATTCGAGTATTGTGGCATGCCATCGTAGCGCTCAGCGGGTGGCATGGGACGATCACACAACAAATAAAACTCATCGGACGGGTACACCAACGCACAATCGTGCTCCGCCTGAAAGCGTTTCTGATACACTTCGATGATATCGACGACTGCAGCCGCTTCTTGGGCGTTGTAGACCCGCATCGGTACATCAGTGGCAGCACCAAGCCGCGAACAAAAGCCCAAGTCTTCGGCTTTGATGGCCTGATCCCACAGTGGCTGTCGCTCCCAATTGGCATCGATCCAATCAGGACCTTCGTGAATCTCGATAGCCGTGCGGATGCTCTGCGGGCGTTTGCCCTCAAAGCGGTATTTGGTGAGGCCAACCGGTACCACCGCAATGGTTTGTACGATGGGGTAAAGAGCCGCCAAATCACGAATACTTTGATGGAGCAACGCACCGTCGTTGATATCGGGCATGGCCACAATCTGGGCATGCACCGCAATCCCCATGGCGCCGAGGCGCTGGATTTGTTCACGCACATCGGGCACGTCCACTTTGCCCAGCAACACCGCCCGGGCAGCCCGATCTGTGGCATGCACTGAGATGTATTGGGGCGACAAGCGTTGCTCGCCAATTCGTTGCCAATCATCTTCGTCGAGATTGGTAAAGGTCACAAAATTACCATACAAAAAGCCCAACCGATAATCGTCGTCTTTGAGGTACAACGTTTTGCGGAGCCCTTTGGGCATTTGCGTCAAGAAACAGAAAGGACATTTGTTGTTGCAGGTACGCAATTTGTCGAACAAGGGTTCGCCAAATTCGATGCCTAAATCGTCGTCATCGTCTTTTTCGATTTCGAATATCAGTGTTTCGCCTTGGCGCAACACTTCGAGTTCGACTTCTTCATTGGCAATATAAAAGCGATAATCGATGGCATCACGCAAGCGCTCGCCGTTAATCGAAATAACCAAGTCGCCCACCAGCAAGCCAGCCTCTGCGCCAGTGCCCTGTGGGTCAAGTTCACTTATTTCACCACCGTTGCCGGTGATTTTCTTCAAATCTGGTTGGTATTCCATCGTTATATATATTCACTATGCTATAATTATCTTTGGCATTATACCACGGTTATCGGTGTTACTACGGGGAGGAATACGATAGTGCGCGCCTTGTCTTTGTGGTTGCTGGCAACGGCGCTGTTGCTGTTCCCGATTCCATATCAATCCACGCCTGCGAGTGTACTCACCACCACATCGAGTGCATTAGTAGCACCGTACCTTGACCGACCAAGTGGCTATATTCGCCCCAGCATTGCCCAAAATGTATTTACCCAGCGTGCGTATATATTGCAGTTGGCACACCGCCACAATCATCCCCAAATCACCAATTATGATGACAGTGAATTTGCTGCCACCATGATTACCATCCTCTACACCGAGCAACTAGGCTGGCTCGAAGATGTATTTCCGCGTATCCGACCACTTACGCCGTTCTACCAAGATGCCCAAGTCGTCAGTAATCAATGGTTTGGCACCAACTTCAGTGTCTGGCCGGCCAATTTACGTCCATCCGTCGTCGACGAAATCCTCGCAAACGAGGTGCCTGGCGTCGGTCGGGTCGCTATCCCGCTCGACATCCCCCCCCAACTCAATGCCCCACGTTTCGCTAACATCCTCGCCAGCCAAAACAGCTATGCCTTTGAGCTCTTGGCAGCCAATCTCGAGCGTGGCATTATCCGCGCCCAAGCCGAATCCGTCCCCGTCACCTGGCAAACACTCCTTGCGTGGCACAATGCAGGACTCGTTAATCCCACCCAAATTGCCGCCAATCAGTCACTCCAACACTACCTGTACCGTGCGACGTTTTATCGCGAATCAGCAATCGCCCTTTATCGCGACGATGCGTTTTG
>JBBAWW010000026.1:6624-14004 GCA_040397035.1 Roseiflexaceae bacterium | reverse complement strand
ACAATCGGCACAAACCGCGCCATCACAATCATTTTGGCACCATGCTTGGCATAAAACTCATTGGCACGATCGAGGTATTCACGCTTCACAAACGGCAAGTTCAAGTCAAAGATTTTGATACCCAAACGAGCACCAATCGAATAATTGACCGAATCACCAACAATAGCCGCTACTGTCAGCAACACATAGAGCACTAATGGGTCTAACCCAGCGGCCGGGTCTGCAGCAATTGCCCCTGCCGCAAATAACAATGAATCGCCTGGCAAAAACGGGGTAACAACCAACCCTGTTTCACAAAATACCACCAACACCAAAATCGCATACGTCCACACACCATACGTCGCCGTTAGCTGCTTGAGTGCCTCATCAATGTGCAAAAAAAACCCAAACAGTTCGCGTAAAAATTCCATACGTACAAAATCCTTTCAGGTTAGGCTTGCCAAGGGCGATAATCAAACGTCTGGTGCCGGAAGTACGTGTTGTACAACTCGGCATAGTGACCATTTTGGGTCAACAATGCGTCATGACTACCTTCTTCAATAATATCACCATTTTTGAGCACCAAAATCCGGTCGGCCGAACGCACCGTCGACAAACGATGGGCGATTACCACACTGGTGCGCCCTTGCATGACGACGTCCAAACCTTCTTGGATCTGATGCTCGGTAAATGGATCAATACTCGCGGTGGCTTCGTCAAGGAAGAAAATCGATGGATTGCGCAACAATACCCGCGCCAACGCCACCAACTGCCGTTGCCCCAACGACAACCGGCTACCACGCTCTCCCACGTCTGTGGTCAAGCCATCGGGCAAGTCTTTGATCCAGTCACCATTATCAAGCGTCTGCGCTGCTTTGAGTACTTCGTCATCGCTGGCTTCGGGTCGACCGTAGCGGATGTTTTCCATTACGTTCCCCGAAAACAAGAACGGCACCTGTGGTACTAAGCCCGTATGCGTGCGATACGCCACCAAATCAAGCTCGCGGATATCTTGACCGTCAATCAAAATCTGCCCCGATTGAAACTCATAAAAGCGCAACAGCAACTTTACCAAGCTCGATTTGCCGGCACCAGTATGACCCACAATAGCGATTTTTTCACCGGGTTTGATGTGCAAATTGAAATTACGCAACACCACGCTCTCAGGGTTGTAGGCAAACTGCACATTGGTAAAAATCACTTCGCCGTGCATTTGGTCGACCGGCAAGCTCTTGGTTTGCACGACCCGCGCTTCGGCATCCATCAACGCAAATACGCGCTCGCTGGCGGCCAACCCCAACTGGAACTGGCTCCAAAACGACGCAATACTCGTCAATGGGAAAAAGAACAGCGCGACGCTTTGAATAAACAAGAACCAATCACCTGGTGACAATTGGTCGGGGGTTTCGATGGCAATTTTGCCACCAAAATAAACCAAAACCACCAACGCCAACCCCGAAATAATATTGAGTACCGGCCAAATCGACCCGAAAATAATGCTCTGGCGCACTTTGATGCCGTACTGCATCAAATTGGTCTCGCGGAATTCACTATAGATCAACGCTTCACGCCGGAAGCTTTTGGCGACGCCGATCCCGCTGACCGTCTCCGACACCGCACTATTGACCAATGCACTGGCCCGTTGTGACTGCTGTGTCGCTTTGCGGGCAATATGCCGAAATGCCAAGGCTGCAATAATCACCAACGGCGAGACAGCCAAGGTAATCCATGCCAACGTAGGATTCACAAAAAAGAGCGCTGCCGTCACCACCGCCACCAACATTACCTGGCTAATCAACTCGATGGTGAGGGTGACTACGGCCGAAAAATCCTGCGTGTCAGACAACACCCGACTGACCACTTTGCCTGAGGCAAATTCGTCATAAAACGACATGTCGCGCGCAAGTACTGCATCCATGGCATCTTGGCGCACCTTGAGTACCACATCACCCACCGACATCGCCGTATAGCGCTGGCGGATGTAACTCACCACCCACCCCAAAACTCCGAGCAGGGTAATGATGCCGGCCCACATCATTACTTTGGTCAACGACCCCGAGGCCGCATCGTCAATCCCGCGCGAAATCATGATTGCCGTGATTGCGGGGAAGCTTGAGCCAATCGCGGTGGCAATCGACACCAATACCATTGATTTGACATGGGGGCGGAAGTAGGCCGTAATCCGCCGAATTAATTCACCGTCAGTATACTGACGATCGTATGACTCTGCATCTAACCCATCGAGCACAAAACCCATGATTATCTTCTCCTACGCTGACGCCGTATTGTGGTCGTCGCGCGCAAAAATACGCCGATATGATTCACTGTGTTGCATTAATTCTTCGTGTGACCCTTGGGCTTCAATTCGCCCACGGCGGATAACCACAATCCGGTCGGCCCAGCGAATCTGTGCCAAGCGGTGGGTAATCAACAACGTCGTACGCCCCTTGAGCACTTCACGCATGGCCCGTTGGATTTGATCCTCAGTCGCGCTATCGATGGCACTGGTTGAGTCATCGAGAATCAAGATGCGTGGGTCGGTCAAAAAGGCCCGGGCAATGGCAATCCGTTGCCGTTGCCCACCCGACAAGGTCACGCCCCGCTCGCCCACCATCGTGTCATACCCTTCGGGGAATGATTTGATGAAGTCGTGGGCCTGTGCTTGTTGGGCCGCCCATTCGATGCGCTCACGTGGCACGTCACCACGGGCGCCAAAAGCAATATTTTCGGCAATCGTTTTGGAAAACAAAAAGATGTCTTGTTCGATCATCGAAATCTGTGAACGCAATGAATCAAGATTCCAACGCCGCACATCCACGCCGTCAATCGACACCGCACCGGTAGTGGTGTCGTACGTGCGATTCACCAAGCGCGTCAAGGTAGTTTTACCTGAGCCCGTCTGACCGACAATGGCAATCGTCTCACCAGGATTGGCCACGAAACTGATATCTGTTACGATATTGCTGTCACTATACCCAAACGACACATTGTCGAAGCTGATTTCACCCCGTACTTGATGTGACTCACCTACTGGGTTTTCGTCCATTTCGGTTTCGGTATTGATAATTTTGAGGATGCGGTTGGCACCGGCCAAACCAAATTGCACCAAGGCAAACATAAACAACGAAATAAACGTGGGGAATTGGAACAAGGTAATCAGCGTCATAAATGCCACCACACTACCGGTGTCAATCACCCCAGCCTGGCGCAACCACATGGCATAGCCATACGACAAACCAATCAACAAGCCATAAAACAGTAAGGGCAGATAACGGGCTTGGATTTCGCCTTCTTGCACAAACAAATCACGATAGCGTTGCGATTCACGCTTGAAACGCTCACCTTCGAATTGCTCGCGAGCGGTGGCTTTGACCACTTCGATACCTTGGATGGCTTCAGACAAGGTGGCACTGACTTGCCCATATTGACCACGCAATGCCCCCGCCACCGGACCGAGTTTTTTGTTGTAACGAATCAAACCCCAAATCAACGATGCCACAAACACTACAGGCACCGGCAATAACGCCGGATTCAAGGCGGCAATGGCCACAAGCGGGGTAATCAACTGGGTGAGCGCTTCGATAATCAGACTCACCCCTGGTGAAATCATCAAATTGAGCTGCGACACATCACCTGTCGCCGCAGCCATCAAATCACCCACTCGTTGGCGATTATGGAAGGTTTGGCTTTTGCTCAGCAAACTGATATAGAGCTCTTCACGGGCGTCACGCTCCATGCGCGATGCCAAAAACTCCCGAATCACGGTGTTGATCATGTCGACGACGGCAAATGCCGCCCGCAACCCAAGCAAACCTAACGACACAAGCAATAGTTGATCGACCGTGCCTTTTGATTCAATGACTTGAAATGCCTGTTGGATTTGAAATGATGTATACGTAAAGGCACTAATTGCGATTAATGCGAGTACGATAAACCCAATCGGCAACCATGGGTAGCGCATTACATGCGAAAAGACCCACCGTACCGCCGTGCTCCGATTATATGGATATTCATTCCCCGTACGAAATTCGCGTAACACGCTTGCTCCTTGCTCTGCTAAAGTCCCGTTTGCGTAATCACCTACCCACGCATATCGCTATGGCAAACCTCACTTTTTATATGTACCCTAAATTGTAACATAGAACACATTTTCTATCTGTAAATACCGTCCCTCGACGCAAACCACATCCATACCCGATGTGCACAGACATGCCATATATTGCCACAAAAGCAACAGTCAACAACGCATCATTGTCGAATACGAAAAATGCAGGAAAAAAAGAGGAGTGGGCGGGAGCAAAGCTCAACCGCCCACTAGGATGAAGATACCGAGTTGCCTCGGGAGGTGTTAGGGGGCGACGTGTAGCTTGGCGGACATTTGCATGTCATTGTGATAACCGTCGCAATCATCACTCGATATTTATACTATACCACAGTGTGTTGGCAGAAATATAAGAAATCCATAAGAATTTACTGATATTTCTCTGTAAACTGTCGTTTTAATCAAAAATTACCGATAATCTTGGTAATCGAAGCCCACAATCATATCCTTTTGGGCATCACCATGCAACCAAATATCAAGGATCTGACCCGAAATCGCCGTTGATGGTGGGATGGCCGGCATGGCATCGCGGTCGAACCACTTGGCGTCGGCCAATTCTTCGGCATCCATGTGGATGTCGCCACTCTTGTATTGCGCCAAAAAGCCCACCATCACTTGATGGGGGAAAGGCCAGCATTGACTCCCCACATAACGAATCGTGCTGACTTCGACGCCCACTTCTTCACGCACTTCCCGGGCCACACACGCTTCAAAGCTTTCGCCTGGCTCAGAAAACCCTGCTACCAGACTATAACGATTGCCCCAGCCGACCTTGGTGGTCAAAAGCACGCGATCACCGTCGTGGATGAGCACGATGATGGCTGGGCTGACCGGCGGGAATACTTCGTGCTTACAGGGGTCGCAGCGCAACCCCCACGTATTGGGGATGGCGCGGTAGGGCGCGGCACAGCGACTGCAATATTTGGTCATGGTCTGGAATTCGATTAATTCTTTGGCGTAACTTCCGGCCATAATGACTTCTTGGCGAATGCCAGGATGATTCATCAGATTGCGGAGATTGACCGCCTGCAAGCCCTCAGATAATTCACAATCAGGGTCAACAGTTGCCGCATGTACCGACAAATTGCCTTGGGTGCCCAGTGGGAAGTGCTTGCTGATGGCAATGCTAGTGGGGGCTTGCGAGGTGCCCGGCAATGGCTCGGCAGGGTTTTGGGTATCGACAACCAAATCGTCGCCCCGCATCACGTACCACACATGAGTGGTACCGGTGGGCAAATTAGGGGGATAACATCGAATAAATGCTTCCATACATGATACCTCTCTGGTCTCTTTAGACGGCGCTGTCATCCCCAGGACGATTGAACCAGCGGAAAAAAATCACGGTCAACACGCCAAAATACACCAAGCCACCTGGCAACCACATGATCAAGCCAGCCAATTCTTGGTCGGCTTGGGCAGTCATCCCCCATGGGCGGGCGACGGCTTCATATGCAGGATAAATCACATACCCCGCAAACGTCAACAACGCGCCGATTACCGTCGGTGGTAGCGACATAAAAAACAAAAACAACATCAACATACCGGGGGTCGACCGCGGGATTTCGGGTTGTTGGCTATAGACCGGCCACCACGACAAAATCGCAGACAACACAAACATCACATGTTCAAGCACATGGACTGGCTGGTCGCGAATCGCCAAATCATAATTGCCAGGCACATGCCAGCCGACAAATATCGCATTGTAGATGATAAAGACTGCCACTGGGGTAAATATGGTTTGCGCAATTGCACGCACACTGCCGTTGCGAAGCAGTAATGAGCCAATCTCCGGTGGAATACTCAATATAACCAATGGCGGCACGATTAAAATCAAAATTAAATGTTGAACCATGTGCATACTGAGCGATACCAGTGCCAATGTATCGATTGGTGATATCAACGCCACAAATATCCATACCATTGCCAACAAAAAGCGATTACGCATCAACGGTGTCGCACCTGCCACCTGCCACCGCTGAGCTAGTGGCCCAGTAACTACGAGATATATAGCAATGATGACTACCAATCCAATCATCAAGCGTGGCTCAAAATTCCATGCATATGGGTTCATCGCATTTCCTCGTAACTAGATATATAAACAGTAACGCGCCGCAGGGGCTTCCCTGCGGCGCATACATAGCTTTGATTAACCGGCGATACCACCATAATTCGCAAAAAGCGTCAAGAACCCGAGGCACATCGTGACGGCAAAGATCAATGGGACGATAAACACAAATTGGAAAATCCGCGCATCACCGCGTAAATGCATAAAGAACATCACAACGCCCACACCTTTTGCAATCGACAAAAGGAAGAGAATCGCCAGAAACAATTCATTCCCGACGGCGTCTTTCACCAAAAATATTGCGACTTCGATGGCAGTAATAACTGCCAAAATAGCACCAACCATCCAATAAAACCCCGTGCCATGTGATTCATGCGCTTCGGCATGCTGGTCCTGTGTTGCATGTTCTGCCACGAGACACCTCCATCAAATCAGATAAACCAAGGTGAAAATAGCCACCCATACTAAGTCGACAAAGTGCCAATACAACCCGACCAATTCCACATCCATCGGGTTTTCGGGCGACGCCGCAAAGCGACGCACTTTGAAGTAAACGGCAATCAGCCAGACTACACCGAGAGTCACGTGCAAGCCGTGGAAGCCGGTCATCACAAAAAACGTCACACCAAACAAACTTTTGACGGTTTCACCTTCAAATACGTATTGTGGTGCGAGTTTGAGTCCTTCGTGATACAAGTGGGTAAATTCATAGACTTGCCCCAACACAAACGCCGAACCAAGCACAATCGTCGCCAGCAACCAAAAACGGAACTTAGGCCATTCTTTGGATTTCGAGGCTGCTAACGCCAACACCATGGTCAATGAGCTTGCCAACAAAATAGCCGCAAGGACGGTGGTCAAGTTAATCCCCAAATAGTGCTTGGGGTCCATGTGTTCCAGCATGCCACTTGCTGCCAATGTAGCTTTGGTGCGGGCATAAAAAATCAAGTGGGTGGTAATCAACGCCGTAAAAAAGAGTGTTTCGGAACCGATAAAGGCCCACAACCCTAATTTGCGACTATCGACGCCGAGTGACCCCACCAACGGAGCCTGCCCAGCTTCATCATGCGCATGACTCGTCGCGCTCATACAATCTCCTCAACGAGCGCTACCGGCAATGCCGGTAGCGCAACGGTACTTTTTAGTGATGCTGTCCGAGGTACGGCGAATCTTTGCGTGAATCAACAATCCAGCCACGAATCGCAATCGATACCATGACAATCCCAATCAAAAT
>JBBAWW010000026.1:0-6524 GCA_040397035.1 Roseiflexaceae bacterium | reverse complement strand
GGCATACCTTCGGTACCGACGATATGCATGGGGAAGAAGGTCACATTAAACGAAATCAACATGATCCAGAATTGAATTTTGCCGATACGTTCGTTGAGCATTCGTCCGGTTATTTTGGGGAACCAGTAATAGGCACCCGCAAACAACCCGAGAATCGAACCACCAAACAATACGTAGTGCAAATGGGCCACCACATAATATGTGTCGGTTTGTTGCAAGTCGATCGGCGGTGATGCCAAGGTGATACCGCTGATACCACCAATAATAAACATCGAAATAAAGCCGATGGCGTACAACATCGCCGTCGTCAACCGTACATCACCAGCCCACATCGTCCCAATCCAGTTAAAGATTTTGACGCCGGTGGGGATAGCGATTACCATACTGGCTGCCGCAAAAAAGGCATTTGCCATCGGACCCATACCGACACCAAACATGTGGTGAGCCCACACAATGAAGCCGAGGAAGCCGATACCAACACCCGAGAAGGCCACAAACGAATAACCGAAAATTGGTTTGCGCGAAAAGACCGGTATGATTTCTGAAATCATACCCATTACCGGCAAAATCAAAATGTAGACTTCAGGGTGACCAAAGAACCAAAACAAGTGTTGCCACAATACGGCATCGCCACCTTGAGCCGGATTAAAGAAGGCTGCACCAAATTGACGGTCAAACAACAATTGAATCGAAGCGACGGTGAATGTCGGGAACGCAAAAATGATGATGAAGCTGACGATCAAGTTCATCCAGACAAACAACGGCATGCGGTTGATTGACATGCCAGGAGCACGCATGTTGAGCACCGTCACAATAAAGTTAAGTGCACCGGCAATCGAGGCGATACCGGTCAAGCCCAAACCCAAAATCCAATAATCCATACCAGCAGTAGGTGAATACTGTACTTGGGTCAATGGGGCATAGGCAAACCAGCCTCCATTGGGTGCACCACCGGTCAAAAAGCTCAGGTACAACAACAAACCACCACCCAAGAACAACCAAATCGACAAGGCGTTCAAACGAGGGAAGGCCATATCGCGGGCACCAACCATCAATGGGACGATATAGTTGCCGATACCGACGTTCATCGGCATTACCACCAAAAAGATCATGGTGGTGGCATGCATCGTAAAGAGCTGATTATAGACATCAGCACTCAAAAACGTGTTGTTAGGGGCCCCTAATTGTACCCGCATCAACATCGCTTCGATACCACCCAACAAGAAAAAGACAAAGGCACTTACGATATAAATAATACCGATTTTTTTGTGATCAACAGTGGCCAACCACGTCCGCCATGGGAATGACCCAGAGGAAGCCGTAGCGGGTGACACTGACGTCAACTTTTGCTCAGCAATCGCCATTACTAGACTCCTTTATTTCTCTGCCGGCAAATTGACGGCAAACTTCATAGCATCAAGATACGCAACTAAATCGGCAACTTCCTGGTCTTTCAGGGTACCTTTTTTGATGACGCGCCCCATCAAGTTACCCGGCTTGATGCTTGCAGGGTCATGCAACCATTGCGCCAAGTTATCAGTGGTATACGGCAACACTCCAGCAGCAATCGTCAGCCGATTCCCATAGTGGGTCAAGTTTGGACCAATCTTGCCTTTGGCAGTGGTGCCTTCAACGATATGACAGGCGGCACATTGCTTCTTGGCATCCGCAAAAATCGCTGCACCACGGACTGCATCACCGGTCAAGCCAAGCACTTGCGCCGTACCATTTGAAGCCGCTGGCGTCATCGCATAATTCGTCTTCCATTGGGCAAACTCTGCCGGGTCAAGTGCAATCACGCGGAAGCGCATATTGCCATGCGATTCACCACAGAACTCGGCACAGAATGCGCGGAAAATCCCCGCCTCGGTTGCCTTGAATGCCAGATAATTAGTTTTACCGGGAATCATATAGGTCTTGCCAGCTAACTTGGGGATCCAGAAGTTGTGCATCACGTCAGCAGCGTCGAGCTGAATCTGTACTGATTGCCCAACCGGAATGTACAAATCACTGGCAGTCACGATTTTGCCATCGTCGTATTGGAACTCAAACCACCATTGATGTGCAATCGCACGAATCTTCATCGCCTCAGGTGGCTGGTACGAATTGGCGGCCTGGGTACGGAAGGTCATTACCGCAACCACCAACAAAATAATCGATGGCACAACCGTCCATATGATTTCGACCTTCGTGTTGCCATGGATTTGGGTGGGGACCGGTGCACTCGCCTGCTTCGAACGGAAGCGAATCACCGTGTAAACCAGTGCACCCTGTACGATGACAAATACGCCAACTGCCATCCAAAATACCGGCATCAATAAATCTAAAATCCGCGTCGCATGATCACCGTACGGATACATTGTAGTCGCTGGTAAATTCGCACATCCAGCCAACATCGCCGTACAACTCAACAACAACACCAACATCGGTATTGTGCTTTTTCGAGCTTCCTTTCTCATTCGAACTCCTTGTTTACCTGCGACACCATGCTATACATGATGCCACGCTATACACGTCCATGTACTGTCAACACACTACATCTCGATGCATGCTTACTGACACTGTGAAAATTCTCACACAGCCCAGAAAATTACACATACAACTTTATAAAGCATAATCCGTCGTTCGTCAAATTGTGCAAAATCTGCACAAAACAATAACAGTTCCACCCGAGACGCAGCCCCAAATAGTTTTTCAACAAAAAACAATCCGCCCCGCCCTACAACACTGAATCATGCCAATTCGACAGTTTTGATAAGGGTCGTAAACGGAATATCACCAGTGGGATGCAACCACGCCAAAAATTCGACATTTCCTGCCGGACCGATAATTGGCGAGCGTACAAGGCCAGCACAACCCCAGCCAATGGCGTTGGCAGAGGCCAATACCACCTCGATAGTACCCGCACGTACCTGTGGATCACGCACCACGCCACCTTTGCCAACCAGATGCACACCTGCTTCAAATTGCGGCTTAATCAGCGCCACCACCCACGCATCCGGGGCAAGCAAGGCTTTAATGGGGGGCAATACCAATTTGAGCGAGATGAATGCCACATCAATTACTGCCCCAGTAGGCGGTAAGGTGGCGTTTTCAACCACGGGAAGCTCGGTCACATAGCGGATATTCTTGCGCTCCATGACAATCACCCGTGGATCAGCCCGCAGACTATAATCGAGGATGCCATACCCCACGTCAATGGCATAGACGGCCCGGGCGCCTCGTTGCAATAGCACATCGGTAAAGCCGCCAGTCGATGCGCCTACATCCATGGCGGTCATACCGGTGACGTCAATGGCAAAGGCATCGAGTGCATGGGCTAGTTTGTAGCCACCACGACTCACATAGGGCAACGTGTCGACTAATTCGACGACTGCATCGAAGGGTACACTTTCGGCGGTACGCCGACGCAACTCCCCATTGACTTTGATGGCACCAGCCAAAATCAAAGCCTGCGCTTTGGCCCGTGATTCTGCCAAACCACGCGCTACTACCATTAAATCAAGCCGAATACGTTGTGATTGTGCCACTAGCCAATTGCTCCTGCGCTCCGCAATGCGCTGATTTGTAGTTGATCAAAGCCTAGTTCCAACAAGATTTCGTCGGTTTGTTCACCCAGCCGTGGCGGATGGCGCCGAATCGACCCAGGGGTTTCAGAAAAGCGATAGGGAGGTCCAACCACCCGAATCGTACCGGCAGTGGGATGATCTATTTCTTGGATCAAATCGAGCGCCGCCACTTGCGGGTCAGTCAACGCAGCGGCCAAATCACGCACCGCACCCACCGGTATACCCGCCGGGGCGAGGATTTCCTCAATCTGCGTTACCGTCAGGGCCGCAAAGACCGGCGCAAGGGCGTCATTCAAGGCTAGGCGGTTATCGCAACGGGAGCGGTTACTGGCAAAACAGGCATCATTTTTCAGATCAGTCAATTGCATGGCATCACAAAACCGTCGCCATAGATCATCACTTCCCACCGCCAAATTAAACCAGGCATCACTGGCCTGATAGACTCCATACGGTGATATCGAGGGGTGGTGATTGCCACTCGTGGCAGGTGCCGTGCCGGTGGCAAAATAACGAGCCGCTTGATACGTCATTATGGCAAGTTGGCCAGACAACAAGGAGGTGTCGATGTATTGGCCGATGCCGGTGGTTTGGCGATGGAAGGCCGCCACCATCACCGCATAGGCGGCGTGCATGCCGGCCACGAGGTCGGCGATGGCAATCCCGACGCGGATTGGTGGGCCACCAATCTCACCGGTGACGCTCATCAAGCCACCAGCACCTTGGGCGATTTGGTCGTAGGCAGCCCGTTCACGGTCGGGGCCGACTTGGCCAAACCCCGAAATCGAACAGTAGATGATGTCGGGGCGAATCGCTTTGCAGGCTTCATAGCCAAAGCCGTTACGATCGAGGGTGCCGGGTACGAAGTTTTCGATGATGATATCGCATTGGGCGACCAGCCGGCGCAACACTTCGGCGCTCTCGGCATGACGTAGATTCACGGCCATACTGCGTTTGTTGCGATTCACGCTGAGGTAGTAGCTACTTTCGCCACCTTCAAATGGGGGACCCCAGGCCCGCGAATTATCGCCGATCTCGGGCTGTTCGATTTTGATGATATCGGCACCCATGTCACCCAGCATTTGGGTGCAGTAGGGACCGGTGAGTGCGCGTGAAAAATCGAGCACACGCAATCCTGCCAGTGGCAATGTCATAGCAACCTCACAATTATCCGGTGTTTTTGAGTCCGGCAGCAATTCCACTAATACTCAACAAAATCGCATCCTCGAGGGCAGTCTGATCTGCGTCATCAGGATGCGCCCGCAAGCGGGTCAGCAATTCGACTTGCACATACGAAATCGGGTCAACATAGGGATTGCGCAAGGCAATCGAGCGTTGGAGCACGGGACTCCGTGCCAGCAATTGCGTGCTTTCGGCAATCATACAGACGGCCGCCACGCTCTGTTGGTATTCGTGCTCAATAATCGTCATCATTTCGCTGGCAAGTGCCTGATCACTGACAAGAGTGGTATATCGTTGGGCAACATACATGTCAGCTTTGCCCAAAATCATCTGGGCATTGTCGATCATGGTACGAAAAAACGGCCACTCGCGGTACATCTGTTGTAGCAAGGTATGGGCAGCATCGGCACCGTGGGTGTAATTGGCAACAAATTCATTGACGGCACTCCCCAAACCATACCAGCCAGGCAAAGTAAAGCGCGACTGCATCCAGCTAAAGACCCACGGAATAGCCCGCAAATCTTCGATGCGTTGGCTGTTTTTGCGGGCGGCAGGGCGGCTACCGATTTTGAGCCGACTGATTTCGGCAATCGGGGTCACTTCACGGAAGAAGCGCACAAAATCGGGATGCTCATAGACCAGTCCCCGATAACTCGCTTGCGAGGCGGTGGCGAGTTGTTCGAGCGCTTGGGTCCATTCGGGATGAGGGTCTGCAGTATGCGCAAAGCCGGCTTTGATGACGGCGTGGAGCACTTGTTCGAGGTGGCGTTTGGCAATCACCGCGAGGCTGTAGCGGTCAGAAATCACTTCACCTTGCTCGGTGATTTTGATTTGACCACCCACACTGCCAGGGGGTTGGGCGAGGATAGCTTCGTTGGCAGGACCACCACCCCGCCCAATCGAGCCACCTCGGCCGTGGAACAAGCGCATGGTAATACCGTGGGTGATGCCACAATCGCGCAATTTACGTTGTGCTTCGTAGAGGGCCCAATTGGCCGCCACAAATCCCACATCTTTGTTGCTATCAGAGTAGCCAATCATGATTTCTTGCAGATTATGGCGACGGGTGACATGGGCACGATAACTCGGCACTGCCCAACAATCGGTGATAATTTGGTCACAATCGGCCAAGTCAGCACCAGTTTCAAAGAGCGGCACGATGTCGATACCGGCATTGGGCAATTCGAGTACCCCTGCTTCACGGGCCAACAAGAGCACCGTCAATACATCCGAAGCGCCCCGGGTCATACTGACAATCACGGTTTGGATGGTAGCTGGGGATAATTGTTCATTGAGGGTGGTAATTATCCGGAAGGTATCGACGATTTCGTTGGTGGGTTCGCTATAGGGCAAACGGGCCGGGATGAGCGGGCGTTGGGCTGCCAATTCGTGGCTTAGCAATGCGGTACGCGCGGCTTCATCACAGGCGAGGAAGTCGGCACAGACCCCAGCATGTGCCAAGATTTCGGCCATGGCACTACTATGGCGTTCGCTATGCTGACGGATATCGAGTGAGGCAAAGCTCAAGCCAAACACGTCGACTTGGCGCATCAGGTCATGCAATGAACCATTGGCCACCGCATCGCCGGCGTTGGCGAGGAGTGAATCGTACATGACCTGTACGTCGTGGCGTAAGGCGGTGACATCGGGGTAGATGTCGGCGCGCACTGGTGCTAAATTCAACGGCCAGGTCGGTTGCAGGGTCTGCGTGACGTGGAGGGTTTGGCGTAGGCGTTCGACGATCAACAAACACTTGCGCCGGTAGGGTTCATGCGG
>JBBAWW010000025.1:0-34629 GCA_040397035.1 Roseiflexaceae bacterium | reverse complement strand
CTCAACGCTATCGGGGTATTAGTTGGGGCATTGGTCGGGCTTTTTTTCCGAAATTCTTTACCGCCACGCATTGCCAACACCGTCCAATCCGCAATCGGGCTCACCACATTGTTTTTGGGAATGCGGATTGCTTGGGGACTCAGCGACATCTCGATTCACGGTGTAGCCGGGATTGTGATTGCATTAGTTGCAATCACCGTCGGCGGTGGTATCGGTGAGGCACTCAATCTCGATGCCCGACTCGGCGCGCTCGCCACCAGCGTACAACAGCGCTTGGGCCAAAGCAACGACCAACGCTTTAGTGAGGGATTGTTTGCGGCGTTTTTGATTTTTTGCGTCGGGCCAGTCACTATTTTGGGGAGTATCGACAACGGACTTCGAGGCGACAATCAACTTTTGATTATCAAAACCGTCCTCGACACCATTACCGCAGCCGCATTGGCGAGTAGCTATGGGCTGGGAGTGCTGGTGTCGGCAGTGCCATTGTTGTTGTTCCAAGGAGGGATATCACTGGCAGCCGGGAGTCTAGCCCAACTTGTCCCTGATCCCACCAACAACCCTATAATCCTGATTGCAACCTGCACGGGTGGGATTATTTTGTTGGGGTTAGGCTTAAATCTGCTCGACATCACCAAACTGCGCATCGCCGCACTATTGCCGGCATTATTACTAGGACCGTTGTTTGTCTGGGCGCTCCAGACGTTTTTGTAGGCTACACCGCAAAATCCCCGTGTGGTGCAGATGCGCCACACGGGGATTTCGTTTTGGCCATGATTAATCGCCGAACTGAATGCCTTGAGCCAATGGCAAGCTGTTGCCCCAATTGATGGTATTGGTCTGGCGGCGCATATAGGCCCGCCATGCATCACTGCCGCTTTCACGACCGCCGCCGGTTTCTTTTTCGCCACCAAATGCGCCACCGATTTCGGCACCGCTAGTGCCAATATTGACGTTGGCAATCCCACAATCGCTACCGCCGTGTGACAAGAACAATTCGGCTTCGCGCATACTATCAGTGAAAATAGCACTGCTCAAACCTTGGGCTACGTCGTTGTGCATAGCAATCGCTTGCTCAATGGTCGAGTAGCTCATGATATACAAAATCGGCGCAAAGGTTTCTTCGCAGACGACGTCGATTTGTTTGGGCATACGCACAATCGTTGGCTCAACAAAGTTGGCACCGATGTCGGGGCGGGCCTTGCCGCCCACGAGCACTTGACCACCACCAGCCTGAGCCCGCTCGATAGCCGCCATCATCGATGTCACCGCTACGGTGGTTGCCAATGGCCCAACCAAGGTACCGGCGTCGAGTGGGTTCCCAATCGGCACGCTAGCGTAGGCTTTGACGAGGCGTTGGCACAAGGATTCGACGACACTTTCGTGGACAATCAAGCGCCGGGTGGTGGTACAGCGCTGACCAGCAGTACCCACTGCGCCAAACAACACCGCCCGCATCGTCATGTCGAGGTCAGCATTGGCGGTGACGATAATGGCGTTGTTGCCACCCAATTCGAGGATTGATTTACCAAAGCGACCGGCGACGGTTTGGGCTACTTTGCGGCCGGTGCGGGTGCTACCGGTAAACGAAATCAATGGCAAGCGGGAGTCTTCGGACATCCGTTGGCCAATTACGGCACCGTTACCGACCGCCAAAGTAAAGACACCGGTCACGCCGTGTGCGGTCATGACGCGATTGGCGAGGTGTTGCACGGCCACGGCGGTCAACGGCACCAGCTCAGATGGCTTCCAGACGTTGGTGTCACCACATACCGCAGCAATGGCGGCATTCCAGCTCCAGACCGCCACCGGGAAGTTGAAGGCCGAGATGATGCCGATGGGACCGAGGGGATGCCATTGTTCGTACATGCGATGTTGGGGGCGTTCGCTATGCATGGTCAAACCATACAATTGGCGGCTAAGGCCTACGGCGAAATCGCAGATGTCGATCATTTCTTGGACTTCGCCCAACCCTTCGGGGCGGATCTTGCCCATTTCGAGGGCTACGAGCTCACCCAATGGTTCTTTGTATTCACGGAGCAAATTCCCCAAATCGCGAATCATTTCGCCCCGTTTGGGGGCCGGCACATTGCGCCACGTGGCAAATGCGGCTTGGGCGGCAGCGACGGTGGCGTCGTAGCTGGCTATATCGGCTGATTGGACATAGGCGATGACTTCGCCGGTGGCTGGGTCATAGCTGGGGATCCATTCGCCACTGGTTTGGAGCCATTCGGGGCCGCTACAGGTACCGAGATTGCGTTCATTCAAATTAAGGGCGCGTAACAGTGCTTCAGTTCGGGCAGACATGGTTACTCCTTTGATACGGGTATCACCGTCTTATTGTACGGTTTTTTTAGCGCAATTGGAATGATTCCACTGCAGATACGATATCGCTATAAATTTTTCCTTGGCCTTTGCCGGTGGATGCCCGCCAATTGGTGGCAGCTTTGCGGATTTGGCGCCCAAACAAGGTACGCACATAGGGACTGAGGATTACCAAATCGACGGTGGGGATGCGCCGTTCGATACGGGCAGCTTCGTCACCCCAATTGGAGCGCCAGCCAATCAATTCCCACTCCACATGAATGTGGGGGTGAGTAGTGGCGAGTTTGACCACAATTTCATCTTTAAAACTTTGCTGGGTTTCGTTGCCACCCACATACAAAACCCGACAAGGCTCCGTGGCCCGCCGTGTGCGCGCCCCTGGACCTTGGACAATTTGGGTATACTGCGCGATGGCGCTGTAATGGAGTTGCTCAAGCCAGGCATAAATGGCTTGGGCTTGGGGGATTTCTTGGCGCCCGAGGAAGATATTGAGGAGTTGCACCAATAACGAAATCGCCTCTTCGCTTTGGCCTGACATGAACAGCAACTGTGCCCGCAAGTAGAGTACGTCTGTTTCATCCCACAAACGCAAAATATCGTCGCTATATTCAATAAACAGTTGGTTGACCAACGGCGCATAATCACTATAGCTCGTACTATGCATTTCGAATAATTCCAGTACAAAATCAGCAGCGTCACCGTGTTGATTGGCCAATACAATTTGCCATGCATTGGTGAGATGATCGTATTTTTCGGCACGACTCAGGTTGTTGTATTTCGTGGAGCCAAAAAAGTAGCGGCGCCAGATTTCATTGGGTTGTTCAAATACTTCTGCGATGCTACAGAGATCATAGATATCGACATCACGGTAATTAAACAAATGGATCATGATGACCCGACCCGTTTCAGAGTGGACTTTGTTGACATCACGGAATATGTTGAGCCAATGCTTTAATGGAAAAAAGATTTGTGAGCGAAACACGACGTCTAATTCATCACGAAATAGGGAAATTTCGCTGAGTTGTATTTGTTGGGACCACGTCCGGATTTTGAGGAACAACAACCAATCATACAAATCACGCACCTTATAGGCGCTCAATTGGCGTTCCATCCCGATTTGGGCCATACGGAAAGAATCGAGCGCCATGAGATAATCGCCATCACCAAACGCCAATAACCCCAAGACAAATTGGGCGTTGGTATCATCGCCCACACCCGATTGCACACCCCGTTCGAAATGGTCGCGTTGACCGCGGATGGCAGGGATGATGACTTTGAAGTCATGATTATCACTAGGCAACAACGCATCAAGCCCAGGGAAATTCGCAAGTGCCATACCGATATCGGCGTGGGTCTGTGCGATTTCACTAAACTCGGACATTGCAATGGCTTGTTGAAATAACTCGCTGGCTTGGTGAAATTGTTTTTTGCGGCGAAAATACTGGCCTCGCTTGCGCAAACACCGGCCATATAAATTACCGCGTAGCCCTGCATCGTCGAGTTGGGTAATCAGCAGTTGCAAAATACGATCGGATTGGGGCAATTGTGTACCGTTGCGTACCAAATTAGCTGCCACTTGATAAATCACCATGGCCACGCTATCGGGATGTTCCGCATGGGTCAGGTAGGGCACGCTACTATGCGCCATGACATCGGCGATATCATCATATGCGCGGTAGGCAATCAATGCAGGCATCAACGTGTACAGCACTTGTAAATCCGCTGCCGGGATGTTTTTGAGCAAAAGTTGCCACAGCGGTGCATTACGTTCGATGACGCCAGCCACGGCATCGCCATTATCACGATGACACCCCATCACATACCCAAAAAAAGCCCAGGCTTGGCCAATTTGGGTTTGTTGTTTTTCGATGGTGAATTTGACCGTTGATAAGCCTTGATAATAGCCAATATGATAAAAATAGGGTACTGAATTACTATTGAGGCGCAATAATTCCTGCAAGGCCTCGCGCATCGATTCGTGGGACAATGCGCCTTTGATATGGGCACAACAATCTTCGATGGCCCGATTGATTAAATATTGTAGCGCCCCAAAACTTGCGGGGACGGTGGCGAGGGCTGGTGGGGTGGGGGGCATCACTGGCCGTGGGGGGAGTGGTTTAACCGGTGCCGGAGCGACAACCGGGCGGAGCGGCGGTGTCCGTACCAGATCCTGGGTGGGCGGAACAGGCACGTTTACGACAGGATCTGGAATCACGGGTGTCAGAATTTCTGGGATACTCCGGGCAGATTCAGGGATTACATTCCGATCCCGGTACCATGACAAATGGGCCTGCCAAATTGCTTCGTAGCGCTCGTCTGCAAATGCCTGATCGCGCCCGTCACAATCCGCAAACATCGCAAACATAAACATACATGCGAGTGGTGGTAATGCCTGTGTCGCTAAATAATCGACAACACGGAGATACCATTCCAGCGGATATTTCCCCTGAACAGGTTCTGGTTGATCGCCATTGGCAATAATTTGAATTTCACTAAACATCGTTGCATGCATAATCGTCAAATAACGGCGACAAATATCGTGCATAATCAGTATCTGTGATTCACTCAACAGCACGACACGATCGATGCGCCAGTCAAGCGATTTTTCGCTGATTGATTTTTGGCGGAAATTCAGTTTTTTGGCTAATAAATCATCATATGCATGTATTTTGGTGCGTTTATCGATGAGTTCTTTATTTAAAAAAAGCTGCTTGACCAAGCTACGCCGAATCGGCACATCTAGGGTATCCCAGTATATTTTGATGGCATTAGGAAGACCGATTGTATCACGCAGTGGTAAAAATGTCATGATAACCTCGATTTCTAAAAGAATAACACAAAGATTAGTATAAATTATATCATACCGTACCGTAATTATGACATTTACTCATAATAAATACCATATACTAATATTATATTATTGTGTAAATCTTACATTTATGGAGGCTTTCATGATACGTTTTTTTCTATTATTGGCACTCGTTGTAATCAGCAGCAGTAGTTGTGGGATGTCGCTCCCGGTAACCACAACAAACACGACGACCCAATCCCCAGTAACGGATACCCCAACAAATACCACTGCACCGGTAACAGTCACCACAACCGCACAAACAATCACCACTCCTACTGCGCAACAACCCACCGTAACCGTAATAAATGAGTTAGTGGCGACTATGCGTGCCATGAATATGGAGCAAAAAATCTGTGTGGGTGTGCAAATCGGCAAAGAACGTGTGCCCCAAATCGTCCAATCGGGAGAAATTCCGAATGCCACCGAAGTGGCAATCATCACACAGTGTGCCACGGCATCGATGCCGCTCATCAACGGCATGCCAACACCGATGCCCGGTAACACACTCAATCAACCCACCCCAAACCAAGACAGTACGTGGGTGACAACATCTGCTGATGGGCTCGTCTGGACCGATCCTATCCAATTGGCCACCGCTGCCAGCGTCCCCGAAATCGTCACACTACCCGATGGCAGTCTGCTTGCGATGTGGGTATCGTTTGCGGATAAACCGTCACGCTTTGGTGAAAAACTCGCCATAGCACGCCTGAGTAAAGGATCACAAACCTGGCAACAACAGGGGAATATTCCCATTGCCGATAGTGACAACATTACCCTGGTTGATCCCGACTTAGTAGTACTGCCTGATGGACGGCTACGCCTCTATGCCTACGATATCCGTACCGACAAGGCCACACACACGATTATGAGTGCCATATCAACGGACAATGGCAAAAGTTTCCGCATGGAACCAGGGATACGCTTTGCCAGCGAAGAAATGTGGGATCCCAATGTGGTCATCATGGCAGATGGCCAATATCGCATGTACTACAACGGCGGCGATGCCATCAAGAGTGCCGTGTCACCCGATGGCGTAACCTTTGTGGCAGATCCCGAAGTCCGTTGGAGCAAAGGGGGGATTCCTGGGGCAATTATCCAAGATCAGACGGTGTGGTTGTATGGCTGTGACAAAGGACTCGCACGCCGTGCAAGTAGTGATGGATTGACGTTTGGTGCATCAACCCAACTCAAAATCAAATCTCCCGCCGGATTATTTATGTGTGACCCATCGGTGAGTATCAACGATCAGGGGTGGTGGATGGTGTTTAAGGGGGGCAAAATGACCCCACCCAAAACACCATAAACCACGCACCCCTTAGCTGTACCACTATAATTGCATACGCGCAGAATGGGCTGGTGCGCTATTCTGCGTGCCGCGTCAACAAAATTTTGGCGCCATGCATGAGTAAGGCTCCATCAACGGCAAGGGTCAAAAAATTGACCCCTGCGTCCACAAACGGCTGTAACGCGTCTGCCGAACCACCGATAATCCCGACGGTTTTGGCGGCTTGTTGGGCGCTAATAATAATCGACTGCACGGCGGTAGTAAACTCACTGCTTTGCATCGACACGCCCAACGACTGACTCAAATCAGAGGTGCCAATAAACACCACATCGACACCGGGTACGGCACAGATTTCTTCGCGGGCGGCGAGACCGCGGTCGGTTTCGATTTGGACCACCACTACCACTTGTTCGTTCATGCGCTGGGGGTAGTTGAGCGTGGCATGGGGTGGGGGCGGATAGCCGGCAACACTGGTTTGGTCAAGCAAAAAGGCTTGCGACAAGGTGTGTAAGCCGCGGGTGCCGTGGGGGGGGTATTTGCTCCATTCGACGGCCAAACGAGCTTGGGTGGCACTTTCGACCATGGGAATCATCACCCCATCGGCACCAGTTTCGAGGGCATGTTGGATGGCACCGCGTGACAAATCGCGTACCCGCACAATCGTAGCAATGCCATGGGTGCGAGCGGCAGTGACCAGATTTGCTACCATGTCGGGGCTCATGGGGATGTGTTCATGGTCAATAATCAAAAAATCAAAGCCTGCGTTTTTGAGCAATGGGATGACCAACGGGTCTTGGAGCATCACAAACGTCGAGTAGCAGGGGCGAGTCGTCAATGTGCTACGGAGCAGACCAGGTGCAATCATACAAACCTCTTGATTCAATAACAAATCGCTCTGTGTATCATAACACTGCATCACCAATGCCTAACGCACCCCGCCGCAACAGAATGATTTTTGGGGAACATATTCACCGACCGCGGGGGAATTTTTTTATCAAAATAATAAATATTGACAATCCTATAGTATGTGTGTTAAAGTCTTGGCACAACAAGTAGGAAACTGAATAACGCACATTTTTCGAGCATGACTATGAGGTCATGCAGATGCCAATGGAGGCAGGGAATGCAGGCTACGTTGACGCGTGTCAGCGGGATTCGCGTAGGTCATGCAGATGATGCAGAAGCCTTAACGGGTTGTACCGTGATTTTGTTGCCCGATCACACCACTGCGAGTGTGGATGTGCGTGGTGGTGCGCCTGGCACCCGCGAAACCGATTTACTCGCCCCCGAATGCACCGTCCAACACATTCATGCCATCGCGTTGTGTGGTGGCAGTGCCTTTGGCTTGGCGGCTGCCGATGGGGTGATGCGCTGGCTCCGCCAAAAAGATATCGGCTTCGATGTGACAGTCACCAAGGTACCGATTGTGCCGGCCGCAGTGATTTTTGATTTGGGCTGTGGCAATCCCTTGGCGTATGCTACCCCCGATATGGGCTACGAAGCCTGTAACGCGGCGAGTGACGCCCCGGTCACTGAGGGATGTGTGGGGGCTGGCATGGGCGCAAGTGTCGGCAAAATGCTGGGGCCGACGGGGTGCATGAAAAGTGGCATCGGGAGCTATGCCATCACCTTACCCGACGGCACGACCGTCGCCGCCTTGGTCGTCAACAACGCCTTTGGGGATATCTACCGCGAGCGCACCGGGCAGATTATCGCCGGTACACGCTTACCGAGTGGGCAGTTTTTTGATATGGCGGCCCAGCTCCGTGGCGGGCATGCGGTGCCCGAGTTTAACGGTGGCAATACCACATTGGTGGTGGTCGCCACCGATGCCACCCTCAGCAAAAGCGAATGTCGCAAAGTGGCCCAAATGGCTCAAGATGGCATGGCACGGGCAATTAAACCGATTCATACGCCGTTTGATGGTGATGTTATTTTCACGGTGGCGACCAATCAGCGCCCAGCCCCAGCGATGGTGCAGTTGGGCAGTGTGGCAGCCGATGTGGTAGCAGCCGCCATCGAGCGCAGTGTGGCGATGGCCACTAGTATGGCAGGGATGCCTGCCATGCGTGATATCTAGGGTGAAACGAGGAGTGACCTCGACGCCATATTGGATTCGTAGTAACGATGAAAGGGAACCTGTCAATGAAGATCAACGTTCGCCAAATCGTGGTCGCCGGCGTCTTGAGCGCCATCGCAATTGTGCTCGGTGTCACCCAACTGGGGTTCATCCCGGTACCCAACTTGAGCGGTAGTGCGACCATCATGCACATCCCAGTAATCTTGGGGGCTGTACTCGAAGGGCCAATTGTCGGTGTGCTGGTAGGTGTTATCTTTGGCATCTACAGTATGGTCACTGACACCTCTGGGTTGTTCACCAATCCAATCGTATCCGTATTACCACGCATGTTGATTGGTTTAACGTCGTATTACACCTACAAAGCACTGTCGGGCGGCAATGGAGCCGTAGCTGCTGCGGCTGCCGGTGTGGTTGGCACGTTGACCAACTCGATATTGGTGGTTGGCGCATTGGTGGCATTTGGATTAATTCCTGCCGCCGCCATCCCCACGATTATCCCGCAAGCATTAGTCGAAGTCGTTTTGGCAGCAATTATCACGGTATTGGTTGCCCAAGGCGTCAATTTGGTACGCTCGGGACGCACCACCGCCGCCGATACCAAAGACGGCAACTACTAATCCCCACCCCTCTCTTACCGGCAAGTCACCCATGCAGGTGTGGCTTGCCGGTTTTAAAGGTATATGCATGATACAACTCACCGATTTAACCTACGACTACAACGCGGGGCGTGACGATGCCATCCATGCCCTCAAAGGAGTCAATCTCACCATCAAACCGGGTGAATTAGTAGCACTACTCGGGCATAACGGCAGTGGCAAAAGTACCCTCGCCAAAGTACTCGCGGCCGTCTATCTGCCCACGAGTGGCACGGTAGAAGTCAATGGAATCACATTGAGCGAAGATTCAGCCTACGACATCCGGCGCCAAGTGGGATTGGTGTTTCAACGCCCCGACGACCAACTAGTGGCCAATCGCGTCATCGATGACATTGCCTTTGGCCCCGAAAATCTAGGGATGCCACGGGAACAAATCGAAGCCCGTGTCCAAGAAATCCTAGCGTCGCTTGGACTCAGTGCCCTCGCCAACGCCCAGATTAGTAGCCTATCAGGTGGTGAGCGCCAACGGGTAGCCATTGCGGGGGTACTGGCGATGCAACCGTCGTGTCTGATCCTCGACGAACCAACCACGATGATTGCCCCACCGCTGGCTCGCAACTTGCTGCGCCTAGCCCATGAGTTACGCGCCAATCACGGCGTGAGTGTAATCCACATTACCCACTTCATGCACGAAGTGGTTGATTTCGACCGCATCATCGTCATGGATGGTGGCAGCGTCTATATGGATGGCACGCCTCGTGAAATATTTATGCATGCAGATGCGCTCCGCCACGTCGGGCTTGATGTACCACTGGTGACGCGCCTCGGGGCGCAACTGATGCATCATGGCATTACATTGCCGCAACCCGTATTGACCACCAATCAGCTCCGTGACGCGTTAGTATCGCTCCCCCGCCAAGATATCGGTGTCACCCGACCGCTCCAACAAACGGAACAGCCCACAGCATCGCCCCACGAAACGCTCATCACCATCGACAACGTGCATTTCACCTATATGCAAGGAACACCGATGGCTAGTGTGGGGCTGGATGGTGCGACCTGTCAGATTGGTAAAGGGGAAATCGTGGCGCTGTTGGGGGGCACCCAAGCCGGCAAAAGTACCTTGATTGAATGTATCAATGGGCTACGCAAACCCCAACAAGGAACCATAACCATTGATGGCAAAGAAATATTTGCCAAAGGATATGATATTGGTGGCTTGCGTGACCGCATCGGCATCGTGTTTCAACAACCCGAAACGCAATTATTTGAAGAAACCGTCGGTAAGGATGTCTCTTTTTCGCCACGACGCCGTGGTCTGCCTCCCGAACAATCACGGGCGATTGTCGAAGAATGTTTGACGGCGGTCGGCCTCGATTATCAGACCTTCCGCTTGCGCTATGTCTATGCCTTGAGTGGTGGTCAAAAACGCCGCGTCGCAATTGCTGGCGTGCTCGCCAGCCAACCCGAGGTGCTCATCCTCGACGAGCCAGTGGCAGGGCTCGACCCACGTGGGCGCACCGAGCTCGCCAATTTGATAGCCCGCTTGACCAAAGAACGCAATTTGACCGTCATCCTCGTGGGCAATACCATCGATGAACTCGCCGAGCTAGCCGACCGCGCCATCGTAATGCATGAAGGACGAGTCGTCGAGCAAGGCACGTTGCGCGAATTGCTCAATGACGCCGACATGTTACATGGGATTGGCTTGGAATTGAGCGAAACAGCCGAAATCGCCCGCGTGCTCCGCCAACACATCAGCGATATGCCCACTAATTTATTGCATGTCGATGAACTGCGTGATGTGATTGTGCAACGCTATGGCACATCCCAAGGAGGTTCGCATGTCGCTTGAGTTTTCCCGGAATGTCACCTTTGGTCAATACATCGACATCCGTTCGGCGGTACACAGCCTCGACCCGCGCACCAAAATGATTTGTGCGGGAGTGATTATGGTGTGTGCCTTTATGACCCGCGGACTCATTAGTATTGCACCGTTATTTGCGCTGGCGATTATCGTACAGCTGGCCACCCGCATTCCGCTTGGCTACACGTTGCGTGGCTATCGTTTGTTGTTTCGCACCATGCTCTTTTTTGTGCCGTTCCAGATCTTGTTTTATCAGGCCCTGCCTGGCGTCGAAATGCATTATTACTGGCGCTGGTGGATTTTGTCGGTGTCATACGAAGGCATTCTCGGCGGTGTTTTCACGCTCAGTCGCGTAATTGTGCTCTATCATTCGATTAACACGTTGATGTTTACCACCACGATGATTGATTTATCTGATGGCGCCGAAATCATGATGGATCCGCTCAAGCGTCTCAAATTCCCCGTCAACGAATTTGTGATGACAATGACGATTGCCCTCAAATTTGTACCCTTGCTGATTACGGAGCTAGAGCGCTTGATGCGCGCCCAAATCGCTCGGGGCGTGCGGTTTGATCAAGGCAGCGTCATCGCCCGTACCCGCAAACTCGTGCCTGTGTTGATTCCGCTGTTTGTCAATGCCCTTAGTAGAGCAGAGATTTTGATTATCGCCATGAATGCCCGCTGTTATCGGGGCGGAGAAGGACGCACCAAACGCCGTACCATGCAGGCTAGTGGCAAAGATGTCGTTGCCGGACTGATTGTATTGCTGTTTGGGATTATCGGAGCCTATATTGGCCGGACAATGGGAATTTAACCAATGACAGACACCACCATACACGCATTAGCACACCTCGACAATGCCGGCATGATTACCTTCCTCACCAACCTCGTACAAACTCCCAGTGTCTACTTGCCAGGGGTAAATGGTGCCAACGAAACCGCCGCCGCCACGCTGATCTATGACCTGCTCGACGAATGGGACTTACAGCCACAACGCTGGGAAGTCGCCCCCGGCCGCCCCAACATCGTGGCCGAATTGCGCGGCAACGCCGGCGCTGGTCCATTGCTGTTGTTTGAAGGACACACCGATGTCGTCACGCCGGGCGATATGAGTGCCTGGACATACGATCCCTTTGGCGCCACGATTGTCGATGGTCGCATGTACGGACGGGGCACCGCCGACATGAAAGGAGGCGTGGCGGCGATGCTGTATGCGGTGCGAGCCATCCAACTCGCCGGTGCACAATTTGCCGGCACTATCCGCTTGCTCATCCCCGTGGACGAAGAAGGCTTGATGATTGGCATCAAAGATATCGTGGCCCGTGGCCATGCCCATGGCGCCGCCGGGGCGATTATCTGCGAACCCGAAGAACATGAAGTCTGTATTGCCCAAAAAGGTGCGCTGCGACTCAAACTCGAATCATTTGGTCGGGTCGCCCATGGCGCTATGCCCGAAGAAGGAGTCAATGCCCTGACCGGCATGATTCATCTACTCCACCGCGTGCTAGGCATCCAAGCCGAATTACGCGCGGCCCACGGCGAACACCCGTTGCTCGGCAAAATCTACCTCAGCCCCACGGTGGCCAGGGCACCGATTAGCGGCGAAGCCAGCCAAATCAATGTGCTACCAGATACGTGTGACACCTACCTCGACATCCGCACCATCCCGGGGGTATCACACCCCACGATTGTGGCGCGGGTCGAGGAATTGATGTACGATGTCCAACAAATCGATGCGAAATTTCGGTTTACCGTGAGTATCATCGATGACCGCCCGTCGACCGAAATCGCCGCCGATCATCCCTTGGTACAATCACTCCAGCATGGTCATCGCACCGTTTACAACCAAGAGGCGCCGTTCGGCGGGGTACCCGGATCAACCGATGGCACGATTATTACCCGTGATGCGGGAGTGCCGGTGGTGGTTTATGGTCCCGGCGGCAAACGCATTCCCCATCAGCCCAACGAATACGTGCTTGTGACGGAAGTCGAGCAGGCCGCAGCGGTGTATGTACATGCCGCCTTGCATTTTTTGCAGACAGTCCAACACCCCCTATAATTGCCGTAGAATAAACCAAACACCGTGTGAAATCCCCGGTGTACAGCCAAAGGAGTCAATCATGGCCAAGGTTACTATCCCGTTTATCCAATCACTCAAAGGGCAACGCAAGTTTGCCATGCTCACCGCCTATGACGCCCCATTTACCCGGCTCGTCGAAGATTCCGGGGTCGAAATGATCCTAGTCGGCGATTCGTTGGGGATGGTGATGCTGGGCTATAGTGGCACCTCACCCGTCACCATGGACGAAATGGTGCACCATTGCAAAGCAGTCGGTCGCACCGCCAAAACCTGTTTGTTGGTGGGTGATATGCCATTTATGGCCTATCAAGCAGACATCAGCGAAGCTATTCGCAATGCCGGCCGCCTCATCAAAGAAGCGGGCATGGATTGTGTCAAATTAGAAGGCACCAGCAAGCAAGCCCCCACCGCCAAAGCCATCGTCGATGCCGGAATTGCGGTCATCGCCCATATTGGCTTGACACCCCAAACCGCCGCGAGCCTCGGCGGTATCAACGTCATCGGTGGCCAAAACTACGCCGCCGCCAAACGGATTTTGGATGATGCCTTGGCGATGGAAGCCGCCGGGTGCTGGTGTGTGTTGATGGAAGCAGTGCCAGCTGATTTGGCAGCCTATATCACCTCACGCCTCAAAGTCCCCACCATCGGGATTGGCGCCGGGATTGGCTGTGACGGGCAAGTGCTGGTCACCCACGAAATGTTTGGCATGTTCGCCGGCTTTGGGTTGCCCTTTGGTAAACGCTATGCTGAAGCAGGTCAACTCATCCAAAACGGCATGCAACAATATCACCAAGACGTGCTCAATGGTCAATTCCCCGGTGCCGAAAACAGCTTCCCAATCGATGCCGAGTTGTTGCGCCGCCTCGAGTCCGAAGCGTGAAAATAGCAATTATTGGCGCTGGTGCAATGGGGTGTCTGCTCGCATCATACCTGGCACCACACCACGCTGTCTGGTTGGTTGATGGCTGGCAGACCCAAGTCGACACCATCAACCAACAGGGGTTACGCCGCGAGCGTGACGGCGTCACCACCACTTGCCATCCCCATGCCACCAGCGATGCCCAAACCGTCGGTGGCGCCGATGTGGCGTTGGTACTCGTCAAGTATCACCAGACCGCCTGGGGGGCCCGACAAGTCGCGAATGCGCTGGCGCCCCACGGCATTTGTGTGACCCTGCAAAACGGCATCGGTGGTGCGGATGTGTTGGCCGAGACACTCGGCGTATCACGAGTCAGCCGTGGAGTTACCTCGCTTGGCGCGACGTTAATTGGTCCTGGTCATGTGCGCCATGCCGGTATGGGTGACACGGTGTTTGCCACTACCCTGGCGCCAGCACTGATTCAGCAACTCAGCACGGCCCTTACGGATGGTGGACTACCGGCGCATGCCAGTGATGATTTGGACAGTTTGGTGTGGGGCAAGTTGGTTGTCAACGCGGGGATTAATGCACTGACGGGGATTTTGCGCATACCCAATGGGATGGTGGCGAGTCATGCTGGTGCGCGGGCATTGTTGACCCAAGCGGTCAATGAAGCAGTTGCCGTTGCACAGGCACTCGAAATCACATTGCCGTATGCCGATCCCGTGGCGCATGTACTCCAAGTAGCCACCGCCACCGCCGCCAATCGGTCATCGACCTTACAAGATGTATTGCGTGGTAGCCCCAGCGAAATCGCTACCATCAATGGCGCAGTAGTGCGCTACGCCGGCACTTGTGGTATCTCTGTCCCGATTAATCACCTGCTGTGTGATATGATGGACATCATCGATACAACCACCGAAAACCGCCTACAATAAAGGAGCATACTCATGATGGGAATTATCGCAACAGTCATTTGGGCGTATCAACTCGTGTTGTTCATTCGTTTTATCATGCAATGGGTCGATAAAGACGGCACCAACAGCGTGAATACGGCCCTCAAGCCAATTACTGAACCCGTACTCGCACCAATTCGCGACAAAGTGACATTCAACAACATTGATTTGTCCCCACTCGTCGTCAGCGTCATCTTGAGCATCATCGCATCATTGCTCTCTAGTGTGCTGCAATAACCAATTAGCCGTCGCGACTAGAGTTGTATCGATACCACTAATAGTCGCATCCCGGAAGAGGAGCATGCTCATGTTAGGAATCATCGGAATAGTCATTTCTGTGTATCAATTCGTGTTATTCATTCGTTTTATCATGCAATGGATCGACAAAGTCGACACCAACAGCGTGCATCCCGTAATCAAAAGCACGATTGCCGTACTCAAAAGCATGAATATCGCACTTATACCAATCACCGAACCAGTCCTCGCGCCGATTCGTGACAAGGTGACCGTCAACAACATTGATTTGTCGCCACTCGTCGTCAGCCTCGTCTTGAATATAATCGCACGAGCGCTGAACATTTTGTAGTTGCCTGATTGCCATCACGACAATGGTTGTGATGGTAATTCTTTACCCAAATTCACCCATATGATCTGCATAAATACTCCAATCCCACTAATTTTATTTTCAAAAAAACACCCGATCTATCGAATTCTTGCACGATATTTGGGTATAAAGCTCCCCAAAAATCACGTATTCACGTTTTTTGCACAGTAATACATATCCATATTTACCGCTATACTACATACAGCATTCTCTCTCATTATCAATAGGATTCATTATGTTCTGGGACATCCCTGATTACTACTTGTTTTGTTGTATGATTCCCGCAGTATTGGTTGGAATCGCTCTGTTATATGTGTGGTTGAAGTAACTATGCTACCAAAAAGCCGAATTATGGCCGGGCTGATACTGGCCGTATTGAGTATCAGCGCCTGTGCCGGGCAAGCGCCCATCGGCAATCAACCCAATCCCATCGGACACCCGCAATCAACGGTTGACCCCAAATTACCCCCCCATGGATGGCAATCAGCCGCCCCCACCGGTCAATGGGACGCCGTTACCACCACCCAGCGATGGCAACAATCCGGCACCCGCAGATAACTAGGCACCCATGCCGATTGAGACCCAGACATTCCCGGTGACCGTCTGGAATTATCAGGGCGTCACCCTGCAACCCAGTGATGTGGGAGTCGATGCAGGTCTGCCCGTTGCCGACCAAAGCGCCATCGAACTCCCCGATGGACGTGTACAGCTCTACTTTTTTGCCCAAAACAAAGGGGTGATGAGTGCAATTAGTGCTGACGGTCTGAAATTCACTGCCGAAGCTGGTTTACGCTTACCCGATGGCAATGGTATGCCACGGGCAGTAGTGCTGGCCGACAAACGGATTCGCCTCTACTTCATTACTAGCGACGGTGTGGGGAGTGCCATTAGTGATGACGGGCTGACGTTTACGTTTGAACCAGGTGTCAGGATCAACAGTCGTGACACAGTGCTGCCCAAATTAAGTGGCGTCAGTGTGGTTGCGACTGACACGGGCTACCGAGCCTATTTCAGCGACCTGCCAATCCCTGGCACGGGGCCTATGGCGCATGCAATCTATAGTGCCACGAGTAGCGATGGACTGACCTAGCAGGTTGAACCCGACCCACGGATTGGCGCAGCAGATATTAGCGCCCCCAGTGCCATGTCCGTTTCAGCCGAACATCCCTTTGTACTACGCGAAAAAGACGGTAGCTACACCATGTACTTTGCCCGCAATCAGTCGATTTGGACAGCCACGTCAGCCGATGGACTCACGTGGAGCAACGAACAAAACAGCCTCGTCGCCGGCAATGATCCCGATGTGCTGGTGTATAGCGACGGCACGCGCTCCCTCTATTACGGCGACTTCCGCCCCAGCATCGGTGGCTATCTATTGGTCGCTCGCCAACAATCTGCCCCGTGGGATGTCCAGATTAGCGCCAAACCTGGCGCAGGCCGCTCGTTTACCATGGCACTGACTGGGACGAGTACCACCCCGCTCACTGTCACTCCCGGGTACGCATTGACTACCAGTGACTATACGATTACCCCAGCCAGCCAGGCTGCCCCTGGAAGCATCACGGTAACGATATCTGACGCCTCGCGTGAGCTGCCTGCCGTACTAGTAAGCGATGGTACCCTCACTCGCAGTATCATGCTCCAACCGCAAATGATGCCACCACCGCCAAAGCCTTAATTTTTGTTTAAAACCATGACAGTAAACCGGCGAGACCACGCGGTGGTGTCGCCGGCTTTGATTGACAAAAAATACAATCTATGGTATTTTCGTATATAAGAATCAATTTCATATAGTTGAATTATTACATGTCAGATCAACAAGCCCAATACGTGGTCAAATCGGCAGCCCGGGTATTTGAGATATTCGGATTACTAGTTAATCACCCCGACGGATTATCACTAACGCAGATTTGTGCAGAGCTCCAGCTCCCCAAAAGTAGCGCCCATGCCTTGCTCAATACGATGGTAGTGCACGACTACCTACGCGAAGGCTTACGCGAGCGCACCTATCGACTCGGACCAGCGTTATTTGAGCTAGGCAGCGCCTATATCGCCAGTACCAATTTGGTGAGTGATGGCTGGGAAATCGTGCGTACCACGGCGCGGATGTGCAACGAAACGGTGCACTTGGCCGTCCTCGATGGCAACGAAGTACTCTACGTGGCCAAAGAAGAGGGCACCAATACCATTCGCATGGTATCCGCCGTGGGCAAGCGCTTCCCAGCTTATGCCACTGGGGTAGGCAAAGTACTGCTGGCCAATCTCAGTGACGCTGAACTCTACGCACGCATCCCCGACGATACCATTTTGCCCGTCATCACGCCCAACACTGTCACCAATCCAAGCGAGTTACGCGCATTAATTGCCACTGCGCGCAATAACAGCTATGCCCTCGATTACGAAGAATCGACGCCTGGGTTGTGTTGTGTGGCGGCGCCGGTCTACGACGCCCAAGGCCAAATCGTGGCCGGGATGAGTATATCAGTCCCCAACATCCGCTTTACCGACGAGCGGCGCATCCAACTACTCGATTTGATTCGCAACCAAGCCAATAGTCTATCCACCATCCTCGGCTACCGTATGGCATTAAAACGTCACGGATAAGCCGCCGTCAACCACGATAGTATGGCCAGTCAAGTAGGTCGCACTGCCTTCGGCAAGGAAGGCGATGACCACCGCGATTTCGCTGGGGTCGGCAGGACGCGCCAAGGGAATCCGGCGCCGTTGCACATAAAACTGTTGAAACTCGGCAGTGCTATGCTCGCTAACGCCGTCGACAATGGCCATGGGCGTTTCGACAAAGCCTGGCGCCACACCATTGACCAATATCCCGTGGGGCGCAAGTTCTACCGCTAGACAGCGCGTCAATTGATCGATAGCCCCTTTGGCGGTGTTGTAATGTGACGACTGCGGTGCCCCTAGAAATGCATTGACTGACGATACATTGACGATTTGACCACCATGGCCCTGTGCCACCATGGCCCGCGCCGCCGCTTGGCTACAATGCACCGCCCCAAAATACATCACGTCTACGGCTTTTTGCCATTCGGCAAAGGGTGTGGTCAAAAAATCAGCCGGATAAAAAATCCCCGCATTGTTGACCAAAATATCAATCAGACCAAATGCGCTCTGTGCTTTTGCTACCATCGCATCAGCATCACGACAGACATCAGCCCCAATTGCGACGGCCTGCCCACCCAGCTGCGTGATTTCAATGACCACGGCCTCGGCAGCACCGGCATTGATATCGGCAACCACAATCCGATGACCACGGCCAGCCAATTCATGGGCAGTCGCACGCCCAATCCCACTGCCCGCCCCGGTGATTAATGCCACTTGCGACACACCCATTATCCACGTCCTTCGTTACTATGCCGTTACCTGACCATCGCGACTGATATGGGTCACGCCCGTTGCGCTTTGATAGAGCACCACCCGCAATTCGGTGGTGAGTTGTGTTCCCGGCAACAAACGACTAGCCGTCCCCTGCGCCACCGCATCGTCGAGGCGATAGGGGTAGCCAGTACAGGGTTCGAGGATGGTGGTATACAAGCCACGCCAGCCACCGTACGCCCCAAACACCCATACCGAACGAAACAGCTCGGCATTAAATGCCAACCCAAAGCCCCGGTGCTGGCGCGTATCGGTCAAGGCACACCAGCCCGCCTGCAGGTCGAGGCCATAATAAAAATCACAACTTTGAGCGGTCACTGGGGGAATTTGGCGCATATCAATCGCCCCCGCATGCGGCCAGGTGAATTGCGCCATGTCGGCACCTACCCGCCCACGGAAACCCTCGTCCACAATCACCCGCTGCGCCGGCATGTCGATACGGCAATCAGGGGTGATGACGAGGGCGGGATGGAGCTTCCACAAATAATCGAGGGGCTGGTAACTGTGATTGTGTAGTTGGTAGTGAATGCGCAGTTGCGACTCGTCGTTATGTAATGTGATTGTTTTTGCGACTGCCGTATCCGTCACCACCCCACGGCGACGGAGCACGATGCCACAGTAGCTATCCGTGTTGATGATGTCGCACTCAAACGGCATTGCCCACCATTCACCATGGTCGGGGTAGGGCTCGCCACTAATCATGGTAGGGGCGTCGTTGGGGAAGAGCTCATCCCAGCCCCCACAAAACCAATCATCGTAGGCGGCACCATAATGAGCCGGGCGTGGGGGCAGGCGGGGGTTGTGCCACAACACTTCGCAGTCGGCGATTTTGTCGTAGAGCGACCACAATTTGCCCCCCAGCTCTGGCAAAAACATGGCGCGCAGATAACGGTTTTCGAGCAGAACGGCCCGAAATCCGCGCCAGGTATAATTGGCATCAATCCGGGTATAACTCATCATCATCCCTTCAATCGCGTGATTCAATCCGGTCGAGTCGCAGGATTTCTGCACCAAATTCCGGCAGTGCTACTGCAACCCCATAGCGCATGATATCACTGCCTCGGCGTTGCCATTGTTGCTGGGCATCTTCACATTCAATCAGATACCAGGCATCGAACTGCAACCCGCGCGGGTAGATAACCCGCGACGGCGTATCACCCATGGCACGGTACACCATCACCACACTGTGGTCGGCCGGTACCGCAACGGATTGAATGGCGTCCCAGCCCCAGCCTTGATTGTTGACATTGGCACGAGGTGGCAACAAGTGGATGACTTTGCCGTCGCGGATCAAGATGCGGTAGCGTTTGTATTCATTGATGGCCCGCATGGCATCGAGGCGTTGGTCGGCATTCCAATCAGTAATGCGTTGCATGAAAATCAGTGGTCCGCCAAAAATCGCACTGCGCAAGGTATAGGGCGTGGGATCGTCTTCCATGTAGCGCACACTATAGCGCGGCGAAAAAGGATACGACGCCCCGTAGATTCCTTGGCGGGTGGCATAGGTGGCAATGTTGTCTACGGTGATGCTGGTGTGATAAAGTTGGGCCATTTTGTAGGTCATCATCATGCCACCATCTTCGCAGTTTTCGAGTACTACATGCGGATACTTGGCGCGGATAGTACCGATCACGATGTCGAGTCCATATTGCGAATTGGCGTAGTTACTATCGCCAGGCGCATGACTATGGTCAGTGCGGGGGCAGTATTTGACCATATCTTCGCCGTCTTGGATGATGTAGTCGATGCCTTCGGTTTCGATCAAGCGTGAAATATGGGCAATTATCCAGTCACGGCAGGGCTGATGCCCAAAGCACAAAATCCCTGCCCCAAAGTAATCGTCGTAGGTATGAATCAACCAATCAGGATGCTCCTGCGCAATCGGGGCATCAGACGCACATTGCGCCATGGCAATATGTACCCCAAAGCGCATACCGTATTGCTTGGCGCGCGCAGCCAATGGCGCTAGTCCACGCGGGAACTTGGTAGAATTGGCGTACCAATCACCAATGGTGCGCGCCCATCCCAAATCTATCACCACCACTTCGATGCCCAATTCGTGACAGGTATCGATCACGGCGAGTTGTTGGGCTTCGTTGATTTCTTGACCGTACTTCCACGAGTTGTACTGCACCCACGGGTAGTGTTGGTCGGGCAAGGCAGGGTGGATATGCGCTTCGGCAAAACGTTGGGTTACAAACCCGGCCTCATCCCAGTCACCCGCATACCCGCCGATAAACATGCCTGGCACTTCAAATACGCCATCGGGTGCAAGTTGGTGCGCCAGCGTATCGATACTATTGCGTACCGTGGTTGTGGTAGGGGTTGCCCAAGCATGCACTCGGCTCTTACCATTAAATTCGATACCACACACTACTCCGCTGCCCTGATTGGGCTGCTGAGGATTGGTGTCGTGGGGGGGAGGACGCATGGCAAACCAGCCACAGCTGGTGGCACCGTCGTAATGCGATGGGTATGAACCCATGCGGATTTCGATGGGGGTACGACCCGGCCAGATTTGGCTTTGATGTTGACTAAAAAAATCGCGTCGATATACCCAACTGAATTGATCGACATGAAACAGATAGAGGGGTGCTTGTGGGAAAATGAGATGCACAATCGCACAATCGGTGATCGTACACATCTGCGTACTGCGGTTATGTACGGTTCCCCACGTACGCACCATGGCATGCCGTGCAAAAAACTGGATCATCAACTGCAGTTGTAACCCATCCCCATCAGCCACCACCGCCACGGTGGTAGTACCATCTGCGTGTGTGACTGGGTCGGCCACGGTCAGCGATTGCCAAGCGATGGAGTGCTGATTACACGTGATATCACCCAATATACCCGTGCATGACGCAAACGCCCCTTGGGGAGATTGCATCACATAGCGCAGCTGCTGTTGTTCATGGGTGAGCGTTAGTGTAACGTTTGTATGCTGGAGAATGGTGGTCGTATCCGTGCGCGTTATTTGCATAATCCCCTCTATCTACCAATTCCATTCGATAAAAATCCCGTACCCCACCAACGATTATTGGTAGAGTACGGAACGAATGCAACGAATTTAGCCTTTTGCCAACAAGGCATTGGCTTTTTCGTCGATTTGCTTACCTGCTTCTTCGGCCGTGACTTTGTTGTTCCAGAATTGATCAAGGATTGGTCCAAAGACTTCACCGAGGATTTGCTGGCCGGCCTTGTGATACATATCGCCCAATTTGGCATCGGGCAAGGTATCAAGGACTGATTTGAAGCCAGCAGGCAAGCCACCGAGGAAGGCGGCTGAATTGCGGGCATCGGTACGAATCGGAATCCAGTCGCGGGTCTCGGCCATGGTCTGTTGGTACTCGGTGGCACACCAGATAGCCCATGCGGTGGCTGCATCAGTTTGCTTGCCGTCTTTGGCGACTACCCAACCACCAAACCAATAGGGCATGACTGTAGCGTCTGTCCACTTGGGCAAAGGAGCGACATCCCATTTGAATTTGAGGTCGGTATAGCCGGACATGCCCCACGAGCCGCCGGGAGTCATGGCAACCTTGCCTGAACCAAAGATACCGACTTCTTGGCCGACAATCGAACGGGTGGCTTGGTCAGGAGCCACTTTGTTGACATACATGGCATCTTGGATGAACTTGAGACCGTTGACCGACTTTTCTTCACTGACGGTGAATTTGCTCGGCTCGACGATTTTGTCAAAGAAGGCACCACCTTGACTCCATGCCAAGGTCTGTGCGCCCCACCATACGCCCAAATCGCCAATGTCAAAACCCCATTGGGTGACGGTGTCACCTTCGCTGATTTTGAGTTTCTCGGCTGCTGCCAACACGTCGTTCCAGGTCCACGAGGAATCGGGGTACTTCACGCCAGCCTTGTCAAACAAATCTTTGTTGTAGTACATCTGCATCATCTGCAAGTTTTCGGGGATGGCAAACAGATTGGAGCCGTCAAAACGCCACACATCAAACAAGTTGGTGGGGTAGAGCTCGGGGTTGCTCAAATCTGCGGCCACATTGACATCTTCTTGCAGGTTTTTGAGCAAGTCTTGTTTGTAGTGACCATAGGCTTGCACGTCCCAGAAGTAGACATCGATGGGGTCTTTGGAGGCGTATGCCAAATCAACCTTGGGCCAATACTGATCCCATGGCAACAATTGCATGTCGACTTCGTATTTGCCTGAGTACTTGGCATTGAACAAATCCGCCCGTTTCTTGAAGTTTTCGTCGAGGACGGGTGAATTGCTCCACATCAACGCTTTGAATTTGGCGACTTCACCAGTGGCAGCGTCGGTTGCGGGAGCGGCAGGCGCTTCGGGAGCGGCAGTTGGCTGCGTCGCACTACAAGCTGCCAACACACCAGCAGCAAGGGCGGCGGTGCCGAGTGCCATTGTGCGCAAGAATCGGCGACGATTCAAGGCACCATTTGGGGTATCGTGTTCCTGGCTCATGACCTTCTTCTCCTTGTTGTAACCATTTGTTATGTACAGAGGGGGTTACCCTTTGATACCAGTTGTCACTATCCCACGCACAAAATAGCGCTGGGCAAACAAAAACAATACCAGTGGCGGAATGACAGAAATCGACACCGCCGCCATCAGCAAATGCATCTTGGGACCAATCTTGGCCGAGCCTTGAAAGTAGGTCAACGCCACAGCGATGGTATGCATCGTATCATCTGACAAATAGATCAACGGCGTGAAAAAGTCGTTGTAGGTACCCACAAACGTAAACACCGCAATCGTCGCCAACACGGGACCACTCAGGGGCAACATGATATGCCACCAAATCTGATAGATCGTCGCCCCATCCATCATGGCTGATTCTTCGAGTTCACGCGGGATGGTAATATAAAATTGGCGCATCAGAAACACAAAAAATGCATTGCCAAAAAACGCCGGCGCAATCAACGGCAAAAACGTATTCACCCAGCCAATTTTGTTGAACATCAAGTAGGTGGGCACCAACGTCACTGCCCCGGGCAACATCAATGTCGCCAGCAACAACATAAAAATAAAATCACGCCCAGGTGCCCGTAGACGGGCAAACCCGTAAGCCGCAAACGATGCCGAAAACAACGTGCCAATCATTACCGTACTCACAATCAAAAAGGTATTGCTGGCATACAACGAAAAATTCAAACGGGTCCAGGCCGTCACAAAATTGACCCACTGCAGATCACTGGGAACCCAGATGGGCGGCATCAAATAGACTTCGCCTGCTTGCTTGAGGGACGTCGATATCATCCAAAGAAACGGCACCATAATCACTGCCCCACCGACGAGCAACAACAACGCCGCACCAATTGCCATTAGCAATTGCTGACTACTTCTGCGCCGAAACCAACGAATTGGTGTATGCATTATGACTTCCCCTGTCGTTCGGATTCATAAAATACCCAAATCGGCGATGAACGGAACACCAACAAGGTCAATGTCAACACAATCATAAACAACACCCACGCCAAGGCCGCCGAATACCCAAAATTGAGATATATAAACGCATGGCGATATAAATAGACCGAAATAAACATCGTGGCGTTGTTGGGACCACCATTGGTAATCACATACGCATCCGTAAATACCTGCAACGCCCCGATAATTCCCAACACCAAATTAAAAAAGGTTACGTGCGAAATCAACGGGAGTGTCACATGCCGAAACTGTTGCCAGCGCCCGGCACCATCGATTTCGGCTGCTTCCATTAATTCTTGGGGGATGCCTTGTAACCCCGCCAAAAAAATCAACATCGTCCCACCCACGCCCCAAATGCTGGTGATAATCAAGGCCGTTAAGGCCCAATTTTCGTCGATCAGCCAATTAGGACCTTTGACTCCAATGTTGTGCAACAGCGTGTTGATGACCCCGTATTGGCCATTAAAAATCCAGCGCCAGAGCATTGCTACCCCGACCCCCGAAATAACCGTGGGCAGATAGTAAATCGCCCGAAATACGTACATCCCGCGGATTTTTTGATTGAGTAATATCGCCAAAAAAAGTGCCAGCACCAACCCCAGTGGCACGCTGACCACTGAGTAGATGGCACTGACACGCAATGATTGCCAAAACAAATCTTCGCCGTACATCTCGATGTAGTTTTCGACCCCAATCCATTTGGGATCACTCAACAAGTTGTATTCAGTGAAACTTAACCCCAACGACACAATTACCGGACCAAGCGTAAACAACAACAACCCGATAATCACCGGCGACATGAAGACATACGCATGCATTGCTTCACGTCGTTCACGTTTGCCTAGGCGGCGTGATTCAATTGTGCGACTCTCTTGCACCATTCGATAACCTCACTGTTACCCGGTAGCTTTATTTTTCACATATGTGAAAACGTTTCATTAATATATTTATTTGAGTATACCATAGGATACACAGGTGTCAAGCAGGCCGGATGGCGCGAATCAGAATTATGACCGCCCCTGGTCCGGGCAAATCATCGCAGTCCAAGCCGTTGACAAGGTCTGCACCTGCCATGGTTTGCACACGATTATCGCCCAGCCACGTCAATTGGTACTGGAGCTCTGGCTCGATGGCGGTCACCGGAATCACCCGGCGTGGTTTGGCACCTGGCAAACGAAAGACCGCTAGGAGTGATTCAGCACTATCTGCTAGCACATATTGGAAGGCCGCATAGCGATCGAGCGTCCCGTCACGGCGCGGTTGATTGGTCTGCAGGTGTAACACCCCATACTTCACGAAACGCCGGATGGTGTTTTTGTAATCAGTAATATGCTGCACATAGCGATCAGCCACCCACGGCAATAGGGTAGGCAAGCCCTGCGAAAAACCAAAGCGGCGCAACATACCAATCCGGGTGTAGTAGTCGAGTTGGCTGACCGTCAGGGCCGTACTCTGGGGGTCAAAGGTTTGTTGCGGGTGGTCTGCAAAGCCCCACTCACAAAACCCCCAGTGCAGCAATGCATCGGGAGCCAGCATCGTGGCGGCGCCCCAAAAGAGTTGCAGACTATGCTCAGGCCAATCGGGATCACTCAAAAAAGCCATGTGGGTTTGGCGCGCTAACCCGAGGTCGATGCGCAAGCCACCTGACGCACAGTTTTCGAGTACCACATGCGGGTGGGCATCCCGAATCGCTTGGAGCAGACGATAATAGCCGTGATAATGGCACAACAAGCCGTCACCAGCACCGTGGCCATGGTCAGTACGGTCACAGCCCGCACCCGGGTCGAGATTGAAGTCCAGCTTGATCCAATCGGCGGCATAATCGCTAATCAAACGATCAAGGGTGTCATAGGCCCACTGCCAGCCGGCATCACTACCCAAACAGACATAGCCGAGGGGGGCGGAATGGCGAGTTGCTACGATCGTCGGGTGTTGTTTGGCAGCCTCGGCATGCCGTCCCAAGGCTTCGATTTCGCACCACAGCCCAAACGCCATACCGTGCTGGTGGGTATAATCGGCCAAGGCGCGGATGCCTGATGGGAATCGGCGCGTGTTGACGTTGTGCCAATCACCGCGGTAATCGTACCAGTGCGTACCAGGATCAGAGGGGCCAAACCAGCCCGCATCGAGGGTACAGACTTCCATCCCCATTTTGGCGGCCACATCGACATTGGCACGGAATACTTCTTCGTTGATGGCTCGGTCTTCGTAGGTCCACCAATGATTCCATTCGACGGGCATGGCATCGGCCAATGGCGCATGGGGGTACCAGTATTTGCGGCCAATAGTGGCATATTGTTGCGCCAAATCATTGAGGCTAGGGTTGTCGTTGAGCACCCACGCCACTTTGGGAGCAGTCACCGATTGGTTGGTATCGAGCACACTAAAGTAGGCCCATTCATTGAGGCCAGCACTCAGTTCAAAGCCCCCATCGGCTTGTTCAGCGAGGCGGATGGCCCAATTCCCCGACCAGACCACGGAGACCGACATTGCCGACCGGCCATCCCGCCACAACGTGCACCACGGGTGCATCCCTTGTGACGAACGCCCGGCTCGGGTTTCGAGGCGCACATCACCATTTAAGCGACCACGCACCGGCTCGAATTCGCTGCCCCAGCCACCGGTATAATGCAACATGTCGTAGGATGCCGAAGGAATATGTAGCACCAACGAATCGAGGCGAGTGATGGTTTGTGGTGTATTGCCATGGTTTTTGACCACAATCCAGCTTTCGCAGAGCGTGGCTCCCGCATACGTCATCACAAAAAAATCAATGGTCAATTGCAACGGTGCATAAGCGAACGTGAGTTGAGTCTGGGTTTGGCCTTCAGCAGGGGTAGTTTGATTGACTGATTGCAATACGAGGTCCGGGTGCATGGCATCGATACGTTCACCATCGACTTCGACGGCAAATAAGCCAGAATCTGCCATCCCCCAACCGACCTCACCGACTTCTAAATTTTGCAAAAAACGGGCTGGAGTAGACTGATAAACAAATTGCAAGCGATCGGCGGCGAACACTATTTGAGCTGGGATCTTCATTGATAGCCCTTTCGTATTTGTGAAACGTGTTTACCTTATGGTAAAAGTGATGGTAGAATTTGTCAATATCGGGTAACTATTTTTGTTATGATTCACCATCAGCAATCACAAGGAGACTATCATGCGTATTGATGCCGTTGATTTTTATTATTTAGCCATGCCCGAAGTGCTCGACATCGGCGATGGCAGCCAAGACGCCTTGCTGGTACGGGTGCAAGCAGGCGAATATGTGGGCTGGGGTGAATGCGAAGCCGCGCCACTGGTATCGATTGCCAGCCTGGTTTGCCCGATGTCGCATAGTGCCTGCAAACCGGTACGCGATTCGGTGCTGGGTCAGACCATCGACGACATCAGCGATATTTACCGCATCGGTGCGTTGGTGCGTGCCAATAGCCTCGATTTGCTCCAAGCCGAACACACCTTGTCGGGTATTGACATCGCCTTGTGGGATTTATTGGGCAAAAAAATGCAGGCACCGGTGTTTCAGCTCCTCGGCTACGCCACCGCTTATCCCAAACTACCCTATGCCTCACAATTGTTTGGTGATACCCCCGAGCAAACCTTGGCCCTAGCCCAACACGTACGCGCCAAAGGCTTCAAAGCCGCCAAATTTGGTTGGGGGCCATATGGATTAGGCAGTGTCAGCACTGACGCCGCCCATGTCTATGCCGCCCGCGAAGGACTGGGTAGTGACGGAATTTTGCTCATCGACGCCGGCACCGTCTGGATCGACGATGTCAGCAAAGCCCAAGCCCGCCTCGCCGCCCTGCAAGAATGCCACGTCACCTGGCTCGAAGAGCCGTTTGTGTCGGGTGCCCTCAAATCATACGCCGCCATCAGTCACTCAGCAGCGCCCGTCAAGCTGGCGGGAGGCGAAGGCTGTCATACGTTTTATATGGCCCAACATATGATCGACTATGCCGGACTCGGCTACGTGCAAATCGATACCGGCCGGATTGGCGGCATTAGCATTGCCCATCAGGTTGCCCAATACGCCCAAAAAAATAATGTTACGTATGTCAATCATACATTTACGTCAAACCTGGCCTTGAGTGCATCGTTACAGCCGTATGCCGGCATAGAAAATGATATAATTTGCGAGTACCCCGTAGCCCTCAAACAACTCGCCTGGGACATGACCCACGAGCACCTGTTACCCGACAGCGCCGGCTTAATCCACATCCCCACCGGCGTCGGCTTGGGCATCACCCCCAATCTGGCAGGCATTGCGCCCTACGTGGTTGATTGCGACATTCAGGTCGCCGGCAAATCGGTGTATCGTACCCCCGCATTACGTGCATAGCAAAGGAGTAGGCACATGAATGAATTAACCCAACAAATTGCCGCCATCGTCGCCGATTACCAAGCCCAAGGTGCCGAATACGGCATCCAAGTCAGTGTCTATCACCACGGCCAACAAATCGTCGATTTTAGCGGTGGTACCCGCAATAGTGCGGGTGACCCACTCAGCGCCGACAATTTGATTTATTGTTGGTCAATGACCAAAGGACTGATGGCGCTGGCAATGCATATCGCCGCCGAAAAAGGGACGTTGGACTACGACGATTTGGTCTGCCGCTATTGGCCCGAATTTGCCCAAAACGGCAAGAAATATATCTCCATCCGCCAATTCCTGGCGCACACCTCGGGCATGGCCGACATGCCCCGGGTGACCAGTGCCGGAATCTGCGATTGGGACGGCATGTGTGCGCGCTTCGCCGCCATGGCCCCCAAAACCCACCCCGGTGAATCGCCCGCCTACCACGCCATTAGTTATGGCTGGTTGCTCGGTGAAGTACTGCGGCGCGCCGATGGTCGCACCGTCACCCAGTACATCCAAGACGAAATCTGCACCCCATTAGGCATTCGAGATTTGCACATCGGTCTGCCTAGTAGCCGCTACGGCGATACTGCCGAGTTGCGCTACGATGGCTTACCCCACCCACTCAGCCACGATCATTGTGGCACCATCGACATGGTCAACAACCCGGCGGCCTTCGCCAATCTACGCAGTGTGCAATCGGCCTGTATGCCTAGTATCAACATGATGACCAGCGCCAGAGCGTTGTCACGCGTCTATGCCTCGCTGGTAGGTGATGGTGTTGACGACGTGCGCTTGCTCACGTCACGCCGCGTCGACATGCTCCGCAGTGTGCAGCGCTCTGCCATCGACGGCACCACCGGCTTCCGGATGGCGTTGGGGTTGGGGTATCAGCTCCCCGATTACCAAGAAGATTCATCGATGTCACGCCGGCGCGGGGTGTTTGGGCATGGTGGCTGGGGTGGTTCTAGCGCGTTTGCCGACCCCGATTACGATCTCGCATTTGCCCTCGCCAAAACCAACATGTTCCATGATGTCGCCCCAGTCGGAATTTCGTTGGTAGTTGGTCAGGCCGTCCGCGCCCATCTAGGCATCCCCGAAGCCTAAACAGTCCAGCACACCATCACGATAATCTCGCTTGAATGCAAGATTATCGTGATGGTGGCGCTTTTTTGCTATTACCCACAAAGGAACAGGCTGATGACTCTCAGTCAAATCTTGACTCAGCATATCGACAGCGCCATCGCTAGTGGTCGCGAAGCAGGCATCCAGTTGTGTGTCTACCAGCATGGTCAAATGATTGTCGACATTACCCGTGGTAGCCGCGATGACTATGGCACACCACTGCATCCAGATGATTTGGTGCTGGTCTGGTCGACCAGCAAAGGCATCACCGCCACCTGCATTCACATCCTCGCCGAGCGCAAGCTCATCGAATACGATGATGCGGTATCCCGTTATTGGCCCGAGTTTGGCCAACACGGCAAAGATGCCATTTCGATCCGCCACATTCTTAGTCATACCGCCGGGATTGCCGCATTGCCTGCTGACACCTCGATTGCCACCCATGCCGATTTTGCGGCGGCCTGTAGCCTCGTCAGTCAGCTCCGCCCGACGAGTCGGCCGAGCCAAATCCCCGAATACCACGCCCGTAGCTATGGCTGGACCCTGGCCAAAGTGCTTGAAGCGGTTGATGGGCGCTCATTTGGACAATTTGTGCAAGACGAAATTTGCAATCCACTGGGCATCAGCGATTTGTTTGTGGGGTTGCCGGCGCAACGCCACAAAGACGCTGCCCGCTTGCGGCACGACCTCGGAATCCATGCATTTGTAGATGCACCCCATACTGACCCCACCATGATGGCCAATCACCCCAGCATCCAAGCCACCTGCATGCCGTCATCCAACATGATGGCCAGTGCCCGGGCGATAGCCAGAGTCTATGCGTCGTTGATTGGGAGTGGTGTTGACGGCGTGCGTTTGCTCTCCGAGCGGCGCGTCGCCATCGCCACCAGCGTGCAACGTTGGCAGATCGACGGCACGCTCGACTGCGAACGCGGATTTGGCTTGGGTTATCTGCTAGGGCAGAGTTTGCCGGCGCTCGGACAGCGTGACAGCACCTTTGGCCACGACGGCTTTGGTGGAGCGATTGGCTTTGCTGACCCCTTGCATGGGCTGGCCTTTGCCATGACCAAAACCCAGATGACCCTACAGCCCGATGCGCCTGCGATTAGCGCAGAATTGGCTACAATAGTACGACATCATCTGCAGATTCCCGCCTAGGGCTTATTTTTTCAAAAAAAGGACGTATCATGACCCTCAGTCAAGCCCTGACCCAACACATCGAAAGCGCCATCGCTAATGGCCGCGAAGAAGGCATCCAGTTGTGCGTCTACCATCATGGCCAAATGATTGTCGACATCACCCGCGGTAGCCGTGACGATGCCGGGACTCCCCTCACGCCCAACGATTTGGTGCTGGTCTGGTCGACCAGCAAAGGTATCACCGCTACCGCCATGCACATCTTGGCAGAGCGCAAACTCATCGAATACGATGACGCGATTGCCCGCTACTGGCCCGAATTTGGCCAACACGGCAAAGAAGCGATTTCGATTCGCCACCTGATGAGTCACACCGCCGGGATTCCCCACTTGCCCACCGGTACCTCCCTCGAAGTCCACGCTGATTATGATGCCGTGTGTGCCGTACTCGCCAACATGACGCCCGTCAGCCGCGCCGGACAAATCCCGGCCTACCACGGTTTGACCTACGGCTGGCCCCTCGCTAAAGTGCTCGAAGCAGTCGATGGGCGGCGCTTTGGGCAATTCATCCAAGACGAAATCTGCAAGCCCCTCGGTATCACCGATTTGGTGTTTGGCTTGCCGGCCAATCGTCGGGCTGATGCAGCGCGTTTGAGCCACGACCTCGGCCCCAATGGTTTTGCCAGCAACCCCCACGAAAACCCCACCTTGATGGCCAATCACCCCGGCATCCAAGCCACCTGCATGCCCGCCGCCAACATGATGGCCAGTGCCCGTGCGATTGCCCGCGTCTATGCATCATTGATTGAAAACGGCGTCGATAGCGTACGTCTACTCCCCGAACGGCGGGTCGCCATGGCCACCAAAGTACAGCGCTGGGCCATGGATCAAACCCTCGTCAATACTGAGCGGGGCTTTGGATTAGGCTACTTCCTCGGCCAAAGTCTGCCGGCCATGGGACTCCGTGACACCACCTTTGGGCATGACGGCTTTGGCGGTGCCATCGGCTTTGCCGACCCCGTGCATGGACTCGCCTTTGCCATGACCAAAACCCAGATGACCCTCACCCCCAACGCACCCTCAATCAACCAAGAATTAGCCACCATTGTGCGTGAACACCTGCAAATTCCCGCCTAGTTTCGTCGTATAGAGAGAACATTATGTCACTTACACAAGCGCTCACCAATCACATCGACGCCGCTATCGCCGACGGCCGCGAAGCAGGCATCCAGCTCTGTGTCTACCATCACGGCCAAATGATTGTCGACATCACTCGCGGCACCCGTGACGCCAGTGGCGCCGCCCTGCGCCCCGACGATTTGGTCTGGGTCTGGTCGACCAGCAAGGGCATCACCGCCACGGCCATGCATCTGTTGGCCGAACAAAACCTGATTCGTTACGACGACACCATTGCCAGTTATTGGCCAGCCTTTGCCCAAAACGGCAAAGAAAACATCACCATCCGGCATTTGATGAGCCACACCGCTGGCATCGCCGAAATCCCAGCCACGGTATCGCCGATGACCTATGCCGACTACGACGCCATCACGGCGGCGCTTGCCGGCATGACTCCCACTAGCCAGCCCAGCCATGTCAAGCAATACCATAGCTTGAGCTACGGCTGGCCGCTGGCCAAAGTGCTTGAGGCTGCTAGCGGCAAAGCATTTGGGCAATTCATCCAAGCTGAAATCTGCAAACCATTAGGTATCAACGATTTGTTTATCGGTTTGCCCAGCGACCGCCGTGGTGATGCCACCCAGATGAGTCATGATTTGGGTGCTGATGCGTATAAAGAAAACCCAATGGCTGATCCGACGTTGATGCCCAACCACCCGGCCTTCCAAGCCACCTGTATCCCGGCGGCCAACATGATGGCCAGTGCCCGTGCCATCGCCAAAGTCTATGCCTCGCTCATAGGTAACGGCGTCGATGGCGTGCGATTGTTGCCGGTTCGGCGTATCTCCAACGCCACCGCCATCCAATCGTGGAGCGCAGATGCAGTCAGTGGTCGCCAAGATGGCTTTGGGTTGGGCTATGCGCTGGGTGATACCAGCGCCACTTACGGCAATCGCCGGGGCACCTTTGGGCATGACGGTTGGGGTGGGGCGACGGGGTTTGCCGACCTCGCAAACGAATTAGCGTTTAGTATGACCAAAAACCGTATGACAATCGCCGAAGGAGTGCCTTCGCTTAGTGCAGATTTGGCTAATATCGTGCGCAAACACCTCGGTATCAATTAGACCACTGCTACAATGTAGACAGCCGATTGCGTCAGCCGGCGCAATCGGCTTTTTGGTGGAAAAGACTCAACTGTTGTGTTGGAACTCCCTTCTTCGCTACTACATTCGGTATACCGTCTTCTTTTTTTGAAATACATTCCCTCGTTTTAACCAGAAAAATCCACCCCTCGTAATCTGGACTGGGGGTGGATTTCACGAAGGCTTATTTTTATTGTTGGGTAATTATAACCATACCTTTGCCATCTTGGAGCGAAATTATCACAGTAATGGTTTTACCATCCTTTTTAAACATCAACAGCGTAGAATCAGCCGTATTCATGCCACCATCGCTTGATTCATACCCAGCATCTTTCATCGCTGTAGAATAGAAATCGGTCAATTCCGACACCGATTTCGCTGAAGTCAACCCGAGCATTTCGTTGGTTTCCATGGTCACTTGTGCACCCTCAGGCATCGGCCATTTAATGCCACTGCCGATGTTTTCACATTCTTTTGGCAATGTGACAGGCGCAACCACATTGATGTCACTCAATTCATATTTCCATGACATTGGCTCGAGTACATCACCATTTTTTTCTTTACCAGTCACTTCCCAGCGCATCGCATATCCATCGTCGCGCTCTACCAAGGCAGTACTTTGATAGTTCGAACCATCGGCTTCATTCCCCGTGAACGCGTATGCATCTGTCGCATGTCCAAACACATCTGGACCGGCACCAGTTTTTTGCATCGCAAACGGGATATTTCCAATAATGTTATCAGGGTTCAACCCTTCAGAAAGCGATTGATCTGCCACCACAATACATTGCACGGGGTCGTTGGTTACCGTATACATTTTGTCCGCAATTTTCACCATACGAAAATCAGCCGACTGGATATCGGAACCATTCGAATTGGTGCGGATTTCCATCGCGGCTGGGTTGTGGATTACTTTTTGCTGCCACACCCACGTAGATTCTTTGCCGTTGCTCGTGGAAGTATACGTGAAGGTCGCAGTGTAACTATCGAGGGCATCAAGTTTATTGGCAAAATTATTCCCATTCCACGAGTCATTTCCCGCTGCATCAGCAGCTGTCGGTTCTTCGATTGCGGGCGTCGCATCGGTCACCACAGTAGCCGCATCAGTGGTTTGGAGTGAACTTACTACTTCGGTTGGATTCGCTTGACTTGAAGCATCTGGTGCATTGGTGTTACCACAAGCAGTAAATACGAATAGAGCAACAATACAATAGGTAACGAAATGATAGCGTGTCATAGCATCCCCTTTCTGATCAATAAAAAAATTATACACATTTTTTTGTAGAATGCAATACTGATATTTTCTTCAATACCTGCGCCAATCTAGGCGGCTCGTTGATTGTTCGGCGGTGTATTGATACGCCCAAATGGGGAAATTATCCGATTAATCAATACCTACGCCAATCTAGGCGGCTCATTGGTTGTGGGGCGGTGCATTGATACG
>JBBAWW010000024.1:19477-36061 GCA_040397035.1 Roseiflexaceae bacterium | reverse complement strand
GAATGGACTTGACAAAAGGAGCGAAACAGTGCGAATATATCCATGGCTTTTCCTTTGTTTTTGGAGGTCATATACCAAAACTATAAGGCAAAAGCCATTTTTATGCCACTTTCAATTGGCGCAGGTATTGTATAGAGGGGTATCTTTTTTATGCATCCAAAGGAATCGCTCATGTCACAACCCATTTGTGTGCAGCTGTACACCGTCCGTGACGCCATGACCGCCGACTGGCGTGGTACGCTGAAGCGCGTGGCCCAAATCGGCTATGCCGGTGTCGAATTGGTGTATACCGACCAAATCCCCGCCAGCGAAATCAAAGCTGAGCTCACTGCCAACAATCTGTTGGTATCCGGTGCCCATGTGGGCATTGATTTTTTACGGGGTGACCTCGATAAAGTCATTAGTGACCTCAAATTACTAGGCGCGCGCTATGTAATCTGCCCGTGGATGGCGCCCTCGCAACGGGGTGGTGCCGAAGATTGGCGCACCTTTATGCGCGAATTCGAAGTGATTGGTCAACGCTGTCACGCCGCTGACATGCAATTCCTTTATCACCACCACGACTTCGAGTTGGCAGACCTCGGTGACACCAACGCCTTGACGATTTTGCTTGACGAAAGCGCCAACGGCTTGATTAACGCCGAAATCGACATCTACTGGTTGGCATTTGCCGGTATGAATCCGGTCGACGTCATCGCCAAATACCACGGGCGCATCCCCTGCTTGCATCTCAAAGACATGGCCGCCGGCTCACACACCTTTGCCGAAGTCGGTCATGGCACCCTCGACATCCCCGCCATCCTCACCGCCGCTGACAAGGCTGGCGTCGAGTGGTTGATTGTCGAACAAGATGTCTGTCCCGCTGATCCCTTTGACAGCATCAGCAAAAGCTACAATTGGCTTAAAAATCACGGTCGTTAAGGAACTGCGCAACCCCCACGGTAATCAGTTGATTGCTGTGGGGGTTGTGTTTCTCAAAAATCTCACCCCACAATCACCACAACATAGTGGGTAGCTGCTTATCCGCAAATACGTAGATTATCTCGTGTTTGCGCTCCAGCTATTTTCCCCAAAATTAAGCATAATCTCATAAATATCATCCCCCTCACTTCGACAAATTCAAGTATAGTTATCGTAGAGAACATATAATTGCATCGCCGGCGATGCACGATGCCATCACCCATTTGGATGATTCAGATTCATCCCTTTGGCGTGTGTGTTACTCGTGTGTCGCTTGTATAGTTATCTGTGAAAACAATCACATCTAGGAGTTATTCATGGCAACACGCGAATCTCGCGAAAAACTGAATGGCATGGGTATATCGGATACAGCCATCCGGCAACCGGTATTTATTACCATGATGATGTTGTTGGCAATTACCTTCGGGATATTGTCATACACCACATTACCCGTTAATTTGCTCCCCGAAATCAGTGTGCCGGTTGTGGCAGTCACCGTATCCTACCCAGGCGCAGGCCCAAGTAGTATGGTTGACCAAGTCGCCAAACCAATCGAACAAGCAGTCAACACGTTGAGTGGTATCAAACACATTACGTCTACTTCGAGTGATGGCCAAGTAGTATTGGTGTTGGAGTTCAACGACGGCACCGACCCCACCCAAGCCGAACAGGATGTACGTGGCAAGGTGAATTCTATCCGCAATAGTCTGCCCCGCGACATCCGCGAGCCGATTTATTTTCGCTTTGACCCCAATCAAGCAGCGATTATTTCGGTTGCGATTTCACCCAAAACAACGACTGACCCATTGGTACTCCGTGACATTATCGACAACGAAATCGTGCCCCGCTTGCAAAGTGCCACGGGCGTCGGTTCGGTCACCGTCCAAGGTGGCTTGACGCGCCAAATCAATGTCAACATGAAGCTAGACAAATTGCAGGCGTATGGCTTGATTCCCGCCCAATTGATTGGCGCATTGCAATCAGCCAACGCCAATTTGGGATTAGGGTCGATTACTGCCGGTAGTCAAGACATCAGCTTGCGGGCGCCGAGTATGCTCAACGGCATCGCAGACATCGGCACAATCCAAATTACCGGTAGCAACTACACCATCAATGACGTGGCGACGATTACCGAAGGGGTAGCCGACCAAGTCAACTATACCCGGCTCGATGGCAAAGACACCATCATTCTCGATGTGCGCAAGCAATCGGGCACCAACACGGTGCAGGTTGGGGATGCCGTCAAAGCACAATTAACCAAATTATTTGCGAGCCGTAGTGATTTGGACTACATCATTCCCCGCGACCAATCGGTGTCGGTGAATGAATCAGTGATTAGTTCAATCGAAGAATTGATTTTTGCAGCCATCGCAGCGCTGATTATCGTATTTATCTTTTTCCGCGATGTGCGCAACACCTTGATTACCATGGCCGGGTTGCCGATTATTTTGATTGCCACCTTTGCCATCATGCCGTTATTTGGGTTGACTATCAATCTGATTACGCTCCTCGCACTGTCGCTGGCGGTCGGGTTGGTCATCGACGATGCAATTGTGGTGCGTGAAAACATCTTCCGTCACACGGTGCGCGGTGAAAACGCCCGGGTGGCGTCAAGCAAAGGCACAGCCGAAGTATCATTGTCGGTGCTGGCGATGACGCTCACGATTGTGGCGGTATTTGTGCCGGTGACATTTGCCACTGGCACCACCGGGATTATTTTCAAATCCTTTGGTATTACGGTGGCCATCGCCATGATATTGTCGCTAATTGAAGCGTTTACCTTTGCGCCCATGTTGTCGGCCAATTTGTTCCGTGCCAAAGCGCAAAAACCCGAAGATCAGCATGCCGTAGCCCATGTGATTGACATCGACGAAACCGACCCCAATGCCTCGTTGTTGCACGAAGCCAATGAATCGCCTGGGGCACTTGGTGAATGGTACGGCGAGTTGTTACGCCGCAGTCTGTCAACCCGCCGCAATCGCATATTGGTGATGGTAGTAGCGTTGGCGGTATTGGTGGCGAGCTTCGGAGTCGCTGGCAAACTCAAATTCTCGTTCTTCCCGAGTGAAGACAACCACGAATATATCATGGGCTTCGAAATGCCTCCTGGTACGACGTTGAAAGAAACCAACGTGATGGCGATGCGGATCGAAGCAGTGTTGATGGCAGAGCCCAATGTCGCATCTGTCATCAGCAATATCGGCTTTGCCGGCAACCCCGAACGTGGTGAATTTAGTGTCAAACTGAAGGGCAAAACAATCACGATTGATGCCCAAAACGAAGTGCGCACCAAACTCGCGTTTGCACCAAGTTTGGCGTTTGGTGTGCCAAGCTTCCAAGGGTCAAGCACGGGCATCACTGGACGTACGTTGCAAGTCAGTCTCCAGAGTAATCGCCCACTCGAAGAACTTGCACCGCTCGCCGATCAGTTCCGTGCCAAAATACAACCGATTCCCGGATTAGTTGACCTCGCTAGTAATTATGTACCAGGCAAACCAGAATTACGGTTACTCGCAGACCCCGCTCGTATCGGTGATTTGGGATTGACCAATCAAGATATTGCGTCATCGGTACGTGCCTTGATTAACGGTGAGCGGGCGACGGTATTGCGCCGTAACGGTATCGATACCGATATCGTGGTGCGCTTGCAACCAGCCGACCGCAACGATGCGACGACCTTGGGCAACATCATCATCCCTACGCGTAGTGGGAGTGTGGCGCTGAGCTCACTCGGACAATTCCAGTTGGCAAGTAGCCCCGTCACCATCCGGCGTTATGACCGCCTCAATCAGATTTTATTGGGCGCCAATCTCGAAGAGCTCAACATCAATGACGCCCAAACCCAGGTCAAAGCGGCAGTCGCAGGCATCCAATTACCTGCCGATGTGACGTGGAGCTTCACTGGACAATCCCAACAACAAACCGACGGGTTTTCCTCGTTGATTATCGCCATGGCACTGTCGATTTTGTTTGTCTATATGGTGCTTGCCTCACAATTCGGTTCATTTAGTCAGCCCGTTGTGATTATGTTGGCGATGCCGTTCAGCTTCATCGGCGCGTTCCTTGGTTTGATCTTGACGGGCACCGACCTCGACATCACGGGGATGATCGGGCTGATCATGTTGCTGGGGTTGGTCACCAAAAACTCTATTTTGTTGGTTGACTTCACCAATCGATTGCGCCGTGCCGGTCTCGAAAAGCACGAAGCGTTGCGGGTGGCCGGTTCAGTCCGCTTACGCCCCATTTTGATGACCACCTTTGCAATCGTCGCCGGTTCACTGCCAGTGGCCTTTGGGTTGCATATTTTCGGAACCGGGCAGGGTGGCGAATTCCGGCGTGGCTTGGCCACCGTATTGATTGGTGGCTTGTTGACGTCGATGATTTTGACCCTGTTTGTGGTACCGGCCGCCTATAGTTTGTTAGAGTCATTTACCAGTCGTTTTGGGCGGAAGAATGACGACGACGCGGTCACAACCAAGTAATTCGTGCCTTGCACAATAGTTTTTTATCATACCCAAAAGGAGTAGGGAATATCATGTTACGCAAACAGTTCATTCGTAGTCTGATTATCAGTGGCATCGCCACCGGCCTAATTTCGTGCGCAAGCACCCCCGCTGCCACAAGCCAACCAACCACTGTCGCCACCGCCGCCGACCAACAACCAACACCCCAACCCACCATCGATGTGGGGGCTCTGGTGGCCACACCTGATACCGCGGCAACGGGTGCCATGACCACATCGGTGAGTGGTACGGGCGAAATCAAAACGCTCAATGATGCCGATCTCAACTTCCAAGTCACTGGTACGGTGGCCCAAATCTTGGTCAAAGAAGGTGATAGCGTCAAAAAAGACACTTTGATTGCCACACTTGATCCCGCCCTCTATGATCAACAAGTAGCCCAAGCCACCGCCAATTTGGTGAGTGCCAAAGCGACCTTGGCCGGCTTCCAAGCCGATGGTCCTGATAGTCGGGCCGCCCAGGCCCAGTTGGCCCAAGCCCAAGCAACCTTGGATGCCACCAAGCCTGGTGCCACTAGCGCCGATATCGAAGCGGCACAATTATCGCTCAATGCCGCCAAATTAAACTTGAAAAGCACCGGCGATCGTCTGTCATTGACCAAAACCCAAGCCCAACTCCAGCTCGATTTGGTGAGCCAAACCGTGGCTCAAGCGACGGCCCAATTTATGAGTGATGAATTCAACTGGAAGTGGATCCAAGACAAGGGTACATATCCCTACAATCCATCAGCAGGCGGCCGGTCCAATCGGATCAACGATGCCAGCACGCGCCAATACGAATCGCTCTATGATATTGCAAAATCAAAACGCGACGCAGCGTTGATTTCGCTCAAGAGTGCCCAAATCGGTTATGACCAAGCCGTCCAAGCCGAACAAGTAGGGATTGACACCGCCCAGCAACAAGTTTCCCAAGCAGAATTAGCACTCAAACGCCTTACCAAACCGCTTGGCAAAGATCGGGCAGCCATCGAAGCAGCCTTGGCCATCGCTCAAGCTGCCGTCAATCGCCTCACCGTCCAACGCGCCCAAGCCGAAGCAGGCGTTGCCCAAGCCGAAGCATCATTGACCCTGGCCAATCTCAATCGCCAGCGTGCCGAAATCCGTGCGCCGTTTGATGGTGTCGTATCATTCATCAATATCAGCGTCGGTGACCCGGCCAATCTGGCGGGACGGGCACCAGTACAACTTATTGATGCCGTCAATCTGCAAGCCGAAGTCATGATTAGTGATGTTGATATCGGTGGGGTTGCCCTCAATCAGGCTGCGACAGTCACTGTAGATGCAATGCCCGGCAAACAATACCCCGGTGTGGTCACATTTATTTCGCCGATTGCCACTGTCGTTGGCAATGCCCGCTTGTACACCGTCCATATCAAACTCACCGATATTGTCGGGTTGCGGGCTGGGATGAGTGCCCGCATAGCGCTCATCGGCAATTAATCCCCTACGCTACCGTATTGGGATCAATACAATAACGCCACCAATCGCCCCATACCCCGTCAAGCATGGCGGGTGTATGGGGTAAATGTTGGAACCACCATACATGATGGGCCCGCATGTCGCTATTACCCCACTCGCGACAATCGACCAGCCGCGCCGGGGCAGCCTGGCTGGCTGGGAAGTCACGCCAACGATCACACGTCGACCATACCTGCTGGCGACTCCCCCATTCGTAATCAGTACGACTATTGGGTGCAAAATGGACATTGCCACAGGCGGCAGCCTGAGGATGCGTACGCTCGTATTGGCAAAATTCTTGCCAGAGATTACGGCTCTGTGGTCGGCGAGCATAGACCTGTTGCATGATAGACTCGACCCGATGCCCGAAGTTTTCGAGCATACACCCTACGTCACGTTCGTAATTAAATCCCATCATCACAAAACGCTTAGCGGCGGCTGGGGCATCGATGGCCGGGGCATTACACCAAAACGCCCCCGGACCAACCATAATTGATTCATATTCACCTGCATAGGGCGGTGAAAAAAACCATACCTCATCGAATTCATCACGTTGCACGCGTCCATACAAATCAAACGTAGCAATTCGGGCCTGATAATCGAGTCCATCGGGTTGGTGCATGCGCCCTTGGCGCCAGCTACTGATGTACTGTGGCGTATCATACTGGAAACCATCGATTTTGACGGGGAACCAGGGCGCATCGATGATGTTGACCACCTGATACTGCACCGCACCATGACTCGCCGTATGGATATCCGCAATATACTGCTGGGCCAGCTGGCGTGGGTCATTCCATCCATAATATTGGTGGAGTCGTTGCGTTGAAGTGACCAGTGGATCATGGACAATCATGAGTACCCGTGGTGTGAAGCGTAATTGATTACGAGATTGTGTCATGTGACCCCTTTTTTCTGTTTGAACTCGATGTATTTAATGGTACAATACTAGCGTAGTTTGTGTTATACATGTACTAATTTTGGATTATTCCGTTTTTGTGGAATAACATTCCTCTGCCGTATCTGGGTGAGCACCTATACGGTCCCCTCAGCTCGTGACGAGTAGCCTCACATGTGCGCCATGCACGACCCGAATCACACATGGAGTCTTGCTGATTACCGCTGAACATACCCCCGTTATACCGCGTCATGATGTGCGATGCATCACACGCAATAAAATCAAGGAGTTTGGTGTGCCACGTATCCGTAGCAAATTACCCACCGCAGCGACATCCGTCCCTGCCACACCCGCCCCCACCCCCGTGCCAGCCCCCACACTGAGCGACACACAAAGTTTCGAATACGAAACCCCCAAACAAGCAGCAGTGCGTTCGATTCCTGTCACACCAGCCGCCCCCCCCATCCCCATCACCAACGATCCGCGACCAGCCTTAGCCACCGAATTCAGTGGCATGACCATCCAAGAGCTCCGCGATATGGCCAAGGCCAGCGGGATCTCGTTTAGTAATAATGTCAAAAAACAAGAACTGATCGCATTGCTGCTGCAAACGCCACTTGTAACCGAAGAAGTCGTGGCGACAAATATCAGTAGTGAAGGTGTGCTCGAAATCGTCTCCGATGGGTTTGGCTTCTTGCGTGGCGAACGCATGCTGGCCAGTCCAAACGATGTCTATGTGTCACAATCACAAATTCGGCGCTTTGCCTTGCGCACCGGTGACAAAATCATCGGCCAAGTGCGCCCTCCCAAAGAAAACGAACGCTATCTCTCGCTGTTGCGCGTCGAATTCATCAATGGCATCGACCCCGAAACAGCCCGCAAGCGCCCGTCGGCCGACCAACTCGTGCCCATTTTCCCGAATGTCCAAATCAAACTCGAAACCGACCCCAATCTGCTATCGACGCGCCTCGTCGATTTGGTGGCACCCGTGGGTCGTGGCCAACGTGGCTTGATTGTATCGCCCCCCAAGGCCGGCAAAACCCTACTGCTCAAAGCCATCGCCAATGGCATCGCCATCAATCATCCCGACATTCATTTGATGGTGTTGCTGATTGGCGAACGTCCCGAAGAAGTCACCGACATGCGCCGCTCGGTGCAAGGCGAAGTCATCTCGAGTACCTTCGATGAACCCGTCGAAGATCACGTCAAAGTGGCCGAGATGACCCTCGAGCGCGCCAAACGCCTCGTCGAAATCGGCCAAGACGTCGTCATCCTGATGGACTCGATTACCCGCCTAGCCCGCGCCTACAACCTCGAAATCCCCCCCAGCGGGCGTACTTTGTCTGGCGGTATCGACCCTATCGCCCTCTACCCTCCCAAACGCTTTTTTGGTGCCGCCCGCAACATCGAAAACGGCGGCTCACTCACCATTATCGCCACTTGTTTGGTCGATACCGGTAGCCGCATGGACGACGTCATCTACGAAGAATTCAAAGGAACTGGCAACCTTGAACTCCACCTCGACCGTAAATTGGCCGAGAAACGCGTTTTCCCTGCCATCGACATTACCCGCAGTGGCACCCGCCGCGAAGAACTCTTGCTGGGACCCGAGGTCATCAAGCAAGTCTGGACGATGCGCCGCATGGTGACGATGCTGGGCGAAAACGAAGGCACCGAACTGGTGCTCGCCCGGATGGCCAAAACCCGCACCAACGCCGATTTCCTCTTGTCCCTTGCCAAACCAAGTTAATCGGTTGTGCCGCACCACCCCGTTGTAACAACGGGGTGGTTTTTTGTGCCATAACCAAATCCAACGCAATCGCTGATACGAGATGACGCAACATCACCCACTATTCAGTGCTAGTGAATTATTCGTTCAGCCATCTATCAGTCATGTATCGGCACAAATCCCAAAGCGTACACGTCAACATGGTACAATAATTAGAGATTTTTTATGGGATGTGGTGTCTACAATGTCGTTACTTGCCCGTTTTGAATCATTCATGGAACAAATCGTCGAAACTTCGATGGCGCGATTTTTCAAAAGTCCACTCGATGTCGCCCTGCTCACGCGGCGACTCGAACGTGCCATGGAATCCAATCAAATCGCAAATTCTAGTGGCGTAGTGGTCGTACCAGATACCTATCGGCTTTTTTTACATCCCAATGATTTTGATACATATCGCAAACGCCATCTCCGTATCGAACAAGAGCTGGCGACCTATTTGACCGAACTTGCCCGCAATCGTAGCTTTACCACCCACAAACCTATCACCGTATTACTTGCCAGCGATCCCAATCTGCCACGGAGCGTGGTGCGTATCGACAACGACACCAACAACCCGGGGAACCAAATCACTGCCGATGATGCGACTGCCGATATGCTGGAAGTTGCCCTGATTGACGGACGCAATCCCACTATCGTCAATACCCAACCCGAACGCTACCCTACCCGCCATCAACACGTATTGATTGTTTCGACCGACAACATCGTCGAACATATTCCTGTGACCCAAACATTGATTACCATCGGGCGGGCACCTGGCAACAATATCATCCTGCAAGACCACCAAGTATCGCGCCATCATGCCAAAATCAGCTACAATGCCCAACGTTTTGCCATCACCGATTTGGCATCACGCAATGGCACATTTGTCAACGGGACGCAATTGACCAGCGAGCCTCACATCATCACCGTCGAAAAAGACGTCATTACCATTTCAAATTACACCTTACGTATCCAAGTGGTGACGCATGAATGACATTGCCAATCTCTCACTCGAATTCATCGTCTGGATTTTGCGTGTTGCCTTGGTAGGGCTGATTTATCTGTTCGTATGGCGCATTTTCCGCACCATGATTCGCGGCGACCAAAACATGCCGGCTTTTGTGGGCACGAATGCCTTCCTTGTCATCCAACGCCCTGGCGCCACCCTGCTCCCCCGCAACAAAGTCTACGAAATCTACGACAATAGTGTGCTTGGCCGCAAAAGCGATTGCGCAGTCATCCTCAACGACCCACTGATTTCGGATCATCACGCCATCATCACCAAACAACACACCATATGGCGCCTGCGTGATTTGGGGAGTACCAACAAAACCTACATCAACGGTTTGCAAGTCAATTCCGATACTGCGCTCAGCGATGGCGATATTATTGCAATCGGGCGCGTCGAATTACGCCTGCACCTTGTAGAAAGAAGCAAATGAGCCTGCTCCCATTCCGCCTCGTGCGCCACTACGAAAGCCGCCTGTGGGGCGGGAATCAGCTCGCAACCTGGCTCAATCTGACCGATGCACCCACACCACTCGCCGAAACCTGGGAAGTCTATAACGACAACCTCATCCGCGACGGCGCCCTCGCCGGCCAAACCCTCCGTCAGGCGGTAATAATCCATGGTGCTGATTTGGTGGGCACCCGTTCGCTCCAGCGCTACGGCCACGAATTCCCGTTGCTGGCCAAATTCATCGACGCCAATCAACCACTTTCGGTCCAAGTCCACCCCGATGACGCCTACGCCCATCGCTACGAAGCCGCTAGCGGTTTCCATGGCAAAACCGAAGCGTGGCATATCATCGCCACTTCCGGTCACAACGATGTCATCCATGGCCTGACCCATGCTATCAGCCGTGACGACTACGCCCACGCTATCGCCACCAATACCCTCGCACCACTGCTCCGCCATATTCCCGTCACTGCCGGCGATACGGTGTTTGTACCCGCCGGTACGATTCACGCCATCAATGCGGGGATTTTGTTGTTCGAAATCCAACAAACCTCTGATTTGACCTACCGCGTTTACGACTACGCCCGCCGTGACGCCAACGGTGCGTTACGCGAACTGCATATTCCCCAAGCCATTGCCGTATCACACACCGCTGACCCCTTGCCAGCAATTACCACGCCTGTGGTACGTGGCGCGGGTCACGTCGAGCTGGTTCGATCTGATTTTTTTGTAATGGAAAAAATCAGCGCCGCCACCACCACCACCTGGCAGCGCCCCGCCGACTCATTCCAAATCATTACCGTGCTTGATGGCGCTGCCACACTCAACGTGGCGGATCAACACTATGCATTACACTGCGGTGATTCCCTCGTCATCCCCGCCTGCACCGCCACCTACACCATCACCCCACTACCCCACACCAGCTGGTTACGCTGCTGGGTGCCAGCGGCCTAACGGGCAGCTGCAGATTTACCACTCGCGCTATTATCGTGTTGGCATTTTGGCAGTACAATACGCAAACTCGCTATACCGAAAGGGTGAACCCAATGGCACCACTCCGCTGGGGCATCAAAACTGCTCCCCAACACACCACCTACGAAGCCATGCGGAGCGTCTGGCTAGCAGCCGACCAAAATCCGGTCTTTGAACATGCCTGGCTCTTCGATCATTTCGCCCCCATCCAAGGCAGCCTCGATGGTCCCTGCTTTGAAGGCTGGACGTTGTTAGCGGCCTTGGCCGCCCAGACCCAGCGCTTGCGCATCGGCTTGATGGTGGCAGGTAATACCTACCGCCACCCCGCTGTGCACGCGCATATGGCCGCCACCGTCGACGTTATCTCGGGTGGTCGGCTCGACTTTGGGGTAGGGGCCGGCTGGAACGAATACGAGCACGCCAGCATGGGATTGCCGCTCTATGCCCCCGGCGAGCGCATCCGCCGCCTCGGTGAAGCCTGCGAAATCACCAAACGCCTGTTTACCCAACCACTCACCGACTTTGACGGGCGCTACTACCAACTCAACGATGCCCGCTGTGAACCCAAGCCCATCCAAAAACCCTACCCGCCCTTCGTGATTGGTGGCGCCGGCGAGCAACTCACCCTGCGGGTGGTGGCCCAATACGCCGATGTCTGGAATTCGATGCCAGCCTCGGTTGAAGAATACCAACGCAAACTGCAAATCCTGCACGAGCACTGTGCGGTGGTTGGTCGTGACCCCGCCCAGATCGAATCATCGACCCAAGTGCGGGTCAACTATGCCGATATCGATGCCACCGTTGCCACCTTGCAACCCCTCGTCGATGCCGGTATGACCCATATCATTTTGATGTTGACCTATCCCTACCCCGAGGGCATCGTCGCCACCCTAGCCGAAAAAATCGTCGCCCGCGTGGGGTAATATCAAACGCCCTCCATGCGCTACTGCATGGAGGGCGTTTTTGTGTCAATTAACTGTTAAACAAGTTTTCTATTTCAGCCCGTATTGACGCAATATCGTCATTAATCGTAGTCATATTTTCTTCGATTTTTCCGAGGCGATGCACTTCACTTGCCACCAAACGGGTATAGGGTCCGACGGATTGGCGCATACGCTCGAGCATCCGTTCGAGCTCTTGGTCAAATTGATGGTCGATGGTGGTGACGAGGCGGGTACGCACATCGCTCAACCGTTCGTGGAGCTGGCGTTTGAGGGCCGCCCGGCGATTGGGGATGATGTACAGGCCGGCGATGGCAATCACACTGGCCGCCACAATTCCCGTCGTATCAAAAACAGCCCCTTTGAGTAAGGTCGCAATCAATGCACCCAACCCCAACGCCCCTACTTGCACCACGGCAGTAGTGGCAATGGCCTCACGCAATTCGAGGGCAATTTGGGCTGCTTCGGCGTTGCGGTCGTAACTGGCCACAATCCGGCCTGCTTGGCTGACGATGTCACGAATCAAGGCTTGGCGATTGTACTGGAATGTGGCGCCTACCTCACCGACCATCTGGTCTGCCGATATGGGGCGCCGGCGCAAATAATCAACCACCCCTTGCCACAATTGCAAGTTACGTTCGATCATCCAATCAACCATGGCCTGGGTATGAGTTTCGATGGCCGTCGCCAAATCGACAGCCACTTCTTGCTCGAAGGCCACTTGCAAGGCATTGCCCCGAATCAAACGATGGATGTTCATGATGCGGATTTGGTCATCAAAAAACTGCATGCCGCGCACTTCGGCATCGCTCAAGGCAGCCGCCACCGCGGCGCGGTGACCGGCGACATCGCGGCGCATATCGTTGGCGAACTGCACCATTTGGGCATCGAGGTGTTGTACCGCTTGGGCATCATCGTTGACCACGGCTCGTTGGGTTTGGACGATTTGGGCCACATGGGCGTGGGTTTGGGTGGCTACGCCAAGCGGTGATTCGAGGCGGATACGCAGGCGGGTGCGATCGTCGAGGCGCTCGTTGAGGTAGCTCATCAGTGGCGCAAACCCACTCTCGGCATACGCCTCGGCAGTTGCAGCCCGGGCCCGCCGCGCCGATACCGGCAAAATCATCGGGGTAGTACCAAACAGTGCCGTGGCCTGCTCACGCACAAAATTCAAGACATCTTGTGATTCTTGGGGGTTCAAAAGATCAATTTTGTTGACCACCAAGATGACTTTGCGTTGCCATTCGTGGAGCATCGCCAAAAAAGCCCGCTCGGTTTCGCTAAAGGGTCGGTCGGCTGAGGTGACAAACACCACCACATCAGCGCGGGGTACTATTTCGCGGGTGAGGACCTCGTGATGGCGCAACACCGCATTGGTGCCTGGGGTATCAACAATCGACATCCGTTGCAACAGCGCCACCGGCAGGGCGCGTACCACCCAGCCTGGTTGTTGTGAAATCGCCATCGCCTCGGGGGCGTAGCGCAACATCGTGACGGCATCGGTGGTGGGGGTGGCGCCTTCGGTCATGACTTCACTACCCACAATGGCATTAATCAAGCTCGATTTACCAGCGTTGAATTCGCCAGCCACCACCACCAAAAACAAATCTTCGAGATGGGCGCGGGTTTGCGCCACAATCACCCGTTCGGGCACATCACGGCGCCCTTGGTAGATGTCGTCGCACAACGCCAAGGTCGCATCAAGCAGCGCCATGGTGCGGGTACGGATTTGGGTGGCGTGGGTAGTGGTCAGGTCAGTCATTGGCAAGGCTCACTTTTGCAAAAAACGAATAAACCAGTCAATAGTACGGCGCATGTGGTCCATTTGGTGCAATGGCTCACCGCTCCGGGTCAATTCATGCCCTTCGCGAGGGTAACGGACAAACTCTACAGTACGTCCAAGACGACGCAACATGGTATATAGTTGCTCGGCTTCGCCAATCGGCACCCGGAAGTCGAGTTCGCTATGCAAAATCAACAGCGGCGCCGTCATCTCTGCCACCGCCGCAATCGGCGAGGCTTGCCACAGCGCAGCGGCATCGCGCCACGGCACCATGTCAAACGAGTATTCCACCAGCTCGTAGGCATCGCTCATGCTATGCTCGGTGATGAGGTTATAGACGCCACGAGCCGACACTGCTGCCGCAAAGCGCTGACTATGCCCAATCAACCACGTGGTCATAAAGCCACCATACGAGCCACCAGTGACCCCCACCCGAGCTGGGTCAATCGGCAAGCCCTTGGCCAGCACCGCATCAATCCCTGCTTCAAAGTCGGGCTGGTCGGCCACGCCCCAGCTGGCTTTGGTGCCTGCTTGCCAGGCCGCACCATATCCTTCGGAGCCACGAGGATTACAAAAGAAGACAAAAAACCCGGCTGCTGCGGTGGCTTGCCATTCGAGCCACATGGCGCGGGTGCCCGGGCTCCACATGGCGTGTGGGCCTCCGTGGATGTGCAAAATCAGGCCGTATTGTTGGTCGGGTTCGATCAACGGCGGTGCAAGCAACCAGCCTTGTACCATGGCACCGTCGTGCGAGGGGTACCAGATTTCTTCAAACGCCACCGTCAAGCGCTGAGTCAACAGCTCGGTATAGAGCTGGCTGAGTTGGCTGACACCACTGGCCGTGGCCAGCCACAATTCACACGGGTATTGCGGGCCGCCCACACTATAGGCCACCTCGCCCGCCTGATTTACGGCGAAATCGGCAATCACCATGCCAGCATCAATCGCTGGGTGGGCCAGCACCAGTGGAGTGGCGTCGCCAATGGCCACAGTATTGAGAGTGCCCCGCCCATGCCATTCGGCCACATAGGCGATCCCACGGCTATCGGGTAACCACGACCATTCAGCGATGGTGGTGTCATGGCAATCGAGGGGACTCCACTCATCACCAGTGGTGGGGCGCACCAGCAGGGTCGACCCGCCATAAAACGGCGCATCGTACCGACTCGCCGTGGCGGCCAGCCATTGGCCATCGGGGGATATCTGCACCGCACTGGCAATCGACCACGGCGCCTGATCATTCACCGCTGGCGCCTGGATATTTTTTTCATCAAGCGGAATCTGCACCAAGCACCGCCCCACAAAATAGCTGGTCGAGGTGACATCACGCTTGGCTACTGACCACAGCGACTGGCCGTCGCTATTCCAGACCGGTGCGAAATAATCGCGCTCGTCGTTGGTGACCCGCCGCACCGAGCTGGAGCCTTTGGCGACCTCGACCACATACAAATGGCCTCGTCGACCATCGATGTAATCGGTACCGGAGCGGAAGGGCAATTCGCTCATGACCCGTGGGTCTACGTCTTGACCGGCTAGATGGGCGAGCAGTGCTTTTTGCTGCTCAGCGATAAACAGCGTGGGTGGTGGCGGCAATGGATTGGCTTCGAGATCCAAATCGCGGGCGTTGGGGCTACTCACAAAAGCGATAAAGCGCCCGTCGGGACTCCAGACCGGGCTACTCGCGCCGGTGGGCACGGCAGTCAGCGCTTCGGCTTCGCCACCAGCGACCGCAATCAGGTAAATCTGGGCATCGCCGCCCCGATTCGACACGAAGGCCAGTGTCTGGCCGTCAGGGCTCCAGACTGGCGTGCGGTCGCTGCCGGTACCGGCACTAAAGCGGCGGGGAGCAGCAGTACCGCGGCGCATCCAAATCGTACGCCGGTATTTGTTGGCGACGCCATCGGGGCTAGCGAGGACATAGGCCAGGTTGGTGCCGTCAGGGCTCCAGGTGAGGGATTCGATGTGGGCGATTTGGGCGACATCACTGACGCTCCATGGAGTGGGAGTAGTCATTGCAGTATCCTTTCGCAAACACAAATGGGGCGCATCATACGCCCCACTCGCTTCTGTTCAATCCATTATTGCTGTGTGCCCTATTTAGGCGTTGGCGCTACCATCTTGCCAGCCGGCGATATCGAAACGCTGAGCCTTGGCACGCATGGTGCGCACTTGGTCGTCGGCCACAATTTGCTCGCCACGATAATGCTGGATGTCGTTGTGGATGTCGTACGCATAGCGTTGCACCACCCACGAGCCTTGGGCCCCTTGGCGCAATATCTCGAAGTGCCATACTTGCGCATCGGTATCATACGTGGCAGCCACCAACCACACCAAATCAGCGCGACGCAAGGTGGCAGCCAAACGCTGTAGCCCCGACACGCGTGCACTACTTGAAGATGGTACAGGAATAGTTGTCATCGATTCGCTCCTCTGATTACACGACCTATCTGATTGCGCCCATTATAACACCTTCTGCGAAGTGTGAAGTATGAAGGTGGAAGGAGGAAGTAAAGTTGGAAGGAGTGTCTCCATTTATCTCGCACAGGGCACGCAGAGAGCGCAGAGGCCACCCACACCCAACGTCATTGTATGGAGCCAACGGCGCTGTGCAATCTCCTCGGCTTGCCAAACGGTAAATGGTAGTCTATGCAGTATGCTTTTATCTCACGCGGAGGTACGGAGACGCGGAGGCGTGTTGCATTTTCAATTCTCAATTCATTTATCTCGCACAGCGCACGCAGAGAGCACAGAGGTTTTTGGTACTATGTGGTCGTCGATACATGCCTGTCTATGCGATATATGCGTAGGCGCACGCGGAGGTACGGAGG
>JBBAWW010000024.1:0-19377 GCA_040397035.1 Roseiflexaceae bacterium | reverse complement strand
TCGATACATGCCTGTCTATGCGATATATGCGTAGGCGCACGCGGAGGTACGGAGGCGCGGAGCCATACCGTATTTTCAATTGTCCATTCTCATGTATAATTTTGCCAAGTAGTTGAACAGTTGTATTTGAGTGCACATGCGTATAACCCTGCTTGGGACTGGGACATCGACGGGTGTCCCGATGATTGGCTGTCGTTGCGCCGTCTGTACATCGGCCGATCCGCGTGACCAACGCCTGCGTACATCGGCACTCATCGAAAGTGCTGGTGGCAATCTGCTGATCGACGCCGGACCCGATATGCGCCAACAATTACTCACTGCGCGGATACGGTCACTGCACGGTGTGTTGCTCACGCACGAACACCAAGACCATATCGGTGGGCTCGATGATTTGCGCCCCCTCAATTACCGCATGCAGTCATCCATCACGTTATATGGCCAACAACGCACCATCGATGCGGTCAAATCGCGCTACCACTATGCGTTTTCCGAGAGTACGGGGAGCTCTTCACGCCCCAACCTGTCATTATCACCAATTACCCCGTGGAACCCCTTCACTCTCGCCAATCTGACAATTATGCCCATCCCGATCACGCATGGGTCACTGCATATTTTGGGCTTCCGCATCGGTAATTTCGCTTATATCACCGATGCCAGCACCATCACCGACGAGGTTTGTCACGCCTTGCAAGGTGTCGACGTACTCATCATCAATGCTTTGCGTGACGAACCCCACCCAATGCATTTGTCGTTTGACCAAGCTACTGAGTATGTCGACCAAATTGGTCCCAAACGGGCTTATTTCGTCCATTTATCGCACGATGTGCGCCATGCCGATTTGGCGCCACGGCTACCGGCCCACATCCAACCAGGCTACGATGGGCTGATGTTTGAGGTGCCGTCATGACTATCGTCATTGATGCCCGCCTCAACGCCTACCGCAACGGCGGCATCCCCCAATACACACGCCAGCTGATCTATGCCATGGCCGAAGTAGCGCCTACCACCGCGATGACGATTTTGCAACACCGTCGCCAACCCGAGCGCATCGTCAGTGCCGCCAATATCACCCGCCAAGTCATCTACACCCCACCGCATCACCGCTGGGAGCCGTGGACGTTGCCACTCGAAATCAGCGCCATCCACCCCAGCGCGGTGTTGTTCCCCGACTTCATTGCGCCCACGCGGCGCAACTTCCCCGCCGTGGTGACGATTCACGACTTGGCGTTCCTGCATTTCACCGATTTGCTCGACGACAATGCCAAAGCGTTTTATGGGCGCGTCGGCACGAGTAGCAAACATGCCGATGGTATCATTGCGGTGTCTGAATCAACCAAACGTGATATTGTGCAATTACTCGGTATCGCCCCCGAGCGGATTACCGTCATCTACGAAGCAGCCGCAGCGCACTTTGTGCCGTTGCCACAGACCCCCCACGAGCGCAGACGTATCAACAATATCGATGTCACTGCCAATGCCTTTTTGTTGTTTGTGAGCACCATTGAGCCCCGCAAAAACCTACCGGTACTGCTCCAAGCCTTGCGGATTTGTCGTGACCGCCATCCCGATCGCGACTATCATTTAGTGGCGGCAGGGGCGCGGGGCTGGCGCGAAACGCCGATTTTGCAGCAAATCGACCACCTGCGCCTACACGACGCCATCACCTTGCTTGGCAGTGTCGCCGATGACGATTTGCATTGGCTGTATGCCAATTGCCGCCTCTACGCCAACCCTTCGCGCTACGAAGGATTTGGCTTGCCGCTACTCGAGGCCTTGGCGTGTGGTGCCCCTGCCTTGGCCAGCGATACGTCGAGCTTACCCGAAGTAGGTGGCGATGCGGCGCAGTATATCCCTCCCGACGATCCTATTGCGTGGGCGGACGCCATCGAGCAGTTATGGCAAGACGACGATCAACGCCATGCAATGGCGCAACGTGGTCCGAGTCGTGCCGCCCAGTTTTCGTGGCAGACAGCCGCCACCCAAACCCTGCACCTCCTCAATCAGGTGGCTACACCACCAAAGTAATTTGTGCAATCGTGTATGCATCCAAAAGGAGCACGCTATGACTGTTTCGCCACTCGTTGATGTCGCTTGGCTCAACGCCCACCTGCAGGATGCCGACGTCGCCATCGTCGACACCCGTTGGTACTTGATGAATCCAAGTCAAGGGGCCGCCGAATACGCTGTCAGCCACATCCCTGGCGCCGTCCATTTGGCTATCGACGAAGATTTATCGTCGCCGGCCTGGGATGGTCCCGGTCGCCATCCCTTGCCTCCCGCCGCCAAATTCATCGCCACCATTGGCAATGCCGGTATCGATGCCGACACGCACGTGGTGATTTATGACAGCGCTGGCGGCTCCATCGCCACCCGCTTGTGGTGGTTGTTGCGCTACTACGGTCATACCCGCGTGTCGCTACTCGACGGGGGCTGGCAAGCCTGGCAGGCGGTCAATGGCGACCTGCGGAGTGGCCACGAATCCCGCCCAGCTCGGCAATTCAATGGTCAACCCCAATCCCACTTGATGATCGATGCCGACGGCGTCGAGGCCCTGCGCCACGACCCACAAGCACTCATCCTCGACGCCCGGGCCCTCGAGCGCTATACGGGCGAGGTTGAGCCGTTTGGACCACGGGCCGGGCATATTCCTGGCGCGATTTCGGCGCCATTTAGCGCAAACCTGCACGCCGATGGCACGCTCAAGCCAGCCGACGACCTCAAACAACGCTTTGATGACCTTGGTGTCCCACAGGCTGGCCAAGTGGTCTGCTACTGTGGCTCAGGGGTCACCGCCACCCACAATATTTTTGCCATGCACGTGGCCGGCTACGACGCCAAACTCTATCCCGGCTCATGGAGCGACTGGAGCAACACGCCCGACCGCCCCATCGCCACCGGCGAACAACCCTAATTGGCTGGTGGGGGCGGCAGTGGCCGCCCCCACCAGATTGCGTAGGACACCGTCATGATTGACAGCGGACGAATTGTGCTCGGCCTCATCATTAGCACTACCATTGGCGCACTGGCGTACCGCCGTGGCTCGCTTAGTGGGAGTGGCTGGTTGGGCGCCATCATCACCGGCACCCTCACCTTTGGGTTTGGGGGCTGGGCGCATGGGGCCAGCTTGGTCTTTTTCTTTGTCAGCTCGAGCTTGTGGTCGCGTCTGCGCAAACACCAAAAATCAGACCTCGACAGTACTATGTTCGAAAAAGGCTCACGCCGCGATATCTGGCAAGCCTTGGCCAATGGTGGGGCTGCCGCCCTCGCCTGTACCCTCGGCAGCATCTGGCCAGAGCACCTCCTGCTCTGGAACGCCTGCTTTGTGGGGGCCATGGCCACCGTCGCCGCCGACACCTGGGCCACCGAGCTCGGTGTGCTGGCGACCACGCCACCCCGCCTCATTACCACCTTCAAAGCGGTGCCCCGTGGCACCTCTGGCGCCATTAGTGGCGTCGGCACCCTGGCCACCACCCTCGGCGCCATGGCGGTGGGGATTGTGTATAGCGGGAGCACGACGATTTTCACCGCCACACCCGTCGTCGTAGCCTTTATCGGCGTCGCCACCATTACTGGCCTCATCGGCAGCCTGAGTGACAGCCTGATGGGTGCTACCGTGCAACGCCTCTACATGGGGGCACACGGGCTCACCGAGCGCGCACATGCCAGCGATGGCACCCCACATCCATTGGTACGAGGCTGGCGTTGGATGAACAACGACGCCGTCAATTTTATTAGTTCACTGATCGGGGCAATGGTAGCGGTGGGGATTATGCAGGTCGTCCAATAAGGCATTGATATGGTAAAAAACGCCGCCTATGGTTCTTCGTGGTGGGCCTCAATTTGAATCGGCCCAAATAATTCCGCTTGATGGGCAACCACCGCCCGCCGTTTAATCATTTCGAGCACGGCCCACAACGACACCACCACATCGACCCGTGTGCGTGATTTTTTTGGTAATAATTCAAAAAAACTGACCCGTGACACTAGTTGCAAACGGGCATGAATAGAGGTGACCACATCACCCACCGTCAAAATTTTGCGGGCCGGCAACGTCACCACTGGCGCTGGCACATCCACGAGGCGCATGCGCTGTTGCCAGATCACCAACAATTCGTCGAGGGTCATCTGGAGCGGCATTTGCGTGCTGGAGGCATTGGGTAAACTGGCCACCCGTCCAAATCCTTGCCAGCCCAGTTGCTCACGCTGGCGTAACCATTCTGCCGCCTGTTTGACTTGCTGGTAGATTTTGAGTTGCGCCACGAGGTCGATGCTTTCGTCTGGTTCATCTGGGTTACGTGGCGGCGCCGGCAACAATACCCGCGACTTTATCACCAGCAAACGCGACGCCAACACAATAAACGCCGACATTTGGCCGGCATCGGGGTTAGGCATGGCGCGCACATATTGCAGATATTGGTCGGCCACTTGCGCCAAGGCAATCGTGGTGATATCGAGTTCTGAGCGTTCAATCAAGTGCAACAACAAATCGAGTGGACCTTCGAATTGCGCGATTTGAATGGTATAGGTGGTCGTATCTGCACTTAACATCGGTCGTCTGCCGCAGCAAAAAGCCGTACCAACGGCGAATCAACGCCATCGGTCACATCTTGGAGCAACATGCAGACGTCGATACGCGCCCCGGCTCGGCGCGCCATCGTCACACTGCGCTGTTCATGCTGGGCATGGCGCTGTACCGGCTCGTAGCGAGCCAGTAGCCAGGTATAGACTGTGGGAAGCAGCCGTTGCGTCAGCACAATCACCCCATACCAACCCAACCCCAATGGCCGACCGCTATCACTGACTTTGCCGCTATCGTGGAGCAAGGCCATCCCGATTAGCGCCGGCGTAGCCGTCCCTTCGCGGTGGAGCAACTGCACCACGTCGAGGGCATGGCGTTGATCGTAGCGGGGCAAACGGGCAAACAACGGTTGCTCGGCAAGCGTCAATTGGGTTGCCACAAAGCGGGTCTCAGCAACACTTACCCGCCCCGTCACTGCCCGCCATAATTGCCACAATCGGTATTGTATTCGTTGCAACTGCATACCTGACTCTGTATATTTTCATGTCAAAAAATCAGTCCGCACCGCCCAAAAACCACCCTGACCAACGATTCTGGATGGCGCGGTCCAACACGTTGGTTATTCGAGGAAGCCGCGCAGTTTTTTGCCACGATAGGGGTGACGCAGCTTACGCAATGCCACCGCTTCGATTTGGCGAATCCGCTCACGGGTAATCCCAAAGTTTTCGCCTACTTCTTCGAGGGTGCGGGCTTGACCATCACTAAAGCCATAACGCAATTCGAGGATTTTTCGTTCCCGTTCAGGTAAACTCGCCAACACTTCTTCGAGTTCACGGCGGAGCATCAGTTGTTTGGCCGCTTCGACGGGACCGGCGATGCGTTCGTCTTCGATGAAGTCGCCCATGCGCCCTTCGCCTTCTTGCCCTACCGGCATTTCCAGCGACAGTGGTTGCATCGAGGCCTCTAGTGTGCGGCGAACCTTGGTAGGAGTCATCCCCATCACTTCGGCGATTTCTTCGGGGGTGGGTTCGCGTTGCATGGTCTGTTGCAATTTGTGGGCTGCCCGTTTGACCTGACTAATCGCCTCACCCATATGCACGGGCAAGCGGATGGTGCGACTTTGATCGGCAATCGAACGGGTAATCGCTTGGCGAATCCACCAGGTGGCATAGGTCGAAAACTTATGGCCTTTGGTGTAGTCGAATTTTTCAACGGCCCGCATCAAGCCAATATTGCCTTCTTGCACCAAATCCATCATGGTCAGACCATACGAGGTGTATTTCTTGGCAATCGACACCACCAAGCGCAAATTGGCTTGGATAAGTGCTTGACGGGCTTCGTCACCTTCATTGACGAGGCGATCGAGCGGTACCCGCCGCATACAACAGTCGGTAGCATCTATTTTTTCGACATATAACGACACCACCCGTTCATACAAGGTATGTAACGAACGTTCGTTGCCAAGCATCTCGGATTGGCTGGCCACATAAATGCCGGCAATTTCGATGACACACCGTTCAATATCCGTACAGACATCATGGCGTAATTCAGACGCCACTACGCCCATCAATAGCCGCCAGGCATCACGGTCTTGGGGATCAAACACGCGGAGCATACGATGATGGCGCATCAATTCATAGATCCGCCACAACAGTGGCGCCTGCGTTGCGAGCCACCCAGCCACTACCTGTTCAACCGTGGTGCGGTCCATGCCATCATAGGCCTGGCTATTAAATTCACGTCGTTCGTGATCTGCCCACAACCAATGGTGCAGCTGTGTGACTACCCAATTCACCAATGGAGTCTGAGATGGCGCAATAAATTGGCACGTACATTGTAGCGGGAGCGGAGTCAGTGCGTGTTGGATGTCAGCCCATGCGGTGGCGGGTTGCGTGGCATACATACTAGGCAGCTCGTGCTGGCTCAAATGAGCCGCCCACGCCATTGATTGGACTGCCAGCATCGCCAATTCATTGGCACGGGTGACAGTCAGTTTACTTACTAAGCGTTGCGCCCGTACCTTTTGGGCCCGTTGCCCTACTTCAATACGATGCGCAAGTACGACTTCGTCCGCCGCCCGCAATAATTTCACTTTGCCGATTTCTTGCAGATACATGCGGACCGGATCATCAAACGAGACATCGCTCGCTACGACTACTTCAATTGGTTCGGCATCACTAAGCTCTTCGCCAATCTCATCCCCATGGTCGCGCCATGACGCATCTTGAACCGCTGCAGTGAGTGACCCAATTGGATTAGCCTGGTCGGTGATTGGTTGACCATCATAATGCACACCGTCACGCAATAGCACCACATCCAGCGCAGGTGGTGTCGCTAATAATTGCTTGTCTTTAATTATTTGTGTAAATGCGATTTCTGCCTGCTGCTGACGATCGTGCAACTTCCGCTGCACCGCGTCAACAATTTGGGCATCGTGCCCGTTGGTGTATTGCAACAATACATCGACTAATAACGCCTGGGTATGAGCATGCCGAATAATCTGGTTGACAAGGGCATCAACAAGGGCATCTGGCTCACTATGAATCTGCGTCATTTTTATTTCCTCACCGCAGCACGGTGGTATAACGTGCCAAAAGACAGCCGCAGTGTACCCCGAAAAAATGCATCAGAGTTATTCCTACAACCATTGCACGATAGTACAAAACTTGCCGCATTCCTATGGGTACTATATCATTTACCATAGTATAACGTCAATGTTTTGTGAATGTTTTGATTAAGGGAGTATGAATGTGACGGTATTCTATCAACGGGTGGCCAATGCCATCGCCAACCACAATAGTTTGCTCTGTGTCGGGCTCGACCCCGACATCCAGCGCTTACCGGCACCACTTCACAACCATCCCGATGCCGTATTTCAGTTTTGTGCCGACATTATTGCCGCCACCCACGACGTGGTGGCCGCCTACAAACCCAATATTGCTTTTTTTGAAGCCATGGGGGTCACTGGCATCGACGTATTGACTCGTCTGATGGCACTCCCACGCACCAACCTGTGGATCCTCGATGCCAAACGAGGCGACATCGGCAACACGGCCGCCGCCTATGCCAGTGCCGCATTTGACCACTACCAGAGCGATGCCATCACCATCAACCCCTATTTGGGTGGTGATTCTCTCGAGCCTTTTTTAGCCAACCCCGACCACGGGGCGTTTTTGCTCTGTCGCACCTCGAATCCCGGCAGCCGTGACATTCAAGAGCTCATCCTCGCCGATGGTCGCCCGCTCTACATAGCGATTGCCAGCATGGCCGCCAACCAATGGAATACCAATCGCAACGTGGGGTTAGTGGTGGGCGCCACCCAACCCGCCGCCTTACAGGCCGTGCGGGCCTGTTGCCCCGATTTACCCTTTTTGTTACCGGGCATCGGCGCACAAGGGGGCGATTTGGCACAAGCGTTGGCCGCCGGGCTCGACGCCCAGCGCGCTGGCTTGCTCGTCAACGTATCCCGTAGCGTACTCTATGCCGCCAGCGATACCACGTATGCCAGCGCCGCTCGTGCCGAAGCAATCCGCACCCGTGACGCCATCAACGCCATTCGCTTTGGCTAAGCACAATTAGACCCACAAAACGTGTGCCGAGGCGTGATTAACGCCTCGGCACACGTTTTATTGCGGCCCGAATTTATTACGGTTGTAAATCACCACTAATTTCACGCGAGCGTGCCACAAACCAATGAACAATATTGCGGAAGCGTGATTCGCGGCCAATCATCAGATTGATGGTACCCGGGATATCACTCCGCCGCGAAATCGCCGTCCCACCCAAGTCGCGGGTCGCTGCATATACTTCTATCGGCTGATACATGATGATACTCGGCACCAAATCGATCCAGCGCTGCTGGAATTCGGCATAGAGTTGCATGCGATTCTCGATGTCGCTATCAATCCGCGCTAGTGACAACGAATCATCGATGATACTGTCTTGTAAGCCGGCATAATTACGCCCAATCCCGATTTGACTCGAATGCCACAACTCATACACATCTGGGTCAGAACCGAGATGTTGCCAGCCATGCAACGCCATATCAAATTTACCCGTCTCGAGACGTTTTTGTAATTCATCGCCATTAAGTTGCGTCACATGGACTTTGATGCCCACCACACCAAGTTGCGCCACAATATCAGCGGCAGCCAGATTACGGTCAGGCGCACCATCCACCAACAATTCAAAATCTAAGCGCAGTGGACCGCGCGATCGCATACCATCGCTCCCCGCCGTATATCCCAGCGTATCAAGTGCCTTGGCAACCCGCTCTTTGCTGGGGATATACCACACCGCAGTCGGACTATACGCCCACAACCCCGGCATCGTCGGGGTATCGATACGGGTGACTTGACCAGGCAATACGCGCTTAATCAAATCATCACGGTCAATGGCTTGGGCTAATTGCTGGCGAAACGTCACATCGTCAAACGGCGCGTTACGCAAATTCAAGGTCAAAATCGTATAGGCATCAAATGGTACCGCATGTCGAATAAATCCACGCGGCACATTGTACGCACCAACATTGCCCGTACCGGCATAGGCCATACCACTAATCTCGCCTTTGGTGAGGGCCGCAAACGCCAATGATTCGTCAGCATAAAACCGCAATGATACCGTGCCAATGAGCGGTTCGCCTTGATAATAATCAGGATTAGTCGTTAATTCCACACCATCACCCGTCACATTGGTCACCTGGTACGGCCCAGTTCCAATCGGCTTCATACTGAATGGCGAACTCGCCCATTGCTCGGGCGCAATCGTCACCAACATGTGCGCCGGTAATATCGGCACCGTCGCATACTTCAAAAACGGCGCAAATGGAGCCTGTAACCGACAACGAATACTTCGCTCTCCGGCCCGCTCTACCAGTACCGTGCGCCAGACCGTGGCCAGACTGGCCGAGCCGGTATACGCAGGACCTTGCACCGACCGTAACGTAAACAACACGTCGTCAACCCCAAATGCTTGCCCATCGTGCCATTTCACGTCACTGCGCAACGTAAAGGTATACACCGTCCCCGTGGCATCGATATCCCACGACTCAGCCAGCCCTGGTTCGGGTGAGCCATCGAGGCCAATCCGTACCAAGCCATCAAATACCAAGGCGTGCACATCCGCCGCCGCTTGGTCTTTGGATGTATCACTGACCAGCGGATTCAAGGTGGTGGGCACGCCCACAATCCCCTCAATAAATGTGCCACCTGCAGTAGGACGCGACACCGCGGCCCGTGATACCGCAAGGTATGACATCAGGCCCAGCACCAAAAAAGAACTCACTACTGCGATGACAATTTGTATGCGTATGCGCCGTGACATGGCTGACTACAACAACCATAAACCAGCGGCAGGTTTCGCAGCCCCAAAAATCGGCAAGCTAGCAACCAACGCCAAAATCAAAAACAATACCCCGAGCACAATCGTCGCTTGGAACATCGTCTTTTCAAGCCCACGCTTGGTCTGATAAATCGACGACGCATCGCGTGATTGCAACCCGGCGTTGCGCCCTTGTAATACCACCAAAAACGTCAGTGCTGCACCTAGCACAATCAATGCAATCGACAATGCAGTATCCATCGAATCAGCCTCCCTATCAATCATCGTTAATCACGATAATTTTCATTACTATCTGTGGGATTATAGCATATCATCGTTATGCCTGTGATGACACAATCATGGCATTCTTTGACACTATCTTATGAAAAAATCGTACTGGACTCACCAACACCATTCATCCACTTGTGGTACATACACCTCCATTACACCCACGATTTTTTTGCGTACATCATGGTACGATACATCTATCAACCAGCACCCCCTCAAGGAGTACCCCCATGAGTGTCAATTGGCGCGGCGTTATTCCGGCTGTCACCACCCCCTTCAACCACGATGACAGCATCGACCATGGCTTCTATCACCAGCACATCCAATGGATGCAATCCGCCGGTTGTATCGGCGTGGTCCCTAGTGGCTCACTCGGCGAAGGCGCCACCCTCTCCATCGCCGAAAAAATCTCGCTCTACCAAACCGCCGTCGCGGCCCTCAACGGCCACGGCGCCGTCATCCCCGGTATCGCCGCCTTGTCGACCGCCGAAGCCGTCTATATGGCCAAAGCCGCCGCCGATGCCGGCTGCAAAGGGTTGATGGTACTGCCGCCCTATGTCTATGCCACCGATTGGCGCGAAATGAAAGCCCACATCACCGCCGTCATCAGTGCCACCAACCTCCCCGTGATGCTCTACAACAATCCCCCCGCCTACAAAACCGACTTCACCCCCAGCCAGGTCGCCGAGTTGGCCAGCGAATACCCCACCCTGGTCGCCATCAAAGAATCCAGCGCCGACGTACGCCGCATCCACGCCATCCGCGCCCTGATCGACAATCGCCTCGAACTCCTGATGGGCGTCGATGACCTCATCGTCGAAGGCATCAATGTGGGTGTCACCGGCTGGATCGCCGGCCTGGTGAATTCCTTCCCCCACGAATCAGTGGCCTTGTTTGACCAAGCCCTCGCCGTCGCCAATGGCCACGGTGACAAAGCCAAGCTGGCCGCTTTGTACCATTGGTTTTTGCCATTGCTCCGCCTCGATGTCGTCACCAAATTTGTGCAACTCATCAAACTCAGCCAAGAAATGGTCGGCATGGGCAATAGTCGTGTGCGGGCCCCTCGCCTCGTCCTTAGTGGCAGTGAGCTCGCCGAAGCCCAAGCCACCATCGCCCACGCTATTGCCACCCGCCCCACCCTCTAAAAAATGTACGGATGATGTCCCGGCGGTTATAACTGAACCGGCGGGACATCATTGACGCAGCGCACAATCGGTGTGCCGTTGTACAAATCGATGCCCGTCAGACTGCCATACTCGACCCGCCACATCCAGTGATTTGTCAGTGGTTGTTGCAACAAATGACACAACACGATTTGGATGGGCAAGGCCTGTGTCACCACCACCACCCGCTCCCCGGCAGCCACCTGCAACAACGATTGCCAGCCTTGGAGCACTCGATGTGCCACCTGTGCCAGCGACTCGCCCCCACTTGGTGGTGCGTGCAACGGGTCACGCATACGCGCCGCGCTGTCGCGTGGGAAGCGCTGGCTCGCCTCGCGCCACGTCAACCCCTGCCACCCCCCCATCGCTTGATCGGCCCACGCCGGCACCACCACCACGTCACTACCGCGGGCGGTGGCAATCACTGTGGCGCTCGCAAGGATGGCAGATTGGGGCGCACTATAGACCTGGGTGATGCGCTGGCGGCGCAACCCAGTCACCAAGGCTTGCGCCTGCAACTCTCCATATGCGGTCAACGGACTATCGCTCTGCCCCATGAAGCGCCGCTGTTTGTTGAGCGCACTCTGCCCCGCTCGTGCTAGCCAAATCGTCGTGCGCATATACATTTATTCCTTTAGCAAAACGATATCTGATTGTACTACGCACAAATAACAGCGAGACAACGCTCATTTAATAATGAGCGTTGTCTCGCTACACCCAACCCCTATTTACTACAGGTCCCTTCTGATGTTTTAATCGTGATATCACTACTCCGAATGCGCGAATCAATACTCAAAATTAAATCCTTAATCGTAAGTTCCGCTTCGCGCGATGCTTTTTTCAATAGGCCAACTTGACATGCGCGTTCACGTGCTTTGGATTCACTCAAGCGATCAGCGTCTCTCCGCATCTGCGTATTTACCGCGTCTTTATCCTCAAAGACGAATTTCAAGCCATTTTTATACGGCGTTACATTTACCGCTGATGATACATTAATGATTTCTGTTTTTGGCAATTTCACCGTAATTTTATTGTTTTTATCCACCGTTATCTGCATACGTTGTAAATCAACCCCAGCATTTACCGTATACGTATATTCAAAAATTACCAATTCCGCATTCCACAATTGCCACGACTCTCTATTATTATTTTGCTCGACTACATCAAAAATACCTTGTTGCGTGATTAATAACTGTTTGTTTTCAATCCTCTTCGTTATCACGTCAACTGTTACCACATATTTGGTCGGCGACGGCGTCATGGTCGGCTGCAGTGTCCGTGTGGCAGTGGGGGGCAAGGCCGTCGCCGTGGGGGTACTTTCGGGCGCTGCCGTCGCCATCGCCGTGGCTGCCGGGGCACTGTCCTGCGCTGGCGTAGCTACTGCCGACACCACCACTGCAGCTGGCTCAGCCATGACAAACGAGCGGACTTGATCACCGTAGGGCGACCGCAACAACCAAATGAATCCACCAAGTAAAATCAGTGCCAACACTAAGGGATTGCGTAACATGGCAGTCTCTTTTCTTTGTATCTGTCTTATTCTACTGCGAAACGCTACACGTGCCAGCGTCAATCACCACATCAACCGATTCCAATGCCGGATTAAACGACTTAATCAACTTCTCGAGATTCACTTGGGTGCGATCCGCTGCATCTTGGAGCAACGTGCTCTTGCATGCTTCGTCTTTGATGTTGTTCACTGCCTGCAAACGCGCTTCTTCGGACAAGCGCACATCCTCATTCGATACAAATACCCCGTTTTCCACCTTGGCATAGGTCAAGCGTTCGTCGATTTGGGGGTCATACAGCTTGGTTGGTGCCAAATGAATCACCAGCCGCTTACCGTCTGCGCTGATGTCGATATCCTTTTCGTCAAACCCTGCCAGACTCGTCCCCGCCATTACCGTCCCCGCCGCCGTCATCTGCACCTTTTGACCTACAAACGGCGCCATCCAACTCTCGGCTTCGGCGTTTTGCAACTCGAATTGGGTGGTAATCACCGCCTGCTTCATCATCCAATCATTCATGTTGGTAAGTTGACGCACAATCGTGCCTTTGTCCAGCTTTAACAGCGGCGGTTGCTCTGGATCTTTGCAGATCAATTCGGGTTCAGACTGCATCGGCACGATCTTGCTCATCCACTGCAACCAGCTCGGTAATTGGCTCTCGTGCATGTTCATGACCAATATCAAGACCAACAACCACGGCGCAATCAAAAAAATGTTCGTTCGTGACATGACGAGTATTCCTTTACTTCAATAAAAAACTAATCACAGTATATACGTAATTACTGTTAAAACAGTTGCAATTTAATGATACTATTTTATAAATCCACAAATGTGGTTTTAAATTATCGCTAATTACATAGTCGATTGGTGAAGCGACGTCATTTCAATTCATTGTATCGCACAGGTGACACATGACGTTATTTCGCACAGGGCACACAGAGGACACAGAGGCGTTTTTTATATGGCGTCATTGTATAGTGCCACAACAAAAATCCCCCATGACTACCACCAGGTAGCCATGGGGGATGTGTACGAACCAGCTTATTCGGCGGTTGGAATGATACCATTCACTGCAATCCGTTTGGGTTGGGCGTTGGCGCTTTTGGGGACGCGCACGGTCAAAATACCGTTGGCACTCGTGGCACTAATCTGATCACCTTCCACCGACAGGGGGAACTCGATGCGGCGAGCGACAGCAGTCACCGCGAATTCACGCAAATGGCGGCGCTCGTCGTGATTGTGCTCGGCGGCAGTAGCCTCACCCTTGATGGTCAACGTGCGACCCACCAACGTGAGCTCAAACTGCTCGGGGGCGATGCCGGGGGCCACCAACTTGACGGTATAGCCTTGGGCATCTTCGCTGACTTCGATGGCGCCGGTGCTGGCGGGGCGGGTGGCATTGTGCTTCAACATGTCAGCCATTGTGTAGATAGTCATGATCGTGTTCTCCAGTACGCGCTGGTCATTCCAGCGGTGCGATTAACGTATCTACACTATACCCCGCCGTGCATTAGAATCACGTATACGCAGTGTTGGTGTTGTGTTGGCGTTATGTTGGCGAAGTATTAACGCCGGGCCAGACCCGTTGCGGTGGCACCACCACAGTCACCGCATCACCTAGACTAATCGCCCCCGTACGCTCGACCCATGCCGTAAAGCCCCGTTTTTCTTTGGCGGCTTTGACAAACCGGGCCGTCAATTTGGCATCGTTGTAGTGGGTGGCAATCACTTGACCTGGACCGGTACAGGGCTGATTTTCCCAGTCAACCACCAGCGCTGCTCCCGAAGCAAAAATCAGCCGGGTGGCAGGGGGCAACAGCGTCAAATGGGGAATCCCGGCGAGCACCATGTTGGCGCCCAACCATTCGGGGCGGATTTCGGGCAACGCAAGGGTCTGCGCCGTCGCCGCCAATTCATCGGCGGCCACAATCGTCACTTGGCGCTCGTTGCGGATCTCACTACCCCGCCGGTAATGGGGTACTCGCACGTCGGCCTTGCGCACCAGCCCGGCGTGGCTATCACCTACCACCCCCTGCCAATCCAACGTCAACGTTGGTACAGGACGGGTAACTAGGGTGCCGGCAATATCACCGACGGCCAGCCACGTCACCGTAGCGGTTATTTGTTGTTTGGGCATCACACCCTCCTTTTTGAAAACTGTATCACTGACACTACGCGTCGATTTTGTGCCAGGCCACCAACGTCCCCGCCACCCAAGTGGGATCGGGGGCTTTGTAGAGGGCGGCGGCGTCGCTGGCAATGATATCAATAATTTCGGGGCGCATCGGACCTAGTACGGCGCGCATTACTTGGCCTGCATCACGGTGGTCGCTTTTGGCGTCGACACAGTGTTGGTTGTAGCCGGCATAATCCGCTTGGGCCAGCATTTGGGCGCCGGCCATGATGGTGCGGCTAGCCAAGTCGAGGCCACCTTGGGCAGGGAAGTAGGACTGGTCGACCGGTGTGCCATAGCCGATGCCATGGTGAAACATATCGGCGGTTGAGACCACCACGGCGTTTTTGGCGATATCGACGACCTCAGCATAGCCGGGGAGCAATGTGGGCTGACCGCCAGCAAGCCACGGATAGCGCTCAATCACGCGGGGCATTTTTTTGCCATAATAATCGGCCGCCACTTCCCACAAATAGCGCCAGGTAAACAAGGCATGGTCGTAGGCCCATTCATCGCCACGAGTCAAACCAGGCCCTTGGATGCCCCAGATGCGGTCAGTCGACGGGTCGCCACCAGCAGCCACCCGCCGGCGGGCCTGCTCCATTTCGTCACTAAAGGCATGGAGCACACTCAGCACCAGTACCGTGTCGGCGCCGCTGTCGATACAGGCGTTGATACAGGCCGCGATTTGCTTGGCGCACTCTGCCACCCCAGCGTGGGGGAATACCAAGGCGCCACCTTTTTGCAATACCGGGGCGAGTTGCCATTCTTGGGCTTCGACCAGCTTGGCGCGGGCACCTTTCAGGCCGAGGGCGGCATGTTCTTGGGCATATTGATGCGTAATATCAATGCGCAGTTGATTGAGATCCATGGTAGGGTTCCCTCTCATATATTTTTCGACGACCCACATGCTAGAATTATACACGGGGTTGTGCATCACACCGAAGGAGCATACCAATGCGACATATCATGATTACCGGCGCATCAACGGGGATTGGTCGGGCCTGTGTGGCCAGTGCCATCGCCCGGGGCTTTCAGGCTGTCGCCAGCGTACGCACCGCAGCCGACGCCACCAGCCTGACCACCGAATTTGGCACCCACGTGACGCCGATTATTATGGATGTGACTGATAGCGCCAGTATCGGTCACGCCGCTAATGTTGTGTCAGATTTATTACAAAAAAACACCTTGGCAGGGTTGGTGAATAATGCCGGCATCGCCGTGGCTGGTCCCAGTCTGCATCTGGCAATCGGCGAATTTCGCCATCAATTCGAGGTCAATTTCTTTGGCCAAATCGCCGTCACCCAAGCGTTCGCACCGTTGCTTGGTAGCGACCGCCAACGCCACGGTGCCCCAGGGCGCATCATCAATATCAGCTCGTTGGGGGGCAAACTAGGCGCGCCCTACCTCGCACCCTATGTGGCATCGAAACATGCCCTCGAGGGTTGGTCAGAATGTCTGCGCCGCGAATTGCTCATGTTTGGCATCGACGTGATTATCGTCGGGCCAGGCGCCATCGCCACGCCGATTTGGCGCAAAGCCGAGCAACTCGATGTAGATGCCTACCAGCACACCGCCTACGCGCCCTATCTACGCGCGTATCACGACAAAGTAGTGGCCGCCGGCATCCACGGGCTGGCAGCTTCACGCGTGGGCGATCTGGTGCTCCACGCCCTAACCACACGCCGGCCACGCACCCGCTACGCCCTAGCCCCCAACCTACTGATGGATTGGTGGTTGCCCCGCTGGTTGCCTGCGCGCTGGATTGATCGGCTGGCAGCACGGTCCTACGGGCTCCCCGAAAAAGCCATCCCCCGACCCATGCCAGAGGCATGAATCGAGGGATGCACGAATCCACACAGGTTGGGTTATTGGCCGGTGGTCAACTCACTGCTACCGGGCAATGCGGTGTAGTTGGTGTATTGGTATTGGCTATCGCCAAACGCCAAAATGGGGTAAAAAATAAACGGCAAAAAGATTAACCCTGCCGTAAATCCGCGCCCATGTCCAAAGGCGCGAGCCAAATCGCGCATGGTACGCAGGGTGAAATAGAGTGAAATCAGCCCAGCCACCAATTGAACCACACTAATAATCAGGTTAGGATCTTGTTGGTCTTGGCCTCGGGTGCCGGGTTGCACGGCATTGAGGATGGAGGTAAGCAACCCCAGACCCAAAATAATCCAGGCCCAGCTCCGCGGGCGACGGATGATATCCATCAAAATAATCGTGCTATAGATGGGAATCACTGCTGCCCACCCTTGCTGGCCCGCCTTCTCGTAGATGCGCCAATTAATGATAATCGCCACAAACATGATGACCAAAAATATCGCCCCAAAGCAGACAATTGACCCCATAATCAACGCAATAATTGCCGCAGTATCAAATCCCGATGGGTTGGTTTGTTGGAGCAACATCATGTAACTAATCCGTTTCATTAAAAAAACATCATCCCCTGTGATTGTACACAAGGGATGACGTCATTACCAATCAAATCGTTGCAACGATTAGGCCGTGGGTGGCGTAATCGCCTTGGGAGAGCCGGGCAACAAAGGGGCGGCTGACACAGCTGCGGCTTGCACGCCGAGATAGGTGGCAGTACCGAAGCCCAACTTGGGGTAGGCATAGAAGGGCAAAACCAAGGCCACAATCACATTGATGGGCTCGCTTGGTTGCCCATATGATTGCAACAACACCCGCAAGGCAAAGTAGCGTACAACCATTGATGCCAACAACGGAATCCCGCCACACCAGCTCAAGGCAATACCAGCCCACAAGTAATATTTGTAGATTACCGGCAAACCACAGATATCAATCAACACCGAATCGTTATAGAAGGGGATAATTGCAGCCCAACCCGGTTTGCCTGCCTTGGCAAACACTTTCCACATCCCAGCCAACATGGCAACCACAATTGCCAACGGAATCAGATTGACCAACAATGCGGCGATAATCGCACCTGCATCTGCCCCACTACCCGCATCTTGAAAAAATAACGGCATGATACACCTCTTCTGTTAAAAAATTGAACACGTTTATTGTATCATATGTCGTCAATTATTTTCACGAAATAAACATTACATTTTATGACAAATTTACACGTATTTTATGACTATTTTCAAAAATAATATTAAGAGACCGCAGCCTGCTGCGACACATTGTAGAGACGCAGCAGGCTGCGGTCTCTACAATACACGTATAATGGAGACATTCCGACGATAGACAAAAAGGAGCACCACCAATGCAACAGCAACGTACCATTGATTATGCCGATGCCCAAAAAGCGTTGACGGTGATTGTGGCAGAATTACAGCGCCGCAATGCGATTGGGGTAATTGCCGTGGCCGACAATCATGGCGAATTGATTGCGTTTGTGCGGATGGACGGAGCGCCGTTCCAATCGATTACCATTGCCATCAACAAGGCCTTTACGGCGGCGCGGGCAGGCAAACCGACCCGTGAAATCGGCAAAAAAATCCGTAGTGCTGATCAAGGCTTTGACATTAGTTATTATGGCGACCCGCGCTTTATCGGGTGGGGTGGCGGAATGCCGGTGATTGTCAATGGCGCATGTTTGGGTGCGGTGGCAGTGAGTGGCCTAAGCGAAGACGAAGATGCCGAAATTGCCAGCATGGGGATTGCAGCGATTTTGGCGTAATAATCACGACAAAGCGGGAGCGACGCAGCATACTGCGTCGCTCCTTTTTTATTTCGGCCTAGGGGGATTATTGGACGGGGTTTTCGTTGTTAGGTTTGTCGGAGTTCTCGCTGGGGGCACTGCCACTCATCGTGGGCACCGATGATGCAGGTGCGACAACTGGAGCGGCAGGTGCGGCTGATTGACCAAACCACGGCAATTTGGGGGCGGCAGCGACGGCAGCGGCTTGGACGCCGAGGTACGTATCGCTTCCAAAGCCAATGCTGGGGTAGGTCACATACGGGAACAACAACGTGCCAACCACATTGAGGGGCTCATTGGGGCGCCCAAATGAGGCAAGCAGTACGCGGAGCAAAAAGTAGCGTACGATAATTGCAGCCACCGGTGCCACACCAAAACACCCACCAGCAAGTGGCATCAATGCGATGCCCAACCACAAGTAATACTTGTAGGTGGCAGGCAAGCCACAGATGTCGACCAGCACCGAATCGTTATAAAACGGGACAATGGCAGCCCAGCCTGGTTGGCCAGCCTTGACGAACATCTTCCACATGCCGACCAGCATGGCTGCCAGCAAGGCAAAGACGACGGCATACACGCCGCCACCAATGAGACCAAACATTTCCAACTGCGACTGGAGTTCGGCGTTGTCCGCACTGAGCTGCAACAAATAGGGGATTGACATGATATTTTCCTTATAAAACTGGCTACACGTCTATTATAGTAGTCAATGAAATAGTTTGTCTATACAA
>JBBAWW010000023.1:5420-36498 GCA_040397035.1 Roseiflexaceae bacterium | reverse complement strand
CTGTCTATTTGCATATGTGTTGTATACGGTTGTGCACGATGTCGTGATGGTCTTCTTTGGCGCAATCGTGATGGGATATATTTTTTATCCGGTGGTGACTTGGCTGACCCGCTATTTGCGTGGCTCGCGTATGTGGGCGACGACGTTGTTGTTTGGTGTAGTTGCCTTGATTTTGACACTCGCCGTGGATAATTTTGCGGGCCGAGCAACATCACAGTACGAATTGCTCCGCCAAGATTTGCCACAAATCATGGCACAGCTCGAAGCTCAGCCATTGATGGTCGCGGGCGTGACTGTTGATGTGAGTGGTGAACTCAAAAAAGCCGTTGCGGGTGTGGTGGCAACGTTGCCAGAGAATGGCCCACATATTTTTGTGGGCATCATCGAAGGATTTTTGCACACCTTGACGTTTTTGATTACGACGTTTTATTTGTTGCTCAATGGTCGTCGTATCATTCACCAAATCGCCCAGTTGGTACCAGTAATTCACCGCGATGAAGTGGGCTTTGTGATGATGCAAATTCATTCCATTTTGAGTGGCTACATCCGTGGCACGTTACTACTCATCCCGATAATGGCAGTATTGACTAGTGTGTCACTCTGGTTACTCGGTGTAGAGTATGCCGTACTAATCGGGATTGTCAGTGGTGTCGTCGAAATATTGCCGATTGTTGGTCCATGGTCAGCAGCGGCGTTTGCGGTGACGATGGCGATATTCCAAAATCCGATGCCAATTAGTGACTCTATGGTAGTCGTGGCAGGCACCATTGGTGGGCTTTATTTGGGCTTGCGTATGTTCGAAGACTATGTGATTATCCCAGCGGTGGTTGGTCCAGCCGTCCATTTGCATCCCATCCTCGTGATTGCCGCCATTCTGGCAGGAGCGGCGGTGGGTGGTATACTTGGGCTCTTCCTTGCTATCCCGGTGACTTCCGTTTTGCAATACCTGTTGCGCTGGCTCTATGCCAAACTAATGGATGATGCCAGCTTACCCACCGTGCAACCTACCAAACACTAATCCGTACGTGGTAGTGCAGATAAAAATCCCCCTGCCGGCAACTGCCGACAGGGGGATTTGTGAGCGGTCGATTACTCAGTTTTGATGCTGATATTGCGGAAGCCGGCATCGACATAAATGATTTCGCCGGTGGTTGCTGACGACAAGTCACTAGCCAAAAAGAGGGCCGTGTTGCCGACGTCTTCTTGGGTGACGTTGCGGCGGAGCGGTGCTACACCCGCAAACGATTTGAGTAGATCCTTGAAGCCGGCGATCCCGCTGGCGGCCAAGGTGCGGATGGGACCGGCACTGATGGCGTTGACGCGGATATTCTGCGGACCGAGGTCGCTGGCCAAATAACGCACGCTGGCTTCGAGGGCGGCCTTGGCCACACCCATCACGTTGTAGTTTTGGGCAACTTGTTGTGAGCCGTGGTAGGTCATGGTGACAATCGAGCCACCGCTGTTGATGAGCGGGCGGGCGGCTTTGATGACGCCGGTCAACGAATAGACGCTGATATCCATGGCGATATGGAAGCCTGCGCGGGAGACGTTGAGGTAATCACCGTTGAGTTCGTCTTTTTTAGCGAACGCTACTGCATGAATCAAGATGTCAAACGTGCCCCAGACTTCTTTGACGCGGGCAAACAGATTGGTGATGTCGCTATCGCTGGCGACGTCGCAGGGTTCCACAAAGGTGGTGCCGAGGCTGGCTGCCAAGGGGCGCACGCGCTTTTCGAGGGCTTCACCGACAAACGTGAAGCAGAGCTCGGCTCCTTCGGCGTGCAGGGCTTTAGAAATGCCCCAAGCGATGGAATTGTCGTTGGCCAAGCCCATAATCAGGGCGCGTTTGCCAGTCAATAAACCCATAGTGATTACTCCTCTGTTGCAAAAACATGCAGACATATCCAAGCTACCAGTTGCGCATGGTGCGCAACTGGTAGGCGGTTAACGAACGGGCATCTGGAGGATTTCGTCGATGAAGCCGTAGTCTTTGGCTTCTTGGGGAGTCATGAAGCGGTCACGGCTGAAGTCGCGCGTGATTTCTTCGGGGGTGCGGCCAGTGTCGTGGGCCAACAAGCCATTGCCAACGCTCTGGATGCGCAACAGCTCTTGCACCATGCGTTCCACGTCGGGGGCATAGCCTTGAGCGCCACCACCGGCGGGATGGAAGTGGATGGTGGAATGGGGCAAGGCATACCGCTTACCTTTGGTGCCACCTGCCAACAAAATCGTCGCCATGCTGCCGGCCCGCCCCATACACACCGTATTGACGTCAGGGCTGATGATATGCATGGTGTCATAAATGGCTAACCCGTCACGCACGCTACCACCTGGGCTGTTGATATAAAACCAGATGTCGCGGGTGGGGTCTTGGTGTTGCAGGTACAACAATTGGGCGACGATGGATGACGCAACGTCGTCGTCGATTTCGCTGCCGAGCATGATGACACGCTCTTGGAGCAATCGAGAAAACAAATCCCAACCGCGTTCGCCGCGGGGAGTGCGTTCGACAACACTTGGTACAATTGGCATATTTTTTACTCCTTGTGTGGGCAACAAGTTAGACTCGTTGCACCATGAAGTATACCATTTTTTGTCCACTTTGGGCGCACCGAAACCACTGTGATAAAACAAACGATGCGCGACGCTCGTAGCATCGCACACCGTTGGTTTGCATACCGTCGCGAGTTAGGCGCGCTCGTAGACCACATTGCCGCCGAGGACGGTCATGGTGACCTTGATGTTGAGGATGTCGTCGTCGCTACAGGTCAAGTAGTCGCGATCAAATACCGCCATGTCGGCCAACATGCCCGGCATCAATACGCCCTTGAGGTGCTCTTCACGCGTCAACCAGGTGGGGCTAGCCGTGTAGGAACGCAACGCCTCCATGCGGCTAATCGCTTCTTTGGGGGCGATGACGGTGCCCTTGTGGGTTTTGCGGGTGACGAGGCTATACAGGCTGATAAACGGATTGTAATGGAAGGTGCTGGGGATGTCGCTCGAGGCAATCATGGGAATGCCACGCTGGAGATACGTTTTGGCGGGCTTGTATTCGTGCGCCAATTCTTCGCCCACATCGCGGAACAAATCGTCGCCTTCGAAGTAGATAAAGGTGGGTTGAATCACGGCGCCGATTTTGTATTTGGCCATGGCAGCGAGTGATTCTTCGCTGGCGAAGTAGGCATGGATGATGTTGTGGCGGTGGTCGCGGGGGTTGGCGGCCACGGCATCGGCAAAGGCCAAGGCTGATTCGTGGTGGGCGCGGTCACCGATGGCATGAATGCCGATATCCCAGCCCAAATCGTGGCCACGCCGGAAGTAGCGCCGCAAATCGGCAGGGTCGAGGCGATTGAAGTCCCGTACCACACTTTCGCCCACAAACGGCTTAAACATCCAGGCCGTGCGGCTGGTGGTACCGCCGTCGACCGCCATTTTGAGAGCCGTTAGGCGGAGCATTTCGTCGCCGAGACCGCTCCACAGCCCCAAGTTGGCAGCCCGGTCGTCGAGCTCGGCTTCGATTTCTTCTTCACGGAAGCCGTGCCACGAGGGCATCAACGACGTGCGGACTTTCATTTTGCCGTAGCGATGCGCTGCCATGTAGGCCCGCATTTCCCAGGGGTACAAGCCGGGCTCTTGGATGCTGGTGATCCCGTATGACAAATAGGTGGTACTGGCTTTTTCGATACCGGTCACGGCTTCGGCTTCGGTGACGGCGGGAAGCAGATTGCGCACCAACAATTTGGCGGCCGCCCGCAAAATCCCGTTGGGGGTGCCGTCAGGGTAGCGTTCGATCGAGCCACCGGCAGGGTCGGCGGTAGTGGCATCGACACCGGCGAGGCGCAAGGCCACGCTATTGACGGTATCCATATTGAAAAACCGTTTGAGCAACACGGGGTGTTGATCGGTGGCGGCATCAATATCGGCGCGGGTCGGCACACGGTTTTCGGCGAGGAATGATTCATTCCAGCCTTCGCCGATAATCCACTGCCCTGGTGGGGTATTTTTGGCGGCAGCAGCCACCAAATCGCGCATTTCAGCCAGCGATTTACAATCGTCGAGCGAAATGCGGGTCATTTTGATACCCACTTCGAGCATGTGATTGTGCGAATCGTTGAAGCCGGGGATGACCATTGCACCATTGAGGTTGATTATTTTGGTGCCGACTCCCGCTAACGGCAAAATCTCGAGGTTACTGCCCGTCGCGACGACGCGACCATGCAGACAGGCAATCGCCTCGACGATGGGTTTGGTCGGGTCGAGGGTGATGATTTTGGCGTTGTGGATGATGAGATTAGGGGCAAATGACATAGTGCGTGGCTCCTTTGCTAAGCAACGAGTTTGGCGGCATCTTCAGCGATGCGCGCTGCGGATTTTTGATTGGCGGGATCTATGAAACGCGTCGATACCATTGTAACAATGGCAAATCCCGCGGCAATCATGAAGGGAATCTGGTAACCGTAGAAATTGAGAATATACCCGGTGGCGAGGGGCACCGCAATCGCCGCCACATGCTGCATGGTCAGTCCCATGGCAATCGTAGGAGCGATGTCGTTGTGCGAAGCGATTTTGCCGAGGTAGGTGTTGGCACCCATCCACGAAATGGGGAAGATGATGCTGTAAATAGTATAACAGCCCACCAAAACCCACAAATTGTCGACAAAGGAATAACCGATTAGTGCCACCACATACAACACATTTGCCGCCGCCAGCATGGGACGCTCGCCAATGCGATCGATTAGATTGCCAGCATGTTGTCCAATCACGGTGTTGACCAAATTGACGGCAATCAAAATTATCGTCAGTTGGGTGACATCGAGGCTGTATTTGTGGGCGAGTACCCACAAGCCAAACGAAAAGAAAATCTGTTGGCGGCCACCATCGAGCAAATTAAGCATGTAATAGAACCGATAATCTTTGTTGTAGACCAACGGTTCACGTTTGGCGGTGACCGTATGCGGCAAGCCGTCGCGCAGACTCGGGAAGCTGAAAATTGCAATCCCTGCCCCCGCCGCTGCCAACCCGGTCAACCAAAACGCCGAAGCAAAGTTGAGGATGTTGAGATAAAACCCCACTGCCATCAACACCATCGCCACCAACCCGCCCAAGTTCCCCAAGGCACCGACATGCCCCAAAATCCCCCCCGATTTGTCTTCGGTGGTGATACTCATGGCCATGGCGTGTTGGGTTTGCAACCAGGTGTGATAGCCCATCGAGCTCAAAATCACCCACGGCGTGACGGTGGCAAAATCAGTAGCAATGCTAAACAAGGCATAGCCTACCGCCAGTGTCATCAACGCCAAGGTCGTCAGTCGTGGTAGCGACAAGCGATAAAACAGCGCCGTCAAAAAGATAATCAAAAACCCGGGAATCTCGCGGATGGCGGTGATATAGCCAAATTGCGATCCTTGTAGGTGGAGCTGGTTTTCAAAAAAATTAGTGACTACGGCTTGCTGACCAAACATGGCGAAACTGGCAAGGATGGTGGTCAAGGTCATTAACCAAAAGCCCCGTTTGGCTTCGGGACTTCGGAGTGAACGTTGCATTATTAGTTGTTCTCCGTGCGGTGAAAAATCTCAGCCAGCGGCATATTGAAGCGCTCACCCAGTTCTACGGCCCAGTCATGCATGCGTTTGTCGAGCTCGGGGTTCTCCGCACCCACTTGGCTGGCGTGGGCATGCAGCGCACTCAGTTTTTGGGCAAATACGGCACTAATATCGATGGCCACGTTGGGCTGGGGGGAACCCACGATGAAAATCTCTGTGACTTTGTGGGGCAACAAGCCTTCTTCGGTCATCAATTCGGGGAAGTCCCACGGGTTTTGTGCGGCCGGGTAAAGCGCCGCCAACGTCGCCATCCCAGCGGCCATATGGTCGGGGTGGTAGCGGGCAATCCCCAACGGCGTACCCCAAAAGCGCTCGGGTGATTGGCAAATCACCCGTGATGGCTTGTAGGTGCGCAACACCCGCACCAAATCTTTGCGTAATTGCAAGGTGGGATAGAGCCGCCCATCGGGATAATCGAGGTGGATGACTCCTTTGAGCCCCAAGCGCCGTGCCGACTCTTGCTGTTCGGCTTTGCGGGTAGCGACGGTCACTTGGCGGGCGGTAGCGCTCAGGTCGGTGGCGTCATCTGAACCGCCGGCTGAGGCGTCGGTGATGACACAAATATAGGCGTCGTAGCCCTCGTTCATCCACGTGAGCAACGTGCCAGTACTACTGAACTCGGCATCGTCAGGGTGCGCCATAATCGATATGGCGACTGGTTTGGGTTCGTGTGTCATTGTTGCTACTACTTCTTCATATAAGGGTCGAGTAACAGCGCTAATTGGGCGCGGCGTTCGGCCGGAATAATATCTGGATTGGTCATAATCGCCATCGCCAAGGCGTGATGGGCTGGGCTGTCGAACCCGTTAGCGATGCGTGGAATGGCTTGGCGGATGATTTCTTGGGCCATGCTGGAATTGGCGTGCATGGTGGCAATCACCGTCTCGACGGTGACGGCATCGTGATCGGGGTGCCAGCAATCATAATCGGTAACCAGTGCCAGCATGGCATAGGCCAATTCGGCCTCGCGGGCCAGTTTGGCCTCGGGGATGGCCGTCATGCCAATCAGGTCAAAGCCGCGCCGGCGGTTTTCGTTACTTTCGGCCAAGGTCGAAAACTGCGGCCCTTCCATGCAGACATACGTCCCGCCACGGTGGAAGGTCGCACCAGCGGCAGTAGCGGCAGCAGCGAGGCGGTCGGACAATTCGCCATCAAAGGGCTTGTCGAACGCCACATGCGCCACCACCCCTTCACCAAAAAACGTACTGGGGCGGATGCCTTTGGTGCGGTCATAGAGTTGGTCGGGGATGACGATATGCCCAGGCGCATAATCGTCACGCAGGCTGCCGACTGCACTGACCGCAATCACGTATTTGACCCCTAGCATCCGAAATCCGTACATGTTGGCCTGGGCTGGTACTTCACTAGGGCTGAGGCGATGCCCCACCCCGTGGCGTGGCAAAAAAGCCACCCGCGTGCCGGCAATCGTCCCAATCACATAGGCATCACTTGGCTCGCCAAAGGGTGTGGTGAGCTGTACTGTTTCGACATCGCTGAGCCCGGGCATGCTATACAGCCCGCTGCCACCGATGACGCCTATCACCGCATGTGTCATCTATTCCTCGTTGTGTGCTATTCACTAATTGACGCCGTAATAACATCATTCTATACTGCATTTACCGTTCTGTGAAATCTGACGGACGGGCGGTTTTTTAGCAGAGGAGACCATCATGACCACATCACAATTCCACGTGCCCGATATTTCGTGCGATCATTGCGTGCGTGCCATCACCAACGAAGTCAAAGAAATCGCCGGCGTGACCACCGTCACCGTCGATATTCCCACCAAAATGGTGACCATTGGGCATGACAATGTCGCCCAACCCGCTATGATTGCGGCCATCAACGAGGCTGGGTTTGATACGGTGGAAGCAATGTAGAGCCGCAGCAGGCTGCGGCTTCACCATATCATCACCCCAGCCCCAACGGGACGGTATTTGATCGCACAGGGCAACGCCCTTGCGTATGGTAGTCGGGATTGTGTGCGCGGTGCGCGCGAATCATTACCCTAGCCCCAACGGGGCGGCATTACATAGCCCAGGGCAACGCCTTTGCGAATAGTTGTCGCCATCTAGCGCATTCACGAATCATCACCCTAGTAGGGGCGATTACGCTGCGGCGCTACGTCATGACCCGTGCGCATCTGATTGATGCGTGCGGGTCATAATGTGCGTGGCGAAATCCAATAGCACATAGACGTGGGTGGTAATCACCGCCTGCAAAATATCGGTGTTGAGTTTGGTATATTCGTGCACCAAAATATTCCGAAATCCGACCATTGCCACCAGTAATTGATACATCGGTTGCGAAATAATTTTGGCTGTATAGAGGATTGTAAAGCTTTCGCGACTTTCTTTGGGCACTCCTAATTTTCGCATACGAATCACGCGATTCGCCATATCGATCGATAATTCACATGCCCGTTGCACATTTAGGATGACAGCGTCTTGAAGGAGAAAATCTTCGTTAAATGCCAAGCTACTCGGACGGGACATGTAGTTTTCAATTTGCTGAATGCAACGTTCAATGCTAATCCGTTTTTGCAAAAGCACATCATCGACGGTCATAAAACCTCCCACTTTGCAGGCCAGCAGTGGTAATTTCGGCGCGTTCTTGCTGGATTTTTTGATAAAACGCACAAACCAACACTTCAAACAAATCGCTTTCGGAGCGGGCTGGGTCTGCGATGCGGCGCCCATGCTCGATGATTTCAAATTGCAAAATTGTATTGGCACTGCGCAAATCAATCAAATCGACATCCCGTTGGAGCATCAGTGCGAGCTGTTGTTGGAGGGCAATGAATTGGTCGCAGGGAGTCTGACTATCGTGGGGTAACAAGAGCGCAATATCGATGTCGCTGGCAGGACGTTGGTAGGCCGTGCCGAACGACCCAAACAAATAAATTGCTTGGGTGATTGGCAGTTGCTGCATGATTGTGGTGACGATGTCATTTTCCATAATGTGTGTGACTCAGGGCGATTACCGTTGCCCGTAATTAGGAGCTTCTTTGGTGATGGTGATGTCGTGGGGGTGACTTTCGGTCAAGCTGGCCATCGAGATGCGGATAAAGCGTGATTTGACCCGTAATTCTTCGATATCCTTGGCACCGGTATAGCCCATCCCCGACCGCAACCCACCCACCAATTGGTAGATGGTGTCGCCCAGTACACCCTTGAACGGCACCCGCCCCACAATTCCTTCGGCCACCAATTTGCGCCCTTCGCGGGTGTTTTGGAAGTAGCGTTCGCCACCCCCTTGTTGCATGGCATCAATCGACCCCATGCCGCGGTACATTTTGTATGAACGCCCTTCGTACAAAATCGTCTCGCCGGGGCTTTCTTCGGTGCCGGCAAACATCGAACCCATCATCACCGTATGGGCACCGGCTGCAATCGCTTTGGCGATGTCGCCACTATAGCGGATGCCACCATCGCCGATGACCGGGATGCCAAAGCGATCTGCCACCTTGACACACTCCGAAATCGCCGTGATTTGGGGCATGCCGGCGCCACTCACCACCCGCGTCGTACAGATGCTGCCAGGACCTTGGCCCACTTTGATGGCATCGACGCCCCGCTCACACAACGCCCGTGCCGCTTCGCCCGTCGAGATGTTGCCGGCGATTAATTGCACGTGCGGGAAGTGACTGCGCACCGCTTCGATGCTTTTGAGCACACCCGCCGAATGCCCATGCGCCGTGTCGATACACAGCACATCGACGCCTACTTTGACCAAGGCTTCGGCGCGCTGGATGTAGTCGCCACCCACACCGATGGCTGCGCCTACCCGCAAGCGCCCTTGCTCGTCTTTACACGAATTGGGGTATTCGATTTGCTTCATGATATCTTTGACGGTAATCATGCCCGATAAGCGCCCGTTGTGATCCACCACCAGTACTTTTTCGATGCGGTGTTTGTGGAGCAATTCTTTGGCTTGTTCGAGGGTGGTGCCTTCCGGCACCGTCACCAGACCTTCGCCGGTCATCAGTTCGCTAATCGGGCGGGTACGGTCGGTTTCGAAGCGCAAATCGCGGTTGGTGACAATCCCCACCAAGTCGCCATTGGAGGTGGTGATGGGGATGCCCGAAATGCGGTAATCGGCCATCATGTCGAGGGCGTCGCCCACGGTGCGGTCGTGGTGCATGGTGATAGGGTCGGTAATCATGCCGTTTTCGGAGCGTTTGACTTTGCGCGCCATTTCCACTTGGTCAGCAATCGTCAAGTTTTTGTGGATGATGCCCATACCACCCTCACGCGCCATCGCAATCGCCAAGCGGTGCTCGGTGACGGTATCCATGGCGGCGCTGACGAGGGGTATATTCATGCGGATGCCCCGCGTCAACCAGGTACTGACATTGGTCGCCGATGGCAACACGTCGGATGCTGCCGGGATCAGGAGTACGTCGTCGAACGTCAAGCCTTCGCGGGCAAATTTGTCATCCCAATCGATTGTCACAACCGCCTCCCTGATGTGTAATGCGACACAGCCAAAAATGTTCCTCCCATGATACATGAGGGCGCTATGCCCGTCAATGAATCAATAGTGTGCTCACGGGACTAACGAACTCTATTTTCCGCATTATCATCATGAAAAAAACTCCCGCGCATCGTGAATGAGTAACATATATTTCGCTCATCCGCGCCCCAGTGCCGCTACGGCACCAATACCCCCGCAGCGTAGTGTGCGGCGCTCGTAGTGAATTGTGTACAATAACACTATATTGTTTGCTCGGGATAGAGGCACGCCTATGGCACTCGACGTAATGCTCCTCGCCAACCAAGTCCGTGACATGACCAAACTAGTGGTCGATGGCGCTAGCGAGCGCCGTCGCCGCCGCATGATGGTGCAACAAACCATCGACAAACATGTGGGCCACGAATCCCACTGGAACGACGCCGTCGTCCTTAGCGAGCGCGCCGCTTGGCTGATGGCCCAAGCCAGTGAACCATTTGACACCAAGCGCGACTTGCCACCCGTCCCCAGCGACTACGCCCTCGTGGCCACTGACGGCTCGCAGCTCGATGTCGAACGTCACGGCATGGCCGTCTGCTACCTCATCAACATCGGCCAAGTCTTTTTGCAATACGGCACCACCCCCAGCGCCGTGCTCCAATCGCAACCGGCCCTCGGCTACCGCGACGACGAGCTCTATATCAGCGATGGCATGCGCCGCATCGCTATCGAAGGCCAGCTCCTCAATGCCAAACGCGATGCCCAAGAAGGCATCGTGCTCGCCGAATTAAGTGCCAAATATCTGACCAACGATCTGCCCTCTATCGCACTCCAAGACGGCACATTGATGCGCTGGAATCTCGCCAATGCCGACGATATCGTGCAGACCACCCTTCTCGACCCCTACCTAGCCGCCCTCGACCAACTCAAGACCCAAGGTATCCCGGTGGCGTCGTACATCAGCCGGCCACGCTCGCCCGAAATGATGGGCATGGTGCGCATGATGCTCTGCCCCGACGTAGCAGTCGCCACCAAAAAAGGCGCCAACTGCGATCGCTGTAGCGATGTAACAGCTGGACGCCAACCGTCGTGTACCCCCTGCAATGATTTGGCCGACGCCGACATTTATAGCGAGCGCTTGGCCGAAGGTCAACGGGGGCCGATTTATTTGTCGATGGCCCGCGCCAATCGGGCCCTCTACCGCGAGCACGCCATCCACTTTTTTTATCTGCGAGTCGGCAACGAAATCGCTCGTGTCGAGATTCCCCAGTGGGTCGCTACCGATTCCCAGCTGTGCGACCGCGTACATGCGCTCATCTATGACCAAGCCATGCGCGGCCAAGGCTACCCCATCGCCCTCGCTCGTGCCCATGAGCAAGCGGTGGTCAAAGCCAGCGACCGCCGTGTCTTCCTCGATATGGTGGCGCAAATGCTCCAAAAAAGTGAATTGCCGGCCCTCAATTCACGCAAACGCGACAGCAAAGAGTTCCAGACGTTGTGATTTCGATGTAATGTAGGGACGCAGCAGGCTGCGGCTCTACATTACATCTATTTTCCGACAATTTCCATGAGTTTACCAAAATCAGTTACGACATCGTATTTGACTTTTTCTGGGTTATTGGTCTTATTAAGGTCTGCAAAAAACCGTTTGGCACATGCAATTTTCTTTTCTTCAATGAGGCGTAATTGCAGACTCGACATAGATCCTTTGGTTTCGGCGACAAAGTAGATGTGTTTGACACTTCCCTCGCGAAACGATATTGCCCAGTCAGGATTGTAATCACCAATCGGAGTCGGAATATAAAATCCACGTGGTAATTTGGCATAAACCACCACTTCATCACTTGTATCAAGTTCGTTGGCAAATCGTTGCTCAATGGATGAATCAGTTACTACATAATCATAGATATGATGTTTGAGGCGATTACTTGCAAGCGTGAAATCTTGTTTGATTTGGCTCGCCGTAAAAATATTAATATCGTGTGTATCCTCTATGCTGTTGTATGTCAAATGTTCTACAATCACCGTTGCTTTTTGTTCATTGATTAAACGACTCACTTCAGCAATAAATTGCTCTGGATTTTGTTTGAACTGGCCAAATACATGTGCATTGATGTGCATCAATATATGCGCAATAGTGCGGCGTGTTAATTGCGTACCCTCGGCTATTTTGCCAATCAAATCATAGCGTACCTGCGAGTACGTGCTGATTTGTTCACTGATGACACGACTCTCACGGACGCCAAATGCATTGCCAGTCAGGATATCTTCGTATGTGGTCGTGCTACTTTGTTCGCCTGCTTGGACAATGTATTGCAGTGGGGTGACGCGCAATTGGGCATTGATTGCGGGGATGCATTTATCGACTAACTCCGATTGATCAAACTCGACTTGATACACTGCCTTGCGATTGATACGTTGCCACAGCTCACGAAATTCACGGCGCTGGAAGTTGGCGTTGAGTGGGTTGAGTTTGGGTTTGCGCTCATCGACGATTTTTGGTAATTGGGCATCACTATAGACACTATCAATTAGTTGGCCGATTGCATCTGCATATGGTTTGAGTTCGTCTGGGAGCGGTGCTAATGCCCCTGCTTGTTTGGCGTGATGATAGATGTCGGTGATTTGATCGTTATCGTTGGTATAGTCGTTTTTGATGAGGTAGCGTTCGATTTTTTGTGCCATGCCTTTGTTAATCGATACGATTCCGGTAGGGGTAACAAGTTGTTTGTTGATAAAGTATTCTTCGTTGGCTTTGCGTGGGCGACTCGCGAGTGCCGCACTCAATTCACGTTGTAAATTGCTGACAAAGTCGGTATAACTTTCACTCGTGACCACCGTCAATACGTTGATATCGTGGACTGTTGATGGGTGATCCATGCGCTCGCCATGCTGATTGACACACAGCCGCAATCCACGCCCCACTTCTTGGCGGCGCGAGATGGTATTGTCACTGTGTTTGAGCATGCACATGACAAACACATTGGGATTATCCCAGCCTTCACGGAGTGCCGAATGTGAAAAAATAAAGCGCACTGGTTCTTCAAACGACAATAACCGCTCTTTGTCTTTGAGAATCAACGTATAGGCGTCGACGTCGTCAGACAATCCCGCATCCTCACCACGTTTGATAACCGTAGGGTCGGTGAGATGATTGCTTTTTTTGTCAATTGAAAAGTACCCATTATGGGTGCGTTCAGGTGGAATATTGCGCAAATACGCTTGATATGCACTGATGTCTAAATCGAGCATGCCGAGGTATTCATCGCGCAGACGTTGATATTCTTCCATAAATATACGCGCATAGACCCCTTGTTGGTCTGGTTGGGAATAGTCACGATATTTGGCGACTTCATCGATGAAAAACAGCGAAAGTACTTTGATGCCTTGTGCGAAGAGCACTAATTCTTTTTCAAAGTGGGCTTTAATACTTTCGCGGATTTGAATGCGTCGTACGACCTCTTCATTACTATCGTTGATGACATCTCCGGCTTGAATGATAACGCCGTTAGTGAATTCAACCGTGTCGTTGATGGCATCGATTTGGGCGATTATATAGCCGCGGTATTGATTGAGTTCGTTCGATATTGCAAACAAATCGTGCCCTTTTTCGAGCCTGCGCACCACCCGTTTGATGCCGTTATTTTGGCGAATCTCAAGCTCGATTCGTGCTACTGGGGCCTGCTTCGAGATTTCGATGTTTTCGAGATAGAGATATGCTCCCGTGCCGGCTAGCCCCTTGACGGTGATTCCGCGCACGGCAATTTTTTTGACCAATTTTTGTTGGTAGGCATCGAGCGCATCGAGGCGGTGAATCTTGTTGTAGGTGGTGCGGTGCGTCGCCGAATAACGCAACGTGAGTAGCGGGCGGAATTTTTCCAACGCCTCCATCGTCTTGAGACCTTCCATTTTTTGTGGTTCATCAAGAATAAGGATTGGCCGATTGCTACTAATCACATCTATGGGTTTGCGTGATTGGAAGTCGTCGAGCTCTTCGTAGATACGTCGATTGTCTTTGCCGGTGGCATTGAATGCTTGGATGTTGATAATCATCACGTTAATGCCCGCATCCGATGCAAAACTTTCGAGTTGATGTAACTGTTTGGAATTGTAGATAAAGAAGCGTGCTTTTTTGCTGTATTGCTCCCCAAAATGCTCCGCAGTGAGTTGCAATGATTTGTAGATACCCTCACGGATGGCAATACTCGGTACTACCACGATGAACTTGCTCCAGCCGTAGTGTTTATGTAACTCAAACATCGTTTTGATATAGACATAGGTTTTGCCAGTGCCTGTTTCCATTTCGATATCGAGGTTGATTGGGCAAGCAACAGTGCGTATCAGTTTCGCAGAATGCTCGAGCTGTTGCTGTTGTTGTATGGCGACGATATTCTTGAGGAGCTGTTGGTCGTCAATCAAGACCGCCTGATTACGAAAGCCGTGTTCTTCTAGTAATTGCTGATGCCGACCTGGATCAATCCGGTATGCGGTGCTTGCGGTATATGGTTGCCCAGCAAAACAGCCAATCGTGGCATCGACGGCATCGCTTTGGTATCTTTGTACTTTGAATTTCAGTTTCATAAATTGTGCTCCAATGCGCTTTACTCCGAGGGTGATGGCAAGTGAATTAGATAACCCGGACCTCGGTTAATGGTGATAGTTGCGCAAAAATCTGACCAGCGTTGATTTTGACGGCGTCACTGACAAAACTGCTATCACGAAAGACCATTCGTAGCGGCTGATAGCTAGCTAACTCACGTACCAGTTGCTCGTCAACCCCGTTATCGAAGCAGGCCACCAAGGCATTGTTGTCGACGAAGTAGACGGTATGTCTGCCGATGCGTCGGGTGCTGATGGGTAAGTGGAGCTCGACGCCCCAATCGAGGAGTACGTGGAAGAGCACATCGGCGCCGTCGCGGTCGGCTTTGATGTTGTCGGCCAATAGGGCCAGCTGCTGCTGTCCCAGCTGATCGGGGGCGTAGTAGACATCGTGCATGGTTGAGCTGGCGAGGGTGAGCACGCGAAAGCCGACATCGGGGGCGTTGGTTGGTTGGTTGGTTGGTTGGTTGGTTGGTTGGTTGGTTGGTTGGTTGGGGCACTCGACATAAAATCAGTTCCCAAGCCTTGTTGTTGGTGTGTGGCGTGCCATTCTGTCAAAATCTTGGCGCCAGCGCGGCGGATGCGCTCTTTGCTGATTTCGGCGATGGTGTGGTAGCCGGCTTTGGCGGCTTCGCTATCGGGTGCGCAGACCTCGGGGAGTTGCACCATGATAAATTGCCGCTTGCCACCATCCTCGGCATTTAATTGCATCACGGCATGGGCAGTGGTCGATGATCCAGCGAAAAAGTCGAGGATGATGTCTTGACTTTTGTCTGAAGTTGAGATAGTTAAGATATCCTGCAAAAATGCTGTTGGTTTTGGATTTGGAAACAACTTCTTACCGTCAAAAAGTGATTCCATGGCCCTATTTCCATTTGCACTGTCATATTTGGGATCTATCCAGACAGTTTTTGGTCGAATTGTACGTTGAACGCCATCTACGACATCGCGCATTTTTACAAATACATTCCACTTACCGTTAATAAAACGTGCAGTAAGTTCAGTATTTTTATTTACCTCGAATGTATCTTTTCCCCATCTCCAACACCCTTCATTTCCTTCACTATCAATAGGAAGAATTTCGTGTGCTCCAATTTCATTTTCCAGAGAAAATACATTATGATTTTGATTAAAGTAAATAGGATAAAACATATTAGGCCGATCAATCCTTCGTGAATTTTTGCCTGTTTTTCGTAAAGAAACCTCTTTATAGCTACTAATTGAGTCTTTATGCTTAAACTCGTCCAAATAATCATTATCAGGATTAAAGCCAGCTATGCTGGTGTTTTCAGCATTTTTCGCGAATGCAATTACATATTCATTTGCTGTTGCAAAATGAGCATCATCAGAACGACCTTTGAGATTATTGACAACGGAAATAGTGCCCAGAAAATTATCTTCGCCAAATATTTCACTAGTTACCCTAAATAAATTACTTACTTCGTTCACATCAATACTCACAAAAATCACCCCATCCTCACGGAGCAAATTGCGTGCCAACTTGAGGCGGGCGTACATCATGTTCAGCCAATCCGAATGGAAGCGGCCGTTCGATTCGGCGTTGGCCACGAGGCGCCGGCCTTGATCGTCATGTTGCCCAGAATTGTGTAGGTACTCTTTGATGTTTGAGGCGAAGTCGTCTTTGTAAATAAAGTCGTTGCCCGTGTTGTAGGGTGGGTCGATGTAGATTAGCTTAACCTTGCCGAGGTAGCTCTCTTGGAGCAATTTGAGCACCTCGAGGTTGTCGCCTTCGATAAATAAATTCTGGGTGGTATCGAAGTTGACGCTAGCCGCACGGTCGGGGCGTAGTGTTTTGCGCGTTGGTGCATTGGCCGTCAATATCGCCTCGCGTTTGCCTGGCCACGTCAGCTGGTAGCGCTCGGTAGGGCCTTCGACGAGGGCATCGGCCAGCTCTTGGCGGAGTAGGTCAAAGTCGACTTTGCGCGTCAGATTGCCGTTGCCGTCATAGGCCTCGGTGACACATTGTGGGAAGAGTTGTTGGATGAGGGCAATATTGCGTTGGCTGCCGTCGGGCGATTGCATGTCTAGTGGGTTCATGGCGGTATCTCCTGTTGCGGATTGCGTTGGTGTGGTGCCTAGATGACGCGGACCTCGGTGAGGGGCGAGAGTTGGGCAAATATTTGGCTGACGTTGATTTTGACAGCATCGCTCACGAAGCCACCATCGCGGAATACGACGCGCAAGGGCTGGAGGTGGGTCAACGCCCGCACCAATTCTTCGTCGATGTGGGTGTCGAAGCAGGCCACCAAGGCATTGCCGGCTACCGTGTAGACGTCGTGCCGACCGATGCGTTGGCGGCCGATGGGTAAACTCAACTCGACGCCCCAGTCCAGCATCACCTGAAAGAGCAGGTCGACGCTGGTGCGGTCGGGTTTGATGTTGTCGGCCAGTAGGGCAAGTTGGCCTTGGACCAAGCGGTCAGGCACATAAAAGACCTCGTGCATGTTCGACGAGTCGATTTTGAGCACTCGAAAGCCCACATCGGGCGCTAATGGCGCCGTCTGCACCAAAAAGTTCTGTGTGGCTGGGGTGTGATGGGCAGCCTGCCAATCACGTAGGATTTGTGCACCAGCCCGGCGGATGCGCTCTTTGCTGATTTCGGCAATGGTGGGGAATGTGATGCGGCTATCGCGTGAAGTGCTTGTACGCGGCGAATTCTCTTGTACTAACATAAATCGACGTCTACCGTTGTCATGCGCGTTGTATTCCATGACCGCATGTGCCAATGTGCCAGAGCCAGCAAAAAAATCCATGGCGATAGCATCGGTGTCGTGACGCATAGTTAATTCCAAGATGCGTTTGAGTAGCCGTACTGGCTTTGGGGTGTCAAAGATATCGTCGGTTTCGGGGAATAATCGTTTTAATTCCTGTTTGGCTTCTTGGTTGTGTCCAACCTCTTGATACGGCCACCAAGTCGTTGGTACTACACCAGCTTGGACTTCGGATAGAAATCGTTTGAGTCGAGGTACGTTATCTCCAGATTCTCCAAACCAAATGCGATTATCAGCAACGAGTTCTGCAAAACGATCGCGTGATACACGCCAACAGGTGCCTTTAGGTGGTGTTACTGTTCGTCCTGATGGAGTGATGATTGGATAATCGTACTGCGCACTATATGATTTTACTGAGAGGTCTCCTGACGTCCAAGCACCGCGTGGATCGTTATCTCTATTGACATATGATGATGATTGCTCATCTGATCGTGGAAGTAAATCTATGTTTAATCCATAGGAATCATTTTTACTCTGTTTTGTGTTTTTGGCGTAGACAATGATGTAATCATGCATATCGCTGATATATGTGGCATCGTTTTGTGGTGAGAATTTCTTTTGCCAGATAATAGATGCCACAAAATTATCTTCCCCAAAAATCTCTGCGCATATTTTCTTCAAATTATGTACTTCATTGTCGTCAATGCTGATAAATATCACGCCATCCTCGCGGAGCAAATTGCGGGCTAGTTTGAGGCGCGGGTACATCATGCTCAGCCAATCCGAATGGAAGCGGCCGTTGGATTCGGGGTTGGCTGTCAGGCGCTCGCCGGTCTGGCTCCGCTCACCGCTGGCCTTGAGGTAGGTGTCCGTGTCGGTGGCAAAGTGGTCGCGATAAATAAAGTCGTTGCCCGTGTTGTAGGGCGGGTCGATGTAGATCAGCTTGACCTTGCCGAGGTAGGTCTCTTGCAATAGTTTGAGGGCGTCGAGATTGTCACCCTCGATGAACAGGTGTTGGGTGTTGTCGAAGTCTACACTCTCGGCTGGTACTGGGCGCAGTGTTTTGGCGATGGGCGTATTGGCGGCTACAATCGCTTGCCGCTTGCCCGGCCAATTGAGTTGGTAGCGTTCCTGTTGCGCCTCGATGAGCACCGGGGAGAGCTCTTGTTTGAGCAAGTCAAAGTCGACTTTGAGCGTTACCTGACCGTGTGCGTCGTGGGCTTCGGTAACACAATGGGGAAATAACGTGCGTAAGGCGTGTAGCTGCTGTTGCGTCATATCGGCACTGCGCATGTCGAGTCTCTTCATTGCGATATCCCCTCTATGGGCGATTAGGGTGTTGTCAGCGTTGACAGCGTGTGGGTGAGCGTTTGTAGTTCGTGGTGGTATTGCAATTTGCGGTTGTACTGCTTCTCGTCGCGCAGGCGTTTTTGCAAACGTGCGATGGCGCGCTGGGTTTGTGTGATCTGTTCGAGGCGGACAATATGCTGACTCAGGCGTTCGCCAATCCGCGCTGAATACGGTAACAACGGGGCAATGAGATGCCCGTACAATCGTTCGAGGTCGATGGCAATCGGGATTGGGATGCGCGCATCGTGCGCCGAATACCAATCGCTCCAAAAATAATCACTTACCTGCCATTGCTCATCATCGTGTAGATGGGGGCGTTTGTAGGCCGCCCATACTTGTAGTGCGTCACCATACGCCAATTCAAAAATGATGGGGTAGGGGATGCTGGCGTCGATGCTCTGCAATACTTCGGCATCGAGTAATCCTTGTTTGAGCGTGATGCCAAAAATCTGAATTTCGTTGACTAATGGTGTTGCTGGCACATTAATCGTCTCGGGTGCGAGTTTGTAGAGCCAACTAATCTGATCAACTTGGGTTACAAATAACCGTTTGACCGGTGCGCGTAACGATGCATGTGTATAAAACTTCGTTTTGGGGATGATCCGCGCAAATCGTGCTGATTCTGGGTATGCAAATAAGCTCATGGCGTTGTCTCTTGGATGATGAGGAACGCAATAAGTTCAAAATCGTCGAGCCCCGCAATCCGTTCAACGAGGGCGGTCGTTTTGCCCGTACGAAACAAGCTGTCGATATCGTTGTCGGCGTTGACTTCAATCATTGAACGAATACTTGCGTTGAGTAATTCTGAGTATGGTTGCATGTGCCGCCCATCAGCACTCCGTTTGTTAAAAATCCGACAGACTTGGGCGATTGGTTCAGCCTGTCCCTTGCAGGCACTGCGTACCACATCAAGCAGTCGTTTGACTTCGGTATGATTGGCGATAATCTGCCCTTGTTGATCGATATATACCAAATAGTAGGGGTGTAGGCGATTGTGATGCGTCATCGGTAATAGTGGATTGCGGTTACGCAACGCAAAAATGACTCCTGGTACGAGACCACGCTCACGATTCGCAGGAACGACGGCATGTAATCCTTTCGGCGTATTGTTGAGCTCACCATGCGCTTTCACGTAGTTGAGCAAATCCATCCGAAAATCATTAAGTCCGAGGTCGGTAATCGCAATTCCTGTTTTGACATCTTCGAGCTCGATGACTTCTTCTTGGAGCCGGCGTAGCTGCTCTTTGCGATACGCGATATCACTGCTTTGGCTGGTAAGTGGGTTGTCGTCGCCAGTGGCAGTGACGTCTGCGATGACCATACGATTTTCGACGCGTTCTTTGAGTTTGATGTATTCATCGAGGCTAATGTCTGGCCAATAATTGACGAGCTGGATGCGTTGATTAGGTGAACCAATCCGATCGATACGCCCAAAGCGCTGAATGATACGCACGGGATTCCAGTGAATATCGTAATTGATGACATAATCACAATCTTGCAGATTTTGCCCTTCCGAAATACAGTCGGTCCCGATTAGGAGGTCGATTTCGTATGGAATTTTGGGCATGGTCAATGTTTTTTCTTTGGCACGTGGCGCAAACAATGTCAAAATTTCTTGGAAATCGTAGCTATGGGGTAATGTCGATGTTGGTGTATGGCTTCCGGTCACAATTCCGCTGTGGATGCCATGGCGTTGATGCATGACGGTGGCGAGCTGGTGATAGAGATAATTGGCGGTATCCGCAAATGCCGTAAATAGCAAAACTTTTTTGTTGCCTGCATTAATCGGATTGGTAAGCTTGTGGCTGATATGCGCAATGAGGTGCTGTAATTTGGCATCATCGACAGGTGTGATACTGTGCATGGCGATTAGTAATTCATCGATAATCGCAAGATCGCGCGTTAATTGTGATGTCCATGAAGGGATGTCCATATCGGCGAGGTTTATCTTGATTTTTTTGCCGATATTGGCCGACAGCTCGTCGCTAATATCATCATCATCGCCTTCGAGGTGCGTGAGTACATCAGTGATATCATCGACACTCCCAGCGGTTTGATGCGTTTGGTTGGTGGCAATCTGCTGTAAGGTCTGTTGATGAAATTGTTGTAGGCTGGTCAGCGTCAAACGAAATGCGTCTACAGAACTTTCGAGGCGCTTGAGCAAATTTGTCGTCATCAAGGCTTGGAGACTCTGTTCGCGATCGATTTGGCGGAGCCGTCCTTTCCCATCACTGACACTGGTATCGTAGCGTTCGGCATATTTTTTGCGGCGACTTGGCAACACGTAGCTCATCGGCGCATAAACCGCCAAGGAGAGTGATTGTAATCGTGCATAGATTTCGTTGAATCCAAGTACGTCGGTGCGATGACTGAGTGGTGCCCGATAGGATAACGGCTTATTGCGTGTGGGGAACTTGCCGATGTCACGCGTATCATAGAATGTCTCGATGTGTTTGCGTGAACGGGCAATTGTGACACTATCGAGTAACTCAAAAAAATCGTAATCTAATGTATCGAGAATTGCTCGTGCAGTGCGTTGGTCGACAGGAAGTTTGCTCCATGTGTTGAACGCGGCTTGGGCACGCTGAAAAATCGCATCAATACTACGTGTACTATGTAGTTTTTCGCTGAGTTGACTCGAATTACCTTCATAAGCCAGCGCTAATTGATTCCGCAAATCATTGAAGCGATTATTTACCGGTGTTGCCGAAAGCATTAATACTTTAGTTTTGACTCCAGCACGGATGACCTTGTTCATGAGTCGTTGGTAGCGAGTTTCATGATCTTTGTAGGCATCGTTATTGCGAAAATTGTGTGATTCATCGATGACGACTAAATCGTAGTTACCCCAATTGACGCGATTAAGCGGAATATTGTACGAATACCCTCCATCACGAGATAAGTCGGTGTGACACAATACATCGTAATTGAAGCGATCTTTTGCAAAAATATTGGTGACGACGTTAGTGTTGTAGTTGAGCCAGTTATCTGCGAGTTTTTTGGGCGCGAGTACTAATACAGAGCGATTTCGCAATTCATAGTATTTGATGACTGCCAGTGCGGTAAATGTTTTGCCCAACCCTACACTATCCGCCAAAATACAACCATTGTATGTTTCGAGTTTGTTGATAATGCCATGGGCTGCATCACGTTGAAAGTTAAATAACTTTTGCCAAATCAACGTATTGTGATACCCAGTACGGTCATTGGGCAATACGTCTTCGCTGATATCATCAAGAAATTCGTGAAAAATATGATATAGCATCAAAAAATAGACCCGTTCGGGTGAATTTTCTGCATACACTGCTTCTATATGGTCAATGATGGCATTGGTGACGTCTTCGAGTTTGTCTGCGTCATGCCAAATTTGTTCAAATAATTGTAAATACGTCTTGGCGACTGGTACTTCATCGAAGCGGTTTGTGATATTTGATATGGCATCGCTACGTTGATAGCCCAAATCAACTGCCGTAAAACCATTGAGTGGCATATAGGCAACAGTCTCGTTATTTTGTTGCACTGTCGCCATGGCCTGCATTGGTAATTTGGTCTTGTTTGATCGAAAGACCGCTTTGCGACGAATCCATTCGGCACATTCACGGGCAATCGCCCGTTGTGATAATTGGTTGCGTAACTGTATTTCAAATTCACTGCCATATAAGTCGAGTTCACGATTTATTTTGGGAATATAAAATTCACGTCGTTCTTTGGTAACTCGATCTGTTACTGCCGCGGCCGTAAATGTAGGTGCCGTAAAAATAAATTCAAGTGAATCAATGGTAGCAAGTTCCGCCTTGAGTGACTCATAGGCATAAATCGAGAAACAGGAAGCAGCGATTTTGAGTTTGCTGTGGTTCGTCAACTGGACCTTGAGATCATCGCCCAAGAGCAGATTGATGTTATCGATGATTTGCATACATTACCCACCGATATCAATTATCAATAATCGTAATACAAAAATTTACGTTGAACGTTATTGATTATGGAGGTAATTTCGTAAATACGCAAGCGTGGGACAAAACTGTCTCACGTTTGGTGGTGATAGTATTTGCCGCCATAAGCGGTGCGTGGGCGATTGATGAACACGTATATAGCCGCAGCCTGCTGCGTCTCTACAACGTCCGCCTTCACGCTTCCTACTTCGTATCATCCCCGTCGTAGGCGTTGGGTCAAACGCGCATAAAACGTACTCGGGGAATAGACCCGCGCAAAGGCGCAGGTGCGTTGGGAGCGTTTAATCGTCAACACGTCCCCTTCTTGTAGAGGGTGGTGGTCGTCGCCGTCGGCGTATACTGCCGCACTATGCCGTCCGCGCAACGTCAATTGCACCGTGGCGTCGTCGTGTAACACAAACGAATTAATACTCGCCATATGTGCCGCCACGGGTACCAGCACCATGTTGCTCGAGCGTGGGTCGAGAATCGGCCCACCTGCCGACAAGGCATATGCCGTCGACCCCGTCGCCGTCGACACCATCACGCCATCGGCGTGGTAGGTGGTCAGATGGGCATCATAAATGCGTACATCGACGTTGATGAGGCGGTTGATATCGCGGCGGGCGATGACTATTTCGTTGAGCGCCAAAAACTTCATGGCAGGACGGCCGTCGACATGGTCGACCACCCCTTCAATCATGGTGCGCTCGTCACGCCAACCGCCGCCATCCAGCACGGTGGTAATCCCATCATAAAAGGTGTCTGGCTCAAGCTCGGCCATGAAGTTGAGATGCCCCAGCGCTACCGGCAAAATCGGAATCCTGCAGCGTTCGGCTAATCGCACGCCCCGCAACACCGTGCCGTCACCACCAGCAGTCACCACCAAGTCTACGCATTCGAGCGTGTCATCTTCGCGGCCAATATGCGAAGCAGCTCGCCAGGCCTCATGACCTTGCGCCCGTAGCCATGTGGTGGCGGCTTCCGAAAAACGCACGCAGGCGTCCGAAAACGGATTGTAGAGCAGGCCTATCTTCATTGCCCTGCCTCGCGATGATAAGGGTAGCGGGCGACTAAGGCCGGCGCTACCATGCTAATACTGTTGATGTTGTGCAGTGTATCACAATCCGCCCCCACCACCAACAACGGCACCGGGTTGGTAGTATGCCCTTTTTGGTGGGGGGCTTCAAAATTACCATGGTCACTACTGATGACGAGGGTATCACACGGGCGCAGATGGGCCACAATCCCGCCAATCAGTCCATCGATGCGGGTGACCACGTCGGCGGTGGTGATGTCGGTGCGCCCGTGGCCGACGAGGTCAGTCAAAAACGTTTCGTACAAGGTGATGACGTGCGCTTGGGCAAGCAGGGCCAAATTTTTGCCTGCCGTAAACGCATCGATGGGGGTAATCAGGTCGGGGTGGCGCTGGTGCATCACCTGACTGGTGATATCCCACGACAAGGCTTGTCCCTGTGCCAAATCCGTGACATCGCGGAACCGCACCCCGGCCCCTTCGCCGGCAATCACACTGGCCGAACGGCGCAGTTTGCGCGTCTCTAGCGCCTGCCAAAACCCGGCGTCAAACGCATTGGCAAAGGCACTGGTGCCATAGGGTTTGGCTTGGGTGAGCATGTTTTGGGTGCGCAGTACGTCGTGTAAATCAGTCGGCGGGAAGTGCGATTGATGGCGTTGGACGGCGTGGGCTGCATTGATGCCCACAAACAATGATGTTTGCCCAGTGCCGCTTTGGGGTAAGCCTGGCCAATCCAAGGTGGCATCGATGGCACTCAGCCGCGCTTGGGGGTATTGGCCGACCTGATCGATTAACAGTGGTCCACCGATTAATTGACTGATGTATGGTTGTGGCGTCAACCCAAAGGGATTGTGGGTCGTGGCGTTGATTAAGCCGATGCCATCAATAAACACAAAAATAATACTCATGGTACCTTGTCAGCATTCAATTGTTGTTCACATTAGTATAGTAGGTGCGTGGCATGTCCGCGTCCATCCACGAATCGACGCGCCCAGTGCGCATAAATTCATCGGTGTGCGTGGCATGTCCGCGTCCATCCACGAATCGACGCGCCCAATGTCTGTTCCTCCAGCGTCATTCCATGCCGATTGCCTCGGCAATCGTAGCGTGGAATCTCCTTGGCGTATCATCTGATGATTGTCCGGTTCACCATGCCCTGCATGGTGAAGACGCAGCAGGCTGCGACGCTCCTTCATTGAATTGACATATGTAACGAATAACCGTATAATTAACAGGTTATTGTTACGCGCATTCGGCGTTTATTGTGATAAACGGGTGTAATGTATTGTATTCGACGCAGTCAATTGCGTGACGTTGATTGTTTAGTACCCATACGGCGCTGAGGAGAGTCTCCAGCATGAGTCAGGTAAACGCAGAACATTTCGATTGGACCCAGTTACTCAACGAGTACGATTATGCTCGTCCCCAACGTGGTGAAGTCCGTGAGGGCGTCATCATGAAGCTCGAAGCCGATTCGATTTTGGTATCGATTGGTTCCAAGCGCGAAGGCACCATCCCCACCCAAGATTTGCGCTCAATGGGCGAAGATTTTGTGGCTGGTCTCAAGGTTGGTGCCACCTTGCAAGTCTATGTCCAAGACCCCGAAAACCGCGACGGCGAGTTGGTGTTGTCGGTTGGAATGGTGCAGGTTGCCCGTGACTGGGAAGAAGCCTTGCAACTCCAAGCCGACAATGGCATCGTGCAGTCCGCTGTCATCGGCTGTAATAAAGGTGGCTTGTTGGTCCAATTCAACCGCATCCGTGGCTTTGTACCAGCCTCACAAGTTGCCCAGCTCCACGGCCGCACCGCTGCCGAAGAGCGTCAACATGCCTTGCAACGCATGGTCGGCCAGACCATTCCGCTCAAGGTGATCGAAGTCGACCGCGAACGCAACCGTTTGGTGTTGTCAGAGCGTTTGGCCACCCAAGAGTGGCGCAAGGCCCAGAAGCACCGCTTGTTGTCAGAACTGCAACAAGGCGACGTGTTGTCGGGCCGTGTCAACCAACTCACCAACTTCGGTGCCTTCATCGATTTGGGTGGCGCCGACGGTTTGGCCCACATCTCCGAACTTTCGTGGCAACGGGTCAATCATCCCCGCGAAGTCCTCTCCCCCGGCCAAGAGGTACAGGTGATGATTATCGAAATCGACGCCAGCCGCGAACGTATCGGTTTGAGCTTGCGCCGCTTGTTGCCCAACCCATGGGACACCATTGAGCAACGCTACACCATTGGCCAAGAAGTCACCGGTCCTGTCACCAATGTGGCTCCCTTTGGCGCCTTCGTGCAAATCGAAGATGCCGTGGAAGGCCTCATTCATGCCAGCGAGCTCGACGGCGAAGGTGCGGTCATTTCACGCGACAAGCTCCAACAGGGCCAAGTCGTCACTGCCCACATCATCAGCCTCGATCGCCAACGCCAACGCATGGGCTTGAGTCTCAAGAAGCCCGAAGAAATCGAGCGCATGTTGGCTGAACAACGCGAAGCCGCTGCTGCCAAGGCTGAGGCCGCTACCGCCGCTGCCGCTACCGCCGCCGCTACAGCTCCTGTTGCTGCACCTGAAGAACCCCAAGCCGAATAACGGTTACTCATTCAACCCCCCACGCATACCGCGTGGGGGGATTTTGTATGCCAAGGATCCGTACCGGCAACAAAAATCCCTCCCCGCCGTGCACTCCATGGCGGGGAGGGCTGATGTTGTCGCTACTATTCGGCTTTTTTGATGGCGTGACCACCAAAACCCTTGCGCAAGGCGGCGAGCACTTTGGCCGCATATGAATGGGGCCGGCGTGAGTGGAAGCGCTCAAACAACGACAAGGTAATCACCGGTGCTGGGACATCGAGGTCGATGGCGGCTTGGATGGTCCAACGCCCTTCGCCACTGTCTTCGACATAGCCTTTGATTTGCTCGAGGTTGGGGTCTTGTGAAAAAGCCGTCTCGGCCAATTCGAGCAACCACGAACGCACCACGCTGCCGTTGTTCCATACCTTTGAGATGGCGTGCATGTCGAGGTTGAAGTCTTTGCGGGCCTGCATGATTTCGAAGCCTTCGGCATAGGCCTGCATCATGCCGTATTCGACGCCGTTGTGGACCATTTTGACAAAGTGCCCACTGCCGACTGGCCCACAATGCAAATAGCCATTGACGGGTGCCAGGTCAACGAACGCTTGTTCGAGGTGCTTGACGATGGCTGGCTCGCCACCCACCATCAAACAAAAGCCTTTTTCGAGCCCCCAAATTCCACCTGACGTGCCTTGGTCAATGTAGTTGATGCCCTTGGCGGCGAGCAGCGGTGCGCGGCGAATGTCATCGTTGAAGTTGGTGTTGCCACTGTCGATCAGGGTGTCGCCGGGGCTGAGCAGGGGCACGAGGTTTTCGATCATTTGCTCGGTGGTGGCACCAGCGGGCAACATAATCCAGATGGCGCGTGGGGCAGGCAAGGCGGCTACGAGTGCAGGCAAATCGTAGGCGGCTACGGCGCCATCTTTTTCGAGTTCTTTGATGGGGTCGTGGCTGCGGTTGTTGACCACTACGCGATGCCCGTGGCGCAACCAGCGCCGTGCCATGCCGGCACCCATCCGACCTAGCCCGATGATTCCGATGTCCATGGTGATGCTCCTTTACGGTACATACATACAGAAACCGGACATCGAATGCATCGATGCCCGGTTAACGTTTCACTGGAGCGGGAGACGAGATTCGAACTCGCGACCTAAACCTTGGCAAGGTTTCGCTCTACCAACTGAGCCACTCCCGCATTGCGTTGAGAGAATAATAGCATACTCTTTTTGGGAATGCAAATCGAATTTGGACTTTTTTGCAAAAATTGGTCAGGATGACATCAGCACCATCCTGACCACGGCCGATGCGTCTTAGTGATCGTTGAGCGCTTGGGTTATTCCGGCGATCAAGGTCGCTTTGTCGGCGTCACTCAACACCGCATCATTATGCATCAGGGTGTAATAAGCGGGGGGCATTTCACCTTCGCTAATCTGCTCGGTGGCATGGTCGATCAAGGTATCGACAGTTACCGGTGCATTTGCATCTTCGCCGGGATGGTGGTGTTGATGACTATTGGTCAACATCCCGGCTACATCCGAGAAGTTGTAGGTTTCGCGGCCCTCGTCGACATGATGTACCACATACCACGACACTGGGGCGATGTTGGCATACCATGGCCAGACGGTCTCATTGCTATGACAGTCGTAGCAGGCCCGGCGGGCGATGGCTGCGGCCTGGGGGTCGGCAAACACTACCGGATCGGGTGCGGAGGGATTGGTGTGTTGCACCGGCACAAATTGGATCAGAGCAATCACAATGATGAGTCCATAAAGGACGCGACGTGCAGTAAACATTGGGAGACTTTCTTTTTGAGAATGATAAATGTCAGGTACGACAAAATGTCTGCATGGGGATACGCCCACGCAACGACGCTACGGTAGGCAGAGGAGTGCATCAGTGCGTGGGTTTATTAGGGCGGTGGCGAAATCGGAGTGGTGACAATACTCGTGAGGGTCAATTTTTTGGTCAATAATGCTTCAATAAAGCGGAATTCTTTGATGGTCAAAAAATGACTGATAATTACGACATGCACTGCCGTTCGGGTATAGGTCGGACTGGTAATTTGATTGGGTGATAATGGTGTGTGTGGTATCGTGACCAGCATGACGCAATCAGCGCTATGCTGATCACAGCCGCGTGTGCAGTATACAATACACGATACACCCCCATGGTAATGCTCCCGCCACAATCATGGCCAGGAAGAATTGCAATATGGGGTTGTGCATGCGCTGTAGTCTAGCCATAGGCGCTCCTGATGACCTGAATCTCATTGTACGCCAAAAAGCCCACCGGTTGGGTAATCCAACCGGTGAGCTACATTTTTCGCGACTCAAAATTAATGGCTAGCCAATGCCTGATTAATGCCGGCGATTAATGTTGCTTTGTCGGTCGCACTCAAAAGCGCATCTTTGTGGATGAGCGTGTAGTACGACGGTGGCATTTCGTTTTTATTGATTGTTTCGGCGGAATTTTCGGCTAATTCTGCCGTTGAGGTTTGTTCGCCATCCTCTCCACCTTCACCACGTCGGGGTTGCGCCAACGTCCCTGCCACATCGGAGAAATTGAGCCGTGCACGCCCTTCTGCGACGTGATTGACGCTATACCACGAAAACGGCGCGATATATGCATACCACGGCCAGATGGTTTGATTGCTATGGCAGTCGTAGCAGGCCCGCCGTGCGATGGCTTCGGCGTTGGGGTCCGCAAATACTACCGGGTCTGCGGCGGGCGGATTGCGATGTTGGGTGGGAACAAATTGGATTAATGCAATCAGTACAATAAATCCGACAATCAGGCGTCGCGCAGTAAACATAGTAGCTGACCTTTTTCTAGCTGGTACTTCTTTGTTATGCCACGGAAATATGAGATAATAGCATGTGTTTTATGATAATTTACTCATCATTTATCTCTGTGCAAAAAATACCCAAATTATTATTTTTTGGCATACGCATACAGTATGATCATGATTGGATTGTTTGATATATGCGTATCAAGTGACGGTGCCTGTGGGCAATCTATCTCGTGCAATCGCAATATTACTATAGCAACAACAATACCAAGGTGTGGCAAATTGTAATATAAACCTTTAATTGTACGCAAATGCACACATAAAAAGTGGTAGAATAACGCTGTAAACTCTATTGATGTGGGCGTATGAGCGAATTTTTAGCAATCGACACTAGCGTAACTGGCACACTTTCTGACTATCGTATATTAGGGATGGTCGGGCGTGGTGGCATGGGTGCAGTTTATCGTGTGATGCGCCTCGCCGATCACACGGTGTGGGCCCTCAAAGAAATGCGTCCTACCGAAGAAATGCGTCCCGTAGAGGATGCAGATCAGCGGCGGCTTTTTTTGCAAGAAGCCGAATTGTTGCGCACCTTGGCGCACCCCAATCTCCCTGCAGTGTCCGAAATATTTGTCCACGATGGTCGCCCGTGTATTGTGATGGAATTTGTGGCAGGGCAGACGCTCGACGAGCGCATTCGGGTCGCCAATGCCGCCTTGGCTGCGCCGCAAGTCATCAGTGTCTGTGTCCAAGTCGCCCGCGTGTTGCATTATATGCATACCCGCACGCCACCGATTATTTATCGTGACGTCAAACCTTCCAACATCATGTTGCGGGCTGACCGTGTCATCAAACTCATCGACTTTGGCGTCGCACGTACCTACAAACGCCGGCAAACCAAAGACACGGTTGCCATGGGGTCGGCTGGCTATGCGCCACCCGAGCAATACGGCAAAGGCCAAACCGATTCGCGCTCTGATGTCTATGGGCTTGGGGCTACTTTGTTGCATTTGTTGACGAACATCACTCCAGTCCCGCTCCATCAACCGACGGTCGGTTCGATCAAGCGCTTGAATGTTACCGTCAGTAGTGAGCTCGAGTTGGTTGTTATTCGTGCTATGGATCACGATCCTGACCGGCGCTACCAGACTACCGCCGAAATGGCCGAGGCCTTGATTGCCTGCCTCGATGAGGCATACGTCGATCCCACCACCGGCGTGACCCCGCCCGCAATTATCCCCGCCGGGCATACCGACGGGATTCAAGTGTGTGCCGGCTGTGGTCATGTCAACCGTGGCGATTCGCGCTTTTGTAGTAGCTGTGGTATGCCCCTCGGTGTCAACGAACCGCGCTCGGTGTTGCTCATCGTGGCATCACCGCGTGGCTCGCATCGTGTGCGCCTCGATCGCTTCCCAGCACGGATTGGTCGCCGTGATGCGGCCCAACGCCTCTACCCCGAGATTGATTTGGCTGATTACGATCGTGGCGTGGCCTCGCGTAATCATGCCTTGATTATCGAACAAGACGGCGAACATCTGCTCGAAGACCTCGCCTCTCTCAATGGTACCGCCCTCAACGGCACAAATGTCCCCTCACATCAACCGCAACGCCTGCGGCCTGGTGACCGTATCCGGATTGGTGAAGTCGAAATCGAATTCCGCTGGGAGTAAGCCATGAAACCTCGTGTCCTCGTGTTGCGTGCCGCTGGGATTAATCGTGATGGTGATGCGGCACGGGCCGTGACGATGGCTGGCGGTGAGCCCGATTTGGTACATATTGGACGCATCGTCGATGGCAGTGTGTCGATATTTGATTATGCGATAATTATCGTTCCAGGCGGTTTTTCATATGGTGATCACCTCGGCGCGGGGCGCTTGCTGGCCGTCGACTTGATGCATCGCTTAGGCGATAGCATGCGCCGCTTCGTCGAAGACGGCCGCAGTGTACTGGGCATCTGCAATGGCTTCCAAGTCTTGGTCAAGTCAGGATTACTTCCGGGCAATATCCAAGCCTCGTTAACCCACAA
>JBBAWW010000023.1:3657-5320 GCA_040397035.1 Roseiflexaceae bacterium | reverse complement strand
TCGCGTTTGGGGATTGCCGGCGTCTCTGACCCGACTGGGCGGATTTTGGGCTTGATGCCCCACCCCGAAAACGCCATTGTACCGTGGCAACACCCCCGCTGGACCCGCGAACAACGCACCCAAGGCGATGGCTTGGCGTTGTTTCGCAATGGTATTCAATGGGTCAGCCATATTTAACCGGTACTGTTTTTGAAAAAATAATCCCCGTGGCACCTGTACCCACTGTCTGTCCATTAATTGTTACGGACTCTGTGGGTGCCCATGGCGTCTCTGCAACTGACAGTCTATGCCATTTTCGCAGTTTTTTAATGAGAGGAAGCATGACGATGCGGGTGATGATAACCGGCTCGAGTGGCCAAATCGGTACCAACCTCGGCTTGCGTCTACTCGACGCTGGCCACACGGTGTTTGGCATCGATCGTCGCCAAAACACTTGGACTGACCGAATTCCTACCCTCCTACAAGACCTCAGTATGCCCTACCGTGACTTTGTGGGGGGGATTGGTGGTGCACCCTACCCACCATGTGATGTGGTGGTGCATTTGGCTGCCAACGCCAAAGTGCATGAACTGGTGCAGTACCCCCATCGCGCCCTCGAAAATATCACCGTAACCTTTAATGTGCTGGAATATTGCCGTCAACAACAGGTGCCGGTAGTTTTTTCGTCATCACGCGAGGTGTATGGTGACATCCAACGCTATTTGACTGAGGAGCGCACTGCCGATTTTGCCTTCGCCGAAAGCCCCTACTCTGCCAGCAAAATCGCCGGTGAATCGTTGGTCTATTCGTATGCGCGCTGTTATGGGTTGCGCTACGTGGTGTTTCGTTTTTCGAATGTCTATGGGCGTTACGACAATGATATTGAGCGGATGGAGCGGGTGATTCCGTTGTTTATCCGCGAATTGCAGGCGGGGCGACCTGTCACTGTCTTTGGTCGCGAAAAAACCTTGGACTTTACGCATGTCGATGATTGTGTGGATGGGATTTTGCGTGGAATTGACGCACTCCATGCCCACCGTATCGATGCCGAGACGATCAATCTCGCCTATGGCAAAGGGAACACCCTCGTGGCGATGGCGCAGTATGCGGCGCAGGCGTTGGGGATTGCCAACCCCGATATCCGACTCGAAGAAAGTAAACGAGTCGGCGAAGTGACCTACTATATCGCTGATTTGACTCGTGCCCAACAATTACTTGGATATGCACCACAAATCGATTTAGCCCAAGGGATTGCCATGGCGGTTGCCTGGCAAAAACAGGTGATGATGTAGAGACGCAGCTTGCTGCGTCTCTACATCATGCAATGACGTTGGGGTGGGGTGTAGCCATACATCGGTGCGCATTCCATAAAAAGGGTCTCCGCGTCCTCTGCGTGCCCTGTGCGCGATAAATGGCACTTCGCACAGGCAGACATTTATCGGTTACCATGACATAAATGGGGTCTCTGTGTTCTCTGCGTGCCCACCTACTTTGGCGTCATTCCATGCCGGTTGCTCCAGCAACTGTCGCGTGGAATCTCCGAGGGTTGGCGTTCAATGATGGTGGCGTGATACGACGTCGGAAGTGTGCAAGTCCTGACTGCACGGAGATTGCACTGCGCCTTCGGCGTCATGCAATGACGTTGGGGTGGGGTGTAGCCATACATCGGTGCGCATTCCATAAA
>JBBAWW010000023.1:0-3557 GCA_040397035.1 Roseiflexaceae bacterium | reverse complement strand
GACGTTGGGGTGGGGTGTAGCCATACATCGGTGCGCATTCCATAAAAAGGGTCTCTGTGTTCTCTGCGTGCCCTGTGCGCGATAAAGAACATACATTCTGGTAGGCATAACACAACCCCCCACCACAGATGTGATGAGGGGGTGTGCAACAGCAATAATTGCGTTGATTGCCTAGACGGCGAAATTACTTGATTTCGACGGTGGCGCCGACTTCAACCAGCTTGGCTTTGGCAGCTTCGGCTTCTTCTTTGCTGACGGCTTCTTTGATGGCCTTGGGGGCACCATCGACCAAATCCTTGGCTTCTTTGAGGCCGAGGCTGGTGAGTTCGCGCACCGCTTTGATGACTTGGATCTTGTTGGCGCCGGCTTCCTTGAGGATGACGTCGAATTCGGTCTGTTCTTCGACCACAGCGGCCACGGCAGCGGCGGCGGGAGCAGCAGCACCCATCATCATAGGAGCGGCGGCAGTTACGCCCCACTTGTCTTCCATGGTCTTCTTGAGCTCGACCAATTCGAGGACGTTCAGGGTTTCGATGCTAGCAATAATGCTGTTGATTTTGTCGTTTGACACGGTAGTGCTCCTGTTAGTTTAGTTAGTCCGCTGTTATGCGGCTGATACACAATACAAAAAACTAGGCGGCCTTCTCTGCTTCCATTTTGTCGATGCGTGCTTGCACGGCATAGACAACACTGGTAGCGGCGCTGTTGAGGACGTTGACGATTCCAGCGACTGGAGCTTCGACGACACCCAAAATTTGCGCCAAGGCTTCGAGGCGAGTTGGCATGCTCCCGATAACGTCGATTGACGCATCGCCGGGTACATAGACATTCCCCAAAAGACCACCGCGGAAGGTGAGCTTTTTGGCAGTGGCATTGTATTCCTTGAGTGCTTTGGCAACGGCAGCTGCATCGCCATAGGCGAAGCAGAGTGCCGTAGGACCATTCAAGGCGGGCTCGATGTCCCCATTACCGGTGGCACGGGCAGCGATGAGCGCTAACGTGTTCTTGGCAATGACGAATTCGCCGCCGAGTGGGCGAAGTTTGTTGCGCAATTTGGTGATTTCAGCGACAGTGATACCGCGGTAGTCAGCCACGATGACGGCTTGCATTTTCTGCATTTTGACCGTCAAATCGGCAACTTGTACAATTTTACGTGGTGTTGGCATTATTTCACCCCCTTCCTGGTTGGCGTTTGTTATAGAAAAACCAAACGGGCTACCGTATACGAGACACGGCAGCCCGTTGCAATGCACAGAAATGCACTATCGCTGGGTCTACCTCAGTCGGTGGGTTGCCCCATTAAGCACGTGGCGCCGACGATCTCTGGTAGTATTCGGTTCCGTTTGGAAATTAGGCGGTCATGGCTTGTGCAGCAGTAGGATCAACGGGGATGCCGGGTCCCATGGTGCTGGTGAAGGTTACTGAACGCACAAAGGTGCCTTTGATTGATGATGGTTTGGTGCCTTTGACGGCTTCCATCAAGGCCGAGATGTTTTCGGTGATTTGTTGCTCACTGAAACTCACCTTGCCCACGCCCACATGTAGCAAACCGGTTTTGTCGTTACGGAATTCCACACGACCACCACGCACTTCGCGGATGGTACGGCTGAGGTCTTCGCCGGGGACAACGGTACCGCTCTTGGGGTTGGGCATCAAGCCGCGCGGTCCCAATTTACGGGCGACGCGACCAACCTTGGCCATCATATCGGTGGTGGCGATGGCGATGTCAAAATCGAAGAAGTTCTCACGGTCGATTTGGGCAATCAACTCGTCAGCACCAACGAAATCTGCACCAGCGTCACGGGCGGCTTGGGCCGACTCGCCTTGGGCAAAAACCAAGACGCGTACGGATTTACCGGTGCCGTGGGGCAGGGCGACCGTTGAGCGGATATTTTGGTCGGCTTGGCGTGGGTCGATGCCGAGGCGCAGGTGAACCTCGACCGAAGCGTCAAACTTGGTGAATGACGTTTCTTTTACCAAACGGACAGCATCGGCAGGAGCGTGCAACTTGCTCTGGTCGACCTTCTTTAGTGCTTCGAGATACTTCTTGCCGTGTTTCTTGGCCATTATCATCCTCCACGTGGTACATACGGGGGTGACCCCCTCCCACGCCTAGTCAACTAATCTTTGATTGCGACGCCCATGCTCCGGGCCGTACCAGCGATGATCTTTTCGGCGCCTTCAACACTCGTGGCGTTGAGGTCCGACATCTTTTGCTCGGCCAATTGGCGCAATTGTTTGTGGGTAATTGAACCCACTGCACCACGATTGGGGGTACCCGATCCACGCGCAATACCGGCTGCTTTGCGCAACAAGTCTGATGCGGGGGGGGTCTTGAGCACAAAAGTGAACGAGCGATCGCTATACACGGTGATTTCGACGGGGATGGTGCTACCGGCTTGTGAGGAAGTTTTTTCGTTGTATTCCTTCACAAATGCCATGATGTTGATACCGTAGCTACCCAAGGCCGGACCGACCGGGGGTGCTGGGGTTGCCTTGCCGGCTGGCAATTGCAACTTTACGACACCAGTTACTTTTTTCGCCACAAAACTGCTCCTTATTCGACGCCTTTGGTTACCTGCAAGAAGTCGAGATCAACACGGGTTTCACGTCCAAAGAATGACACCAAGACTCGTACACGCCCACGCTCTTGATCGATGGAGTCGACCACTCCTTCGAAGTCGGTAAAGGGCCCGTCGATAACCTTGATGGTCTGACCCACTTGATAGCTGATCTTCACCTTGGGCTCGACTGCTTCCATTTGGCGCAAAATTGTCCGTACTTCTTGTTCATCGAGGGGTGACGGCTTGTTGCCGTTCCCGACAAAACCCGAGACACCTGGTGTATTACGCACCAAGTACCACGCATCATCGTTCAACACCATGCGAATTAGTACATAGCCTGGGTAGACTTTGCGCAAAATCGTGCGGCGTTGCCCGTTTTTGATTTCAATTTCTTCTTCGGTGGGTACGATTACATCAGAAATGATGTGCTGCATTTCACGTTGGGCAATCCGGTTAAGCAGATTGCGCGTGACTTTGTTTTCGTAACCAGCATAAGTTTGAATCACATACCAGCGCAGATTGTCTTCTGCGGGAATGTTCGCTGCTGCCGAAGAAGCATTGCTGTTATCTGACACTGATTCCCCCGCTTTCTGCGCGTTGTGCTACTTTGGCGAAAGAACTGTCTGCAAATTGAGCAACGCCCACGCAAAGAGTGAATCGGCTGAGAAGAGCACTATGGATGCAGTCACCGACAGCACGACAACCACGGCGGTGAGGCGCATGGCTTCTTCACGAGTCGGCCAAGTGACTTTGCGCAGCTCGCTTTGGGTTTCGCGGGCAAACTTCATCGCGGCTGAATCTGCGAGCCATTTCCACACACCAGTTAATTTGTTGTTTGTAGTGGTCATGATCTATTGCTCTCTGTGGGACAGTGCCCGTTACTAGACAAGATGATATGGAGTGGTGCGGTACCCGTAGGCACCGCGCCACTCCTATGATTTAGTCCGTGATCTTCGAAACGACACCGGCACCGACGGTGCGGCCACCTTCGCG
>JBBAWW010000022.1:0-37536 GCA_040397035.1 Roseiflexaceae bacterium | reverse complement strand
TATCAATGCACCGCCGAACAACCAACGAGCCGCCTAGATTGGCGCAGGTATTGCCGTTATTAACATTTTTAGTATTCCGTTGTATGTCTGTGCAGGTATCGGGTTGTATGCGCGCTATTTAGCACCAGCGCAAGCCACAAAATAGCCCACGGTATGCATAATCAATGCAGACCGTGGGCCGGCCACGTATTACATGGTGGCGCCGAGCATCCACGGGTTGAATTCTTCCTCACCGATGTCTTGGGCTTCGCTAAGGCTGGCTTGACCAGAGGCAACGGCAATCAACAGTTCAAAAATTCGTTCGCCGACTTGGGTAATCGATTCGTGGCCGGTAATGATGGTGCCGGCGTTGATATCCATGTCAGGGCGCATCCGTTCGTAGGTAGTGGAATTGGTAGCGATTTTGATACTCGGCACAGGCTTAAAGCCAAAACAGCTGCCACGACCAGTGGTAAAGGCGATGATGTTGCAGCCGCCGGCGACTTGGCCCGTAGCTGACACCGGATCGTAGCCGGGGGTATCCATATAGACAAACCCGGTGCTGGTGATGTGGGCGGCGTATTCATAGACGGCTTGGAGTGGCATGCTGCCACCTTTGGCGACGGCACCGAGGGACTTTTCGTAGATGGTGGTAAGTCCACCGGCTTTGTTGCCGTGGCTAGGGTTGTTATCGATTTCAAAACCTTCGCGTTGGGTGTAGTCTTCCCACCAATGAATGCGCTCAATGAGTTTGTCTGCCACGTCTTGATTGACGGCTCGGCTGGTCAGTAAATGCTCTGCGCCGTAAATCTCAGGTGTTTCGCTGAGCACTGCAGTCCCGCCGTGTTGGACGAGGAGGTCGACGGCATGCCCGAGGGCAGGATTGGCGCTGATACCGCTAAATCCATCGCTCCCACCGCATTGTAATGCCAGTGAAAGCTTACTGAGTGGTACCGGCTGACGGGTGTGTTGGTTGGCGAGTTGCAGGACTGGCTCGAGTGATTTAATGCCGAGTTCGATGGTGGCCGCTACGCCGCCTTCGTCTTGGATGGCGAGGTAGGCGGGTAATTTTTTGCTACCGAAGCGGGCGCGGTGGGCTTGGAAGAGTGACTCGAATTGATTGGTTTCGCATCCTAGTCCTACAAACAAATACCCAGCCACATTGGGATTGTGGGCAAATCCGGCGAGGGTACGTTGCAACATGCCGAGTTCGGGACTGCCGTCGCGGGTGGCACAGCCATGTTTGTGGCTCAACACGATGATGTCGGTGACGTTGGGGTAGCGGGGTAATAATTCGTGTTTGGCACGCTCGACGATTTTGCGCACCGTGTGTGAGGCGCAATTGACGGTGGCGATCACGGCCACGGTATTGCGGGTGCCGGCACTGCCGTCGGCCCGCACGTAGCCGTCAAATGTGCGCGGTGTCGCCGGGGTTGGGATATCGCGAATATCACTGCCGGTGGCGTAATCGAGTTGCATACTTGCCACACTCAAATTGTGCGTGTGGATGTGTTGGCCTGCCTGGATTGGTTGGGTGGCAAAGCCGATGATTTGACCGTAGCGGCGAATTGGTGCGGCAAGCTCAATCGTAGTTAGCGCGATTTTGTGGCCGGCACTAATAATGCTTGCGAGTTGGATGGTGTAACCCGCAATGGCTAATTGGCGTCCGGCACTCAATGGCACGAGTGCGATAGCAATATTGTCATCGGGGTGTAGGCGAATTGCGGGTGTTTCTTGGAGCATGATTTGCATGGGAATTGTTCCTTACTTGGTAACTTGATTGAGTAACGATACAAGAATTTGCATCTGTTGTTTGAATTGTAATTCGTTCATTTGCACCGACGTCCGGATGATGCGATGGGGGTGATGCAATGGAATCATTGCAGTGGTGCGGCTGATGACGCAGATTACCGTGGTTTCGGGTATATCTTGTAACGACACGAGCAATTGCTCATCGATGATGAGTAAATCATGGCTGTCTGCGGTACTTTCGACTTCAACGAGTGGCGTTGTGGTGAGTTCACGTATCTTACTACAAATACTGATATAAAACTCCGTTGCCATTGTGTGTTGTGCAACCCGAATGCGGAGCGCGTCGACGGTTGGTAGTTCAATGATAATTGGGTGCCTCTGATTGGGCGTTGCTGAAACACAATCGTGCCATGGTGTTGTTGGATGATGGCGTGCACAATCGCAAGCCCTAATCCGAGTCCTTCACCAATTTTGCGTGTGGTATAAAACGGATCAAAAATATATTCACTGGCATTTTTATCGATGCCACTGCCGGTGTCATCAATGAAAATCGTGATGATTTTGGGTGCCGCTATAAACGAAATTGTGAGTTCGCGCGGGGTACTGACATTGCGCATGGCATGGACTACATTGTCAATCAAATTGACAAAAATCTGCTCAATTTGTGAATCGTGCCCCAAGATAATGTAGGTTTCGTTTGGATAGGTATGCACAGTACAGGTGATTTCTGCTTCGGCAAAAATCACCTGATATTGGTTCGTAATATGCTGAATGAGTTGTACGACATCAACGGCACTATGCTGGCTCGTTTGCGGTTGCACCAGCGACCGGAGCTGCTTGAGTATCCGACCCGCACGTTGGGATGTTTGATCGATTGTATGTAAGTCTTTTTGGAGCTGTTCGTCGTGTGGTTGCATCAACTGTAATTGCGTGATGCCACGAATCACTGCAATTGGATTATTGAGTTCATGGGCTACGCCGGCAATCATTTGTCCGAGTGAGACAAATTTTTCGCGTTGCTTGATGCGGTTTTCGAGTTGCCGCATTGGTGTGATGTCTTTGATAACAAGCAAAATATCTTGGTTGTTGACAATACTGCTCGAAATAAGTGCAGTAAACGATTGTTTATCGCCACGGAGTAAGGTAAATTCGAAATTATATGATGCTTGTAATTTGAGGCGTTCGATATGAATAATAAATTGGTCTTGATTGTCGATATGACAAAGTGATAACAAATTGGCACCTTGGATGGTTTCGGGATCATAGCCGAGCAACACCACTGGACGCTTGTTGAGGATATTCAAGGTTAAACTTGTACGATTACACAACATCAAAATATCAGGCGAATTTTCGATTATTGAAGAAAGATGTGAACGAATCTCTTCGGTGTCCTCATAGAGATTGATATAACGCTCCGCCGCAACTTGGAGCGACTGATGCAAGTGGGCATTGGTAATAGCGCGGGACAATTGATTGGCTACAGTATGTAAGATTTGGATGTCGCGTGGCGTATATGGGGTGGGCCCGCCAAATGGTCGGGAAGTCAAGATGATGCCGATATGTTTGCCATTATCACTGAGGGATGCCCCAATCATATTCCCAAAACTCTGGATTAAATGACTCGTCATGATGCTTGGTTGTGACGTATTGTAAATAGACATCTGAGAATCATAATTATTTAAAACCATGTCAACGGCACCACGAATAATTCCTGGTGCATTAATGATTTGGGTCATTAATGCACTTGAAACATGGCGGTGAGCTGCCAAAAACGGCTCGTTATTTTCATTGATAAGTATAATACCAAGCATTTGGCCAAATTGGATTTCATCAAATATGTCAAGGGTGCGTTCGAGTAATACATTGAGGTCAAGTGATCCATTCACAATTGACGTGATATGTTGGAACATCGCCAAGTCTTGCTCTCGCAAGGTTTGCCGGCGTTCAATTTCGCGTTGTTGGCGAATATCTCGCAACGAAATCAGGATTTCGTGGGGATTGTGTTCGTGTTTGATAATCTGTGCTTCGATTTCAATCGGTACAGCATGTTGCCACAAATTATTTACGATTTCGCTTTGCCAGATGAGTTTGTTGTGTTCACCAAATTCGAGCATATGGCGTTTTTCTTGTAATGCCAATTGCTCGCTAGGGGCAAAAAATGAACTAAAGGTCAAGACATCGATGCTATCTACGCCGATAAGCTTGCGGGCTGCGTGATTCATATGAATCACAATATCGTGTGCGTTGATGACTATTATTGGGTTACTTGATTCGTTGATTAAGAATCGATATCGCCGTTCGGATTCGTTGAGTGCAGTGGTAAGTTGGAGTTGGTTGTAATGTGATGCTGCAAATTCGGCAAATTGTGTCGCATACGGCATATCTTGGTTGGTCAAGAATTCATGACGTTGATTTATTATTAACAACACTCCGATAAGTGAATTATTGTGTTGTAATGTGACACTAACCACAACCCCAGTTTGGTGATTTTGGGTGATTTTTTCAGATAACGTCGCTGACAGTGATTGGATATCGATAATGCGTTGTGGCGAATGTGACACAGAAGATTGTGGGATGTGTATGGAATGCAAATCGCTACTATTTGGTGTTGTATTCGTGATGATGTATTCTTGGGTGTCGGTATCGTACGCTCCAAATACCACATGCGTTGCATCAAAAATACGCTGTGCCGAAATACATACTTCAGTAAAAAAACCATGGTTTGACGAAATAGCGGTAAGTAATCTGATTTCTTGATTGAGTCGTTGTAATCGCGTTATCTGTGATTCGAGTTGCGAGCGAGTATAGAGTTGTGCAATGACCATATGAATGCTCGATAACATTAATTTCGTTAATGCTTCTATCCAATCCTTGAAAGGACTAAACAATCCAATTATTCCAATAAGCTGATCTTTAGACTGTAACGGAATCGTGACATAGGCCCGTAAGCCACTAGCGATAAATCTTTTGACAAATAAATCATTGAGCTGTGGTGGTAATTCACCAAACGTTACGGGGTCATGTTGGACGGCGGTCGTTTTGTTGGCTTGACTCGAAAGAAAGCTAATCAGCTCTTGGAGCGATGAAAATGCTTCTAGGGGTAAGCGTTGGCCAAATATCCATAACCCAGTGAAATCCATGTTGGAATCAACCGTGTCTTGTGACATAGTGATTGATTGCTCTAATAACAGACAAAACACACCGATATTTGCTTCGGTTAGATTTTTTTGCAAGCCGAGGATGACATTGTTAATGTCTAATTCAGTCACTGTATCGGTAATAAATTGTTGGATTTTTTCACTTAGATGTACTATTTTTGATGCTACATACTGTGGGGTAAACATGAAAACAAACGTATCTTTGTCTGATACATAGCGTGCAAATACATCATAGGTATCAGTTATATCATTGCAGGTGAGCTGACAGGTGGTTTCGAAATACGTATCCGTCGTACGCGTGGCAAGGATTGATTCGAGCAATGATTGTGGGAGATTGTCATCAGTAATAAATGCAGAGATTAGTCGTCCCACTAATTCGGTTGCTGGTTGTTGGAAGAGGCGTTCGACATGGGAATTGGCAAAGGTGATATGCCCTTCATTATCAAGATTTACGGCATACCACGGTGCATTGTAACTATTACGCTGTGGGCCACGCAGTGCGGTTGAGTGATTAATCGTACTCATAATGATTGTCCTTAGCGAATGTGATTATTCTACCACGCTTGACATTTCGTGCGAACTCTTTTATACTTTCCACACAAGTAAATATTGCGCAACTCTTATCCAGAGAGGTGGAGGGACCGGCCCTTTGAAGCCTCGGCAACCTGAGTGTTATGTGTGCATGTGTCACAACGATGTGGCCATCCATAATGCGTGAAGGTGCCAAATCCGGCAGCAATAACTGGACGATGAGAGCAGACGCGCGTGCCGACTACACATGCACTGTAGTTTGATGTACCCACGTCGTATTGCTCTTGTCATCAGACAAGGGTATTTTTTTGGTATTTAATGAGGAGTCAACCATGACATCTGCATCAGAATTCCACGGCTTTGAGACCAAGGCCTTGCACGCCGGCCAGACCCCCGACCCGACCACTGGTTCACGGGCTGTCCCCATTTACCAGACCACGTCGTACCAATTCAAAAATACTGACCATGCCGCCCGCTTGTTTGGCTTGCAAGAATTCGGTAACATCTACACCCGTTTGATGAACCCCACCACCGATGTGCTCGAACAACGCATCGCCGCCCTCGAAGGTGGCGTAGGCGCCTTGGCACTAGCCTCAGGCCAAGCCGCCCAGACCTTGGGTGTGCTCAACATTGCCAGTGCCGGCGACAACATTATCTCGTCGGGTGACTTGTATGGTGGCACCTACAACTTGTTTCGCCACACCTTGCCCAAGTACGGCGTGACCACAAAATTTGTCGATGCCCGTGACCACGAAGGCTTCCGCAAAGCCATTGATAGCCGCACCAAGTTGATTTATCTCGAGTTGGTAGGCAACCCCCGTCTCGACATTGTCGACCTCGAAACCATCGCCAACATCGCTCACGAGTACGGCGTACCGGTGATGGTCGATGCCACCACGGCGACCCCCTACCTCTGCCGGCCCTTTGAATGGGGTGCCGACCTGATTGTGCACTCGGTCACCAAATACATGGGTGGCCATGGCACCTCGATTGGTGGCGTGATTGTCGATAGCGGCAAGTTCAATTGGCGCACCGAGCGCTTCCCTGAGATGACCAATCCCGATCCGTCATACCACGGCTTGGTCTATGCCGATCTAGGTGCGCCAGCCTACATCCTCAAAGCCCGCGTGCAAGGGTTGCGCGACATGGGCGCCTGCTTGAGCCCCTTCAACGCCTTTTTGTTGATCCAAGGCATCGAGACGTTGGCCTTGCGCATGGAGCGCCATAGTGCCAATGCCTTGGCAGTGGCCAACCACCTCAAGTCACATCCCAAGGTGGCTTGGGTGCGGTATCCAGGGTTGCCTGACCACCCCAGCTATGCCTTGGCCCAAAAGTACATGCCCAAAGGGCAGAGCGGCATCCTCGGGTTTGGGGTGCAGGGTGGTCGCGTGGCCGGTACCCAATTCATCAACAATCTCAAGCTGTTTTCACACGTAGCCAATATCGGCGATGCCCGTAGCTTGGCGATTCACCCGGCCTCAACCACCCACAGTCAGTTGACGGCCGATGAATTGACCTTGACCGGCGTGACCGAAGATTTCATTCGCTTGTCGATTGGGATTGAATCGATTGCCGACATTTTGGCCGACATCGATCAAGCCTTGGCGACCATCGGGTAACTACATAGGATTGGAGGCATGTGTATGACCACGCAAGGGGTAGGAATCGTCGCAACACAGTATTTCCACAGTTCCATGCCGTTGCCGTTGGCCTCGGGTGACTGCGTGCCGGAATTTACGGTGGCATATGAAACGTACGGCACATTGAATGCCGCTCGTGACAATGCGATATTACTCCTGCATGCCTTGTCTGGAGATGCGCATGCCGCCGGTCTCCACCACCCCAACGACCGCAAGCCGGGTTGGTGGGACGCCATGGTGGGGCCGGGACGAGCCTTTGATACCGATCAGTTTTTTGTGATTTGTAGTAACGTGCTCGGTGGTTGCAAAGGGACTACCGGACCGACATCAATGCACCCGCAGCGTCAGCAACGCTGGGCTAGTGACTTCCCAGTCATTACCATCGCCGACATGGTACATGCCCAAATGCAGTTGATTGATTCCTTGGGGATTGCCCAGTTGCATGCAGTGGCAGGGGGCTCGATGGGTGGATTCCAAGCTATCGAATGGATGGCACACCATGCCGAGCGGGTGGCTACTGCGGTGTTGTTTGCCACTAGTGCCAGCTCACAAGCTCAAGCCATCGCCTGGAATGTGATTGGCCGCCAAGCAATTATGCGTGACCCCAAATGGATGAACGGCTGGTATGATCCGAGTGAACCACCCTGTGATGGCTTAGCGGTGGCGCGCATGATTGGGCATATTACCTATTTGAGTGACCAATCGCTGCAAGGGCGTTTTGATCAACGCTATCAGCAGGGGGTGATACCCCGGCATACCTTGACCGAAGAATTTACGATTGAATCGTACCTGGGCTATCAAGCGCTACGCTTTAATCAGCGCTTTGATGCCAATAGTTATTTGTATATCACCAAAGCCATGGATTATTGGGATGTGACAACCGGCTATGCCTCGTTGGCGCAGGCCTTGGCCGCCTGGCAGAAGCCGACGCTGGTGCTGTCGTTTGATTCTGACTGGTTGTATCCTACCGCGGAATCCCAAAAAATCGTGGCCGCATTGCACCACACGGGTGCCGAAGTGATTTTTCACGAACTTTCGTCTCCTGCAGGGCATGATGCGTTTTTGATTGAATCTGACCTGCAAAATCCAATTGTGCGCCAATTTTTGCTGAAACACCGTTGATTCCCAAAAAACCACTGCATTGCTGCTCACTTCGTACACTCGCGCACAGGTGATATGGTGTAGCGCGGGTGATTCACGTTTTGCGCAGGGAGTTTTTTCATTATGAGAAAAGACGTGGGGCATAGCCGTGAATACGCATCCAAAAAATCAATCTGTATGCACAGTTCGTGCAAGTGAGATTGCTGATGCGACACCGACATACACTGCCGGTTTGCGGACGACCACTCCAGATTGTTGGTAGTCTAGTGGTTTTGTGGTATGGTGGATTGTGTGTGTCGTGGTGATTTTTTGTGTTACGCCGAATATTAGGCTATGATAGAAAAGGTAACCAATGCAAAAAATATTCAACTTCGGGGTATTTGTGGTTGGCCTAATCGTTGGTATTGTGACTGGTGCGGCGTTGTTGGCTTATGCCTACCAAGAAGCAGGGTTATATCCCGCCGATGATGCCACCATCAAGTTTATGGCGCGCGAACGCGGTTGGTTACGGGATGACGTCGAATAATTCGTATAGCATTGTTGCTAAATGACAGGAGGTTGACAATGGAGCGACCATGGTTGCGCTCGTACGAGCCAATAGTTCCTCACACCCTAGAATTTCCCGAATCAACGTTATTTGATACGTTGACAGCGGTTAGCAAAGAATTTCCCCAACAAAATGCGGTCAAGCTTATTTTGAGTTATTTGTTGGGTGGCCGGGTGACGATTGGGATGACGCTGACGTATGCTGAATTATTGCAACAGTCAGAGCGGTTTGCCAATGCAATGTATCAATTAGGAGTGCGTAAGGGTGATCGCGTGGCAGTGATGTTGCCTAATTCGGTGCATTACGTGATTGCGTTTTTTGCGGCCATGCGCCTCGGTGCGATTGTGGTCAACAATAACCCCACCTATACCGCACGCGAACTCAAACACCAATTGGTTGATTCTGGTGCCGAGACGATTATTATTTTGAACTTGTTTTATCCGCGCTTGCGGGAAATCCAAGTGGATACCAGTGTCAAACGAGTAATTGTCTGTTACATGTACGACTTCCTCGGCTTCCCGTCGCGGCAGCTGGTACGGGCCAAGCAGCGCCGTGATGCGGCGTGGGTCGAAGTGCAACGGGAGCACGATATTTTCTTTTTTGAACGGCTCGTCAAAAAATACCCGGCCATGGCGCCAGTGGTGCACGTGCATCCCGATGATGTGGCGGTATTGCAATATACGGGTGGCACGACGGGGTTGCCCAAGGCGGCGATGTTGACGCACCGCAATTTGCTGACAAATGCGACCCAGATCGATGCATGGTTTACCACTGCCGAGCGTGGTGTCGAGAAATTCATGTGCGCGATTCCGTTCTTCCATGTCTATGGACTAGTGGTGGCAATGGTCTATGGCATGAGTATCGGTGCCGAAATGCAGATTGTGCCCAATCCCCGCCCCATCGACAACGTGATGAACATCATGCAAAAAGAACGTTCGACGGTATACCCGGGCGTACCGGCGATGTATATCGGCATCGTGAATCACCCCAATGTGGCCAACTACGATTTGCGCTCGATTAAAGCCTGTTTGAGTGGCTCGGCAGCGTTGCCGGTCGAAATTCAAACCAAGTTTAACGATTTGACGGGTGGGCGGCTGATTGAAGGCTTTGGGATGACCGAGCTTTCGCCTGTGTCGCATGCCAATCCGTTGCATGGCGTGTCCAAAAAGGGCTCAGTGGGGATTCCTTTGCCCAATACCGACGCCAAGATTGTCGATTTGGAAACGGGCGAGGATATCGCTATCGGGAGCGAAGCGACGGGTGAATTGTGGGTTCGTGGCCCACAAGTCATGAAGGGCTATTGGCAACAACCCGCTGAAACAGCCAATGCGATTACCCCAGATGGCTGGATGCGCACGGGGGATATTGCCCGCACCGATGAAGACGGCTATTTCTTTATCGTCGATCGCCTAAAGGATATGATTAACGTGAGTGGCTTGAAAGTAATGCCCCGCGATGTGGAAGAAGTCTTGTATATGCACCCCCAAATCCGTGAGGCAGCGGTGGTCGGGGTACCTCACAAAACTCGTGGTGATGACACGGTGACGGCGTTCATTGTGACTCATACGGGCGAAACAATTGATACCGAAGAATTAAAGACCTTCTGTCGGCAATATTTGGCTGACTTCAAAGTACCTCGCCACTATGAATTCCGCACTGAATTACCCAAAACAACAGTCGGTAAGGTATTGCGCCGGGCTTTGGTGCAAGAAATGACCGCCACGCAGTAAGTAATTATGATGCTGCATCACCCCTTTGCTCAACGAGCAGAGGGGTGATGTCGTTTTGGGAGGAGTGCTTTTTTGGTACAATCGAAGCAACCGCAAAATGTCCACCTTTCGTGGTGAGATTAATCATCTGTCTGTGTGAGACAGGGAGTGAATGTGACGAATACGAAAACCGCTCAATTGCGCATGCGCCGTTCGCAACGGATTCGTGTATTGCACCCACTTACCAATGCATTTGATATGCGGTATGGGGTGTTGCTGGTATTTATGGTTGTTGCCATGGTATTGGCGTTCCAATCGCCGCCGGCGGTCGATATCGCAGTAGGGTCAATTGGGGATCGGTTGTTTCTGCAGAGTAGTGCCGGACTCGGCGCTACTGATGCGGAGTTGTGGTATGGCGACGAAATTAGTAGTGATGCGGCATCGGGGCGGAGTCGCTGGACGCGACAGGTCGCAACGGTGGCAATCCCCATGTTTGATACGACGTCGGATATTTCGCTGATGGTGCGGGTGGCGGGTTGGCCGACCACCGTGAAGCATGCGACACTCACCCAACCCCAAGTTGCGATTCAGGTGAATGGGACGACCACGACGGTGTTTACCCCCACAGCTGAATTTGCCGATTATTATTTTGTGTTGCCGGCGACATTGGGGCGAGATTCGGCGTTGCAATTGCAGATTCAGTCATCTGATGTATTTACCCAGACCACCACAGGCGCGGACATCCGCCCCAAAGGGGTGCGGGTTGAGCGTATCGCTGCCGCCACGCCCAACGATTGGGTGGCGTGGAGTAATCCGCCGTGGCTGTTGTTGGTTGCGGGGATTGTGTTTGCGACGTTGGTTTATGTGTGGGCCATGATGCTTTTTCGGCGACCGATGGTGGCGCTGAGTGTGAGTCTGGTGCTGTTAACTGGGCTGACGGTTGCGCTAGCCTTCCAACGCATATATGTCGTGGCAGGGGCGCCGTACTTGCTTGGTGTGATGGTCGTATGGCTGCTGTGGTTACTGCGGCGTGACGTGGTACAGATGATTGTGGCGCTCCGCAATGCCTTTGGGCGTGGGGCGAGTATGGGACTTGGGTTACTTGCTGCCTTGGCTGCAGTGGTCACTATGGCGTGTCAATCACTGGGAATAGCACTGTTTTTTGGGCATCCCATCTGGCAATTTGGGGCGGTATGGGGATTGGTAATGCTGTTGTTGAGCATCGGCATTCTGCGGCCCGTGGCTGGATTGACTACTTGGCTCGATGTGCGTTGGCGTAGTCGTGGTGGCTGGCTGTTTGGGATAGTGTTGGTAGGAATTATGGTGCTAGCGGGCTGGATTATCCAAGCTGCGCCGTTTATCGGGCATGCCGATTATGCCGATAACGCCGTGGTTGCCCGTAATCTATTACAAGGCCGGGGCTGGGTGGTTGATTATGTGACGCAGTTTTATCGGCTATATCCCAATGTAACCCGTCCCCAAGAAACTTGGCCGTTGCTCCAGCCAGTGTGGATTGCTGGAGTATTTTTGTTGGCGGGTGCTAGTGATCTCGCTGCGCGCATCCCAAATGTGATTTTTCTGGTGATGGCACTGGGATTGGTTTGGCGCACAAGTGTGACAATTTGGGATAAACGGGTTGGCGTGATTGCAGTGATTTTGGTGGCTGGGAATATTTATATTTATCGGCAAATGATCTATGCCACTAGTGACTTGGCGTTCATGGCGTTTCATTTGGGGGCAATGGGAGCGATATTTGGCTTGCGTTTGCCCGATGATGCGAATCGCAATGTCCCGTGGTGGCAGACCCGTGTCGTGCGGGTGGTCGGGGCTGGGGTGTGGACGGGGTTGATGTTACTGCAAAAACCAGGCAGTGGTGGCATGAGTGCTATCGGGTTTGGTTTGTGGTTGTTGTACGAATACCGGGCAACCTTTAGCCAGCCGTTGATTACCACGCGCCTCGATCGTTTGCGCAACAATATGCGTCAATATGCCGAACGATTGTGGCCGGTGGCACTATGGGCGTTGGTCGCACTGTTGTGTGTGGCACCCTATGCCGAACGGAATCTGCGTTTGTTTGGCAGTCCTGGCTATACCACCGAGCAAACTGATACGTGGTTGCTGGAATATACCAATTGGGATGCAATTTATCGTGTCTATGCGCCGGATGGTGGGATTGGCAGTGGTGATATTCCTGACCGGAGCTGGTTGTTGCGCTGGGGATTTGATGGGGTAGCCCTCAAACTGATGCACCAAGTGGGGGCGATTCGTGATTATACGATGCCTTCATTTGGGTTCTTGCCAAATATCCTGCATCCATTTGGGGCAGCTGAAAATGCCACGGGGTTGCTGGCTGATATCGCCTTGTGGTTCATGTTGCTGGGATTGGTGGTATGGCAAAACCAATTGAGTGGCATGCTCCGGCGTTTGTTGAGTATCGGGTTTGCGCCATACGTGCTGTTCATGGTGATTTACTGGCATGCCAACGAGCCGCGCTACTGGGTGCCGCTGTTGCCGTGGATGGCGATGTTCGCGGCAGTGGGCATGATTGCGGTCTACGATAGAGCCCGGCAGTGGTTCAATGGCCGCTTGAATGGTATTGCACTGTTGGGGTTATTGGCGGTGGTCGGGTTGAGTGTGCAACCAAGTATCACGTATGTCCAAAATCGTGCGACTGTTGATGCCCAAATGGTGGCTGCGGATATCGATATGTATGCCTTTTTGCGCAACAAAACGCCGTTAAGTGCGGTAATGATGACGCGTGTACCGTGGCAATTAAATTGGTACGCTGAGCGCCCGGCGGTGATGATTCCCAGCGATACCAATGCGCAGACGTTGTTGCGACTAGCCAGTCATTATCAAGCGCGCTATTTGGTGCTTGATGCACTGCAACGCCCAAATACAGCGACGCGTGCGATGATTGCAGCGATGATTGCCGATGAGACGATTGGCATGAAGGAAGTATATCGCACGCCCGAATATGTGGTAAATGATGCGGGGCAAACATATACGATGCAGAGTGTGGTGTATGAATTCCCTAGTGATTATGCTGGGGCTACCCCCATCCGTTGAGGTGAGTAGTGCGTGTGTTAATGTTGGCGACTTCTTTTCCCAAATATGCCGGTGATACCACCGCTCCATTTATCGCCGAAATAGCTGCGGGTGTGGTATCCCATGGCGTGGCAGTACGCATATTGTTACCCCATCACCGCGAGTTTCGCCATGACGCCAGCGAGCGTGGGGTGGAGTTGCGCACATTCCGCTACGCGCCGCACCCTAGTTTGGCGTTATGGGGCTACGCCGAAGCGTTGCAGGCCGATGTGGGATTACGCCGACGGGCATTGCTTGTTACTCCGTTTGCGTTGATTGCATCGACGTGGAGTTTATGGCGGCAGGCGCGTGAATTTCGCCCGGACATCATCCATGGACATTGGCTATTGCCCAATGGGTTGCCGGCCATGATTGTGGCGTGGTTGTGCCGGGTGCCATTGGTTATCAGTATGCACGGTTCTGATGTGGCGATGTCAGAGCGTACGTCGATCTATCGGCGGATTGCAGGGTGGATCTTTGGGCGGACGCGTTTGGCTACGGCCTGTAGTGGTGATTTACATCAGCGGGCGCTGGCACTGGGGGCTGACCCGGCAACAACAATAACGTTGCCGTATGGGGTGGCTGCGGGTGAATTTCGCCCGGAGTTGTACGATCGCGAATGGGTTGCGCAACGCTTTGGGATTGAGGCAACCGCCCCGTTGCTGGTGGCAGTGGGACGCTTTGTAACCAAAAAAGGCTTCCAGCATTTGTTGCGGACATTACCGACGCTACGCGCAATCTACCCCCAACTGCGCTTGATCCTCGCTGGGTATGGTGATTTGCACACTGAATACACTGCGATTATTGCGGAACTGGGGGTCGCTGACATGGTGGTGCTGCCTGGCCAGCTATTGCGTGATGAGGTGGCACGGGTAATTGCGAGTGCCGATGTTTATTGTGTGCCGTCGGTGCACGATGAATTGGGTAATGTCGACGGCTTGCCCAATGCGTTGCTCGAAGGGATGGCGGCGGGGCGAGCGATTGTGGCGAGTGCGGTGGCTGGTATCCCCGATGTGATTACATCTGGCGAGCATGGATTGTTGGTGCCGGAAGGGGATGAGTCACAACTTGCCGCGGCCATCAGTCAGTTATTTGCGAATCCAGAATATGCGCATCAATTAGGAATTGCAGCGCGCAATCAAGTGAGTGATGCCTTGACGTGGTCACGGGTGACAGCGCGCTTGGTTGCTGGCTATGCAGAGGTATGTGGAAGATGAACGATACTGATTTGGTGTTGCAACTCGAGCGCTTGTATCGCGCGCTGGTGCGTTGGCTAACGACAACGTTGCTGCCATGGCTGCGGTTACGGGGAGCAGGCGGCTACGATGTCATGGCGCAACGCTGGCAAGGAGTGTTGCCACAGCAGCGCTGGTTTATGTTTGCGTTTTTGATTGCGTTATTGACGCGGATTTGGCGACTCGATGCCCAGAGCCTCTGGCTCGATGAAGGGGCTACCTGGGCCGAAATTCACGATAAATCGGCCAAACTATTACTGACCGAATTATGGAGCCGCGATGCGGCGTATCCGTTATATCACCTCATCCTCAAAGGGTGGGTAGCGTTGTTTGGTGATAGCGAGGCCATGTTGCGTATGCCGTCGGTAATTGCGAGTGCGTTTGCGATTGCCACCACGACGTTGGTGTTTGAGCGCCAGCCACAACGGGGGTTCACGTTGTTGTTGATGGCCACGGCGCCGTTTGTGTTGTGGCATGCCCACGACGCCAAAGTATATGCGTTGTTGATGGCGGTGGCGGCGGTGGTGTTGGTGGCGCGGCCACTTTCGCCGTTGTGGTGGGTGGCATTGATTGTGTTGCCGTTTGTGCATCGGCTGGGTTTGTTGGTGGTGGCGCTGGCGTTTATCGTGCCGGCATTACAGTCAGCGGGTCGGCCACGCCAGATTTTTTGGGGTGTGTCGCTTGTGGCTGGGATAATTGCCGTCATGGGGATTGGCTTATCGATTCGCGCCAAAACTATCACTACGGTGCCATGGCATAACCCGAGTGGCGCATTTGCTGATATGATTACGCGATTTTTGTTTGATCGGCGCTGGTTCGAAAAAGCGTTGGGATTGCCGGCGTGGGCTTGGATTTTGCCGTTACTGGGCTTGCTCCTTATCGGCAGTTATACGTTGTGGCAACAGGCTCAAACCGGGCGACTCGCCGCGGTACAGGTATTGCTGTTGGCGTATGTGCCGGTCTTGGTAATCGGGGTGAGTTATGGAGCGACGTCCTATTTTGATGCGCGTTATGCCGTGATGTCGTTGCCGGCATGGATTTGTATTATGGTGCAAGGGACTGATTGGGCATTACATAATATCCGTATCCGGGGCAAAGTCTATCGCGAAGTGCGACTTGGCCGGATTGTCTTGATTCTTGCGGTGTTGATAAATGGGATTTCGTTATTTGAGCCGGTGCGTGGCATGTTTTCGGGGGCACCAGTCAAAGAAGAATGGCGGGTGGTGATGCGTGAGCTCGCCAATCAGGTGACCCGTGATGACGTGGTGGTATTGCATCCCGCCTACGCCATGCCGTTGTATCGCTATTATCGGCGGGTGACGCCTGATCCATTGCCGATGCCGGCAGTATTTACGTTGTTTACTGAGGGCTACCGGGGCAGTTCACTCGATGTGAATGCGCAACGTGAATATCAGCGCCGTATGTTTGAAAGACAGTTTAATCAGGCTGCCAGTGGTAAATCGCGGGCATTGTTGGTGATTGCTCCAGACCACGCTGCCCAAATCGACCCGCCGATACGACCAGATAGTCCGTATGGTTGGGTGGGGGCGTATTTTCAATATCCACAACGCACCTGGCCGTGTGGGGGCGTAGATCGCTATGGCGTGTCGTTGATGTGCCAAAGCTTCCCGTCAGTATTTGGGAAGGCCGATGCGCCCCAACCCGAAAAGTTGATTGACACGCTGTTTGGTGATAGTCTCCATTTGCGTGGCATTACGATTCGCCCACTAGGGACATTTTATAGACCCAATGGGACGGTGCCAATTACCTTGTTTTGGGAAGCACTTGCCAAACCAGCCCGTGATTACCGTATGTTTATTCATCTCTGTCAGTTGTGTAATCAGCCGCCAGTTGCACAGACGGATGGACCGCCGTTGAATGGATATGGCGATGCGGGGCGAACGACCACCTGGCTCATCAAGGACCCCGTGCATGACGAGCGCTCGATCGTTTTACCGGCAGATATTGAGCCAGGCAATTATGCCATCATTGTAGGGGTCTACGATCCAGACGGTGTCCGGGTGCCAATCACGTCGTCGACTCAAGGTGGGGTGATTGGTGGGGATCGTTTGATTGTGGCGACAATTCGTGTCATCCGCTAGCGTGATATAATTGCAACAATATCTATTGATTGATCAGGGGCGTGAAAATGAATTTTGTGCGACAAATTCCTAATTTGCTTGGTGTATTCCGGGTCATTGCAACGCCAATTTTGGCGTATCTAATTATGCTACAAACAGGGTGGGCATTGATTGGTGCGGCTATTTTGTTGTTTGTGATGGCGATGAGTGATATCGTTGATGGGAATTTAGCCCGCCGCTTGGGTGTAGTTTCGCCATTAGGGATTTATCTGGACACGATTTCAGACAAAATCTTCGTGGCCGGTGCGTTATTGCCATTGGTACAAATTGGCTTGATGCCGAGTTGGTATGCCTTGACGATTATTGTCCGTGAATTTGCCGTGTCGGGGTTGCGCTCGTATGCGGCTGCCCAAGGGGTAGTTATCCCGGCGCGGGCATGGGGCAAGCAAAAGTTGACCTTGACGGTGACGGGCTTGATTTGGTTGATGGTGTGGGCGGCGTTGCCCATGATTGATGGTTCACCTGCTTGGTTTGTATGGTTATCACAATGGTGGTATGTTCCATATGGTTTGGCGTTGGTATGGACAATTGCATCAGGGATTGAATATTTCTGGAATGCACGAGATTTGCTCAAACAAGCCGTGGTGAATTCAGCTGTTGAATGAGGTGAATTGTGGGTCGTATTGCTGAGACATTTGCGCGATTACAGGCGGCCAAACGTGGTGCCTTGATGCCCTATTTAATGGTTGGTTATCCCGAAAAAGACTCACTCGATATCCTTGCGCCGGCGTTGCAGGCTGCGGGGGCTGATTTGTTCGAAATCGGTGTGCCGTTTTCGGATCCACTTGCTGATGGTGCCACCATCCAACGAGCCTCAGAACAAGCGTTGCATAACGGCGTGAATGTGCAATTCGCCATTGATGCGGTGGCGCGTTTGCGTGCCAACGGGGTACATGTGCCGTTGGTGATGATGGGCTACTACAATCCCTTTTTGCAATATGGGATTGAACGCTTTGCACAGGCGGCAGCACAGGCCGGAGCTGATGGCGTGATTATTCCTGATTTGCCCCCTGAAGAAGCTGGGCTGATGCAGACTGCTTTGCAGGCCAACGGGCTCGATTTGATTATGTTTGTGGCACCCACCACACCCGATAGCCGTATCGCTCAAATTGTGGCAGTGGCGAGTGGGTTTATTTATTGTGTGTCGCTTACGGGTGTTACTGGCGCTCGTACATCGCTGTGGGATGGGTTGCCGACCTTTTTGACCCGAGTACGTGCCCAAACTGCATTGCCATTGGTGGTCGGTTTTGGCATAAGCACACCGGAACATGTCCGGAGTGTGGCGGCGTGTGCTGATGGGGCAATTGTGGCAAGTGCGATTATTAATATTTTGGATGCGACTCCGCGTGAAACCCAAGCAGATGCGGTGGTGGCATATATTCAATCACTACGGAGTGAAATTTAATCATTGCGTGATGGTGATTTAACGGGGTGATGTGACAATCGCATGACCATGGACTTGGTAGATGCGTGTGGTATAATTGCACCTATCAAATCGTTTGCGCAACGGGGAAGTGCCACGGTGTGCCAGCAAACCACACTGATGCGTTTGTGGGCAGGATGGCATGGTTGGTAGATAATCCACGCTTGAAGAGTGCCTGTAGGCGTACATGATCACAGAGGAGTTGTTCACATGGGTAAGGGCCTAGAAGGCATTATTGCTGCCTCGACCGGGATTAGCCGGATTGACGGAATTAACGGACGATTGTTTTATCGTGGTCTCGATATCGATGATTTAGCCAAAAATTCTACATTTGAAGAAACCACGGCGCTACTGTGGTATGGTCGGCTTCCCAATGCCCACCAACTCGAAAGCTTCACCAAAAAATTCATCGACAACCGCCAGATTCCCTATGAAGTATTGTCGTTGATGATGGCAATGCCCAAAAAAACTCCCCCGATGGAAGTACTGCGTACCGCCGTATCGGCGTTGTCACCGTACGACCCCGAAGACCTCGATAATTCACTCGAAGCCAATGTGCACAAATCGTTGCGCTTGACGGCATCGATGCCCACGGTGATGGCTGCTTGGGAGCGCATCCGCAACAACCAATGGCCGATTTTGCCCCGTAATGATTTGAGTCATGCCGCCAACTTTTTGTATATGATGACCGGCAAAGAACCCGATCCTACGGCCGCCAAAATCCTCGACACCTGTTTGGTTTTGCATGCCGACCACGGCCTCAATGCCTCGACTTTTGCCGCACGGGTGACGGCGTCGACGTTGTCAGACCTGCACTCGGCGATTGTGTCGGCCATCGGTACCCTTAAGGGTCCATTGCATGGTGGTGCCAACGAGCAAGTAATGCGGTTGTTGCTCGAAATCGGTACCCCCGACCGCGCCGACCAAATCGTCCGTGGTATGCTCAACGCCAAGAAAAAAATCATGGGCTTCGGGCATCGCGTCTACAAAGCCGACGATCCGCGGGCGGCCTGGTTGCAACGCTTGTCGTTAGAATTGTCTGAGACTGTCGGACCCACGAAATGGTACGAAATCTCAGAAAAAATCCGGCATATGGTGCAAGAATCCAAAGCCTTGCCTGTGAATGTCGACTTCTATTCGGCCTCGGTATACTATGCGTTGGGCATTCCCATCGACATGTTTACGCCTATTTTTGCGATTAGTCGGGTGGCTGGTTGGTCGGCCCACGTCTATGAACAATATAGCGACAACCGGATTATTCGCCCCGAATCAGAATACATCGGGCCAAACGATGTGCCCTACGTGCCATTGGCCCAACGAGGTTAATTGATGAATGTACCGGACTTGGCGCAACGTGTGCGTGAATTCATGGTCCAAGCGTTGAGTCCGGTGAACCGTATTACTCCTCCCCAGAAACGCACTGCCCTTGTGGGTAGTGCATTTCTGGGGAGTGCGTTTGTGGCGGCGCTATTGTTTTGGTTACCACTCGGCTTTAGCCAACAAGCCATGTCGCTCGGCGATGCCTGGTTCCTCGCGGTATCAGCACTGACGGCTAGCGGTGCGTCACTGCAACCGATTGCAACGACCTTGACCCCTGCGGGGATGTGGTTGGTGCTGATCCTGCTACATGGGGGCGGGGCGGGGTTTATGAGCATTACGATTGGGGTATTGCAACGCCTTGGCGTGCCGATTTTTGCCCACACCAAAATCCGTGGTTGGCGTTTGTTTGCGGCAGTGTTGCTGATCGAAGCATGGGCGGGGGCATTGCTGGGCTGGCATTGGCGGGGCTTGTATGACACGTTGCCGCAAGCGTTTTTTGCGGGGTTGTTCCATGCCACCAGTGCTTTTGCCAACGCAGGATTTGATTGGATGACCGCCACGTCACCATTGCTGCCAATGATGAATGATTTGCCCAGTTTAGCGATTATCGGCACGACGGTGATGATTGGTTCGCTGGGGTTGCCGGTGATTGTCGATGTAATTAGCCAACGTCGCAAACTTGCTCAGACGACGATTAGCCTGAGTGTGATGGGGTTGTTGTTGGCTGGTGGTATGGTGAGTTTGTTGATAAGCCCTGTGTGGCAATCAGCACACGCCCAGCAATCGTGGGGTCAGCAAGTACTATATGCAGGATTTGATGCGTTGGCATGGCGGACGGCGGGAATTTTCCAACATGATGACGTGATGCAATTACCCGTGTTTGCTCGCATCGGTCTGCTGGTTGCCATGTTTGTGGGGTGTGCGCCAGGCTCGATGGGTGGGGGTGTGACGCCGACGACGGTGGTGGTGATGGTGCTGGCTGGTTGGAATATCCTCCGTCAGCGCCGCGGTGTGCACCTGTTTGGGCAAACATTGCCACAACCGTTTGTGCGCCGGGCTGCAATTATTTTGGTGAGTGGCGTGGCGGTGGTTTGTCTGTCGGCGCTGTTGATTGCGGTCATCGACCAGATTGCGCTCGATCGGGCGGTGGTGCTCGCGACGGCGGCTTTTGCCACGACGAGTGTGGACGCTACAGGAATACCGTTGAGTGGGGTCGTAACCACGATTCTTAGTGTGGGGATGTTGTGGGGGCGGGTAGGAGTTTTTTTGATTGTGTCGGCGTTTTATGGTGAAAAACTTCCCAAAAATAGCGAGAAACAAACGGTGTGGTTGGGCTGATAGAGACGCAAAGATATTGGATTCATAAAAAAATATTTTTGTGTACATCATGTGAGATAAATAATTCTGTATCACCCAAACACCCTGTATCAATGCAAATATTGATACAGGGTGTTGGTGTATAAGTAATACCTACGCGTCTAGTCCAATGGTGCTAACCACGACGATTGTTTGGGGAATAAAATATCGAGCAATACTTCAGATTCTGCTGACGAATAAACATCTGGGTAGCTGGATTTGAGCTCGTGGATGGAATGCAACCCAAACAATTGTTGCAAAAAGACATGGGGTGGGTAGCCGGCAGTACTTTTGCGACTACCATCATTGGCGGGCAGGGTGGTGGCCGTAATGCGGCCTTTGGTAAAGGTTAATTGCAAGCCACTGCGATAGAAATCAAACGTTAATTCGCCGTTGTAGCCAGCCATAGCACTTTGTGACAAGCGCCGTTCGAGCGGAGCGACGATGTGCTGGATGAGTTGGGCTACGTCGGCGACGCGGATATACCATGCATAGGGGCGGTTGTTTTTGTGCATGCCTTGTTCGATGATCCGGTATATCGGGTGATCAACCCCCAGCCCAAATTGGATTTGCTCGGGTGTGCCAGTTTTGTTGTCCCAAATCGGAATTGTGTCTGCAATCTGCACCATTTGGCGACAAATCGACGGATAGATTTCGGCGAGTTGGATATGAGGTTCGGTGCTCAACGCAAAGACACCGATGCTCGATACGCCCCGGACGCGGTTACTCCAGAGTGACCCCACCACCTCGCCATTGGGTCGGCTAATCACGTAGGGGAGCCACGGTTCATTGCCAGTGACGCCATCACTCATCGTGTAGCGCAAATAACTGGCATCGATGCGAGACGTGACCAACATCGGGAGCTGGTTGTGCAGACGACTACGCTCTCGCTCGTAGAGCATTAATAGCTGCATCGTGTCGCTGTGCTGAGCCCGCCGCACCACAAAGGGTTCACTTTGGTCGGCTCCCAGTTTGGGGATGGATTGGACTGGCACCATGCGCGCACCTCCCAGTGCTAACGCATACTCATAACCGAATTGGCGGTAATAATAAGGAATCCCAGTAATTCCTTGCATCAAATCGCCGCGGGCGGTGCTTTTCGCGTGGATGAGTTGGAATATTTTGCGGATATAGCCACGATTACGCACGTCAGGATGCGACGCCACCAGTTCAGGCCGCCCACTGGGGATGGCCACACCAGCGTATTCGAGGGGCATACGCATCAATACGGTTGTGGCGACGATGCGATTGTCGGCGTCGGCCACCACGGCAAAATCGCCGGGGGAACTCATGGGGTGTCGACCACTGAGTAAATCGTCGGCATAGGCCATGAGATAGGTGTTGTGTGCGCCACTAGTTTCGTCACGAAACACATAGCCGTATAAATCGAGCAATGAATCTCTGTCGCTGGCGTTTGCCCAGCGCAAGGTGTAGCCGTCGCCGAGGTCTTGTTGATAGTGTTGTTCATGCATCTGCATTAGGGTGCCTTTTTAGTTAGACCACAAAAACCACGAGGGTGTTTTGGGGAAGAGAATCTCAAAGAGTTGACTAGTGTGATTATCGGCATACACATCGGGACCAAGGGTACGGAGCTCGCTCAACGAACGCCAGCCAAAAATCTGCTGGGCCATAATCCCTGGCGGGTAATAGGCCTCGGCCTTGCCGAATTCGACTGGAGGCTGCCAATGACTAATGCTGGTGAGTTGTCCCTGTTGCCATGTCAGCTCAAGGCCACCGCGAAAAAACGAAATCTGCTTGGTGCCGCTATAGCCCGCCAATGCGCTACTTGCCAGTCGTGCATCAAGTACCGGCGTGATTTGTTGCAACAGCGGCACGAGATCTGGTACCCGCACGTACCACACATAGGTGTCAACTGCTGTGTGGGGCAAGTAGCTTTTGAGTAGGGGATAAATCACGTGGCTGGTATCGAGCATGAGGGTGGCGGCGGTGATGACTTCCTCACCTGGTTTTTTGTGGAGCACGGGGATGATCGATGGCAAGGCCTGCATCGTCGCCAAGAGGTGATTGGCCCAGACCACGCCGGGTACCAATCCCCAGCCTCGTACATCCATTTCACCTTGCCAACAACACTTGCCGATGAGCAGGTAGCCGATGATGCGGTCGTGATTGTCAAGGATAAAATAGGGCAGATTTCCTTCTGACGACACACTTTGCGCCATTGTAAACGCCAAATATTCGGCGCTGAGGGGTGTGGTTACCAACACGTTTGGGCGTTGACGGTCGGCATCGTACATGGCGATGAATTGGGGGAGCTCGGCGGTGGTCACGGCGCGGAGTGTCACTGTAGGTGCATCACTTGTTAGTGGCGGCAATTGGGCAAACAGCACTTTGGCCCCGCTAGGGAAGTCGATCATCCACTCGTAGCCGAATTGTTTGTAATAGTATTCGATACCGGTGATGGCTTGGGCGATGTCGCCGTTTTGGGCGCTTTTGGCGTGCAACCAGCGCATAATCTGGCGGATAAAGCCCCGTTTGCGCACCGCCGTATCGCTGACCACTACTTCGGGTCGACCGACAGATAGAGGGATACCAGCATACATCAATGGTTGATCCATCAGGGCGGCGGCAGCGACTACGTGATTGCTGGCATCAACCACCACTGCCACGCGTTCGGGTGGACATAACGGGTGTAAACCACTAAGCAAATCGCGGGCATAATTGGCGACAATCTGGTTGTCGGGCTCGCTATGGCTTTTTTTGAACGAGCGAGCGGCGAGGTTGGCATAGCCTTCGGCATCAGCTGGGGTACCCCAGCGTAATGTATAGCCGTCGCTCAAATCTTCGGGGTGGAATGAGTGCATACAATCCTCTCGGGTGTTAGATGGGTAATTGGCCGTATTTGCCCACCAGTTGGCTAGGACCAAATTGTGTGCGGGTCATAGTCATCACCACATCGTCGTAGTGTTGGTGGTTAAAGACGCGCGCTTCGGGGATGCGGCCGGTTTCGACAAAGCCCGATTTTTCGTAGCATTTGCGACCACGCACGTTGTAGCTGACGTACCACAGATAAATGACGTGCAAATTGAGGAAGGTATAGCCGTAATCGCACAGCAACCGGATGGCTTCACGGCCATAGCCTTTGCTCCAGTAATCGGTATTGCCGATGACGATTCCCAGCTCGGCACGGTCGTGGGGGCGGCGCACATCCATCAAACTGACGGTACCGATAATGGTGTCGCTGTCACGAGCGACGATGGCAAAGTGGAAGTTTTTGTCATCGAGGCGGGTATAGTTGGTATACCAGTCTTCTTCTTGTTCTTGCAAAAACGAACGCCCTTGCATACCCAAATACGCCGTTGTTTCGAGATTACTCAACCAGTGCGTAATGATCGGGACGTCGCTGCGTTGGAAATGACTGAGATACAACCGTTCACCTGACACGATATGCGGGCGGGTAGTGGTCATGGTGGACTCCTATTCTTCGCCGGCGAGCAGGCGCAAGTAGCTAGCATAGCGGGCTGGGTTGATGTCACCCTGCTCCAAGGCAGCCCGGACGGCACAGTCGGGTTCGTGGTCGTGGGTACAATTGCCGAAGTGACATTCGTCGAGGTAGTCGTGGAATTCGCGGAAGCCATAGGCCAGTGCGGCATGGTCGATCTTCCAGAGCGCGATTTCGCGGATGCCAGGGGTGTCGGCGACGTAGCCGCCATTACCGAGTGGGATGAGTTGGGCGACGGTGGTGGTATGGCGCCCTTTGTTGACGGCACTCGACACATCACCTACCGCTAGGGCTAATTGGGGGTTAATGGCATTGAGGAGTGAAGATTTGCCCACGCCCGATTTACCGGTCACGACACTGACTTTGCCCGGCAGCCACGACTCTACTTCGGCGAGCCCTTGACCGCTCTGGATGCTGGCCACACAGGTGATGTAGCCCACGGCGCGGTAAGGGGCGAGGGCGGCATCGGCTTGTGCGGCGGTGACCAAATCGGCTTTGCTAGCGACGATGCGGGCCTCGATATCGTTGTTTTCGCAGATTACCAAGTAGCGATCGAGCATACGTGGGTGGAATTCGGGTTGGGCGAGGGCTACTACGATGATTGCCACGTCTACATTGGCGACGATCACGTCTTCTTTGCTGCCGCCACTAAAGGCGGCGACCCGCGACAAGCGGGTGGTGCGGGGGAGCACCGATTCGACGGCGCCATAGCCCGGGCTGACGACGTCGATCATGACCATATCGCCGATGACGGCGATGTCACTTTTTTGTTCGATTTTTTTGAGGCGGCCCCGTAGGCGGCATTCGATGACACCGTCGCTGGTTTCGACCCAGTAGAAGCCACTTTGGGAGCGTAATACGCGACCTTGTATCATGGTGTACATTCATCCTGTTATTGGTGAAAACAAAAGAAACACCGCCAGACACGTTTGGTGTGTAGCGGTGTGAAAACCGCAGGCGTTGACCTGCGGTCTGAGATTCGAATGGTATACGAAAATCAGCGGTGCAGACCACGCGGACGAACACGGTAAGCGAATGATAATGTGTAATTCATCTCTATGTCCTTCCTGTGTTGCAAACTGATTCTTTTTAGATTAGCATGGCATAGACATGTTGTCAAATTGAACAGTCGAGGTGGATGCATATTTGTCATTTGTCATTTATGTGAGTTGAATTTAATGTACAATATGCCGTATCGCTTTTTAATGAGGGAATTCATGGACATCATGTCGTTATTTGATCCGGCTAATTTGGTCACCTTAATCACGTTGGCCTTGCTTGAAATCGTACTAGGCATCGATAATGTGATATTTATTGCCATTTTGTCGGGGCGGTTACCAGCGCATCAACAGAAACTAGGACGGCAGATTGGCTTAATGGTGGCGCTGTTGACCCGGATTTTGTTGTTGTTGTCGTTGACGTGGATTATGCGCTTGGTAGCGCCATTGTTTACCGTGGCTGGCAACGAAATCTCGGGGCGTGATTTGATTTTGCTGATTGGCGGCTTGTTTTTGCTTGCCAAAAGTACCATGGAAATGCACCATAGCCTCGAAGGTGCTGACACCCATGTGGGTGGTGCTACCAAAAAAGTCAGTTTTTGGGGGACTATCGCCCAAATCGCGGTGCTCGATATCGTCTTTTCACTCGATTCGGTGATTACTGCCGTCGGTTTGTCGGATGAGATTGCGGTAATGGTTGTATCCATTGTGATTGCAGTGCTGGTCATGCTCGCCTTTTCGGAGGCACTCAGTCGCTACATCGAACAGCACCCCACCATCAAGATTCTGGCGTTGTCGTTCCTTTCATTAATCGGTATGTCGCTGGTAGCCGAAGGGTTCGACTTCCATATCGAAAAAGGCTACATCTACTTTGCGATGGCATTTTCGGTCATTGTTGAACTCATCAACATCCGCATGCGCGCCAGCCAGCCGGTCAAATTGCACTCGATTGCTGAATCGGAAGAGCCACATTCCTAGTTGGAGGCGGTATGACGATTACGCGCCGGATGTTGGGGCGGACCGGATTCAACGCAGCACAGATTGGTGCGGGCGATTTGGCGGACCGCAGTCTCAGCTTGGCGGAATGTGTGGCCACATTGACACGGGCGCTCGACGCCGGTGTCAATGTGGTCGATACGGCGCCGGGATATGAAGCCGGTTTTTCCGAACAAATCGTCGGTGCTGCGCTGCGACAGCGTCGCGCTGAGGTGTTTGTCATCGATAAAATCGATGAATTTGAGCGCTCGGTGACCAGTCAACTCGATGAATCGTTGCAACAGCTAGGGTTTGAATACCTCGATGCCTATGTGTTTCATGGTTTGTCTGACATGGCGATGTACCAGCAGTTGACGCAACCCGATGGGGCATTTGCTGAATTGCGGGCGCTCAAAGAGCGTGGTGTGGTACGCAACATGGGGATTTCGTCGCATCATCCCGCTGTGTTGCGCCAAGCGATGTTGGACGGCTGGTGTGACCTCGTGATGTTCCCGGTTGGCGCATTTGTCGATGCGCGCTATATCAATGAAACGTTGCCGCTAAGTCGTGAATTAGGCATTGCCAGTGTCTGTTTCAAAACGTTTGGGGCGGGCAAATTAGTGGCTGATACCGAAGGGTATGGTGCGCCACTGCAACAGCGCCCACGTGGCAAGTTGTCGTCGGGTGGGGTCGATCAAGCGCATACCGGTGTGCAATTGACCGCCCAAGAATGTGTGCACTATACGTTGACGATTGACCCCGATGTAGCGCTGTTGGGGATGAGCTTTGCCAATGAGCAAGATGCGGTGTTTGCGGCATATAATTCATTTGCGCCACTGAGCGAAGCGCAACTCGTTGACATCAAAACGCGGGCAGCGCAGGCACGGGCAGGCAAAGGTCCATGCTGGTGGAATCCCGATCCGTTGCAGTAAATCTATGGTGTAACCGGTCTGATTTGCTTATGGGCACGTCCAATTTTGAAGAAGATAAATAACGCAGCCCCACAGAAATGCAGCCCAGCAGCGAGCATCAGTGCAATGGTCGTGTTGCTGTTTTGGGCAACGATGGTGCCGATGAGTGGCCCGAGCAAGCTAACGGTAAACATTGCGATTTGGTATGCCGGCATGACGGCAGTGACTTGGCCTGGGGGGCAGCTGTCGAGCAACATGTCGAGCAGTACCAACTCGATACCAGCCGTAGCGACACCCCAAATCGCCGCAAAAAAGAGCAACGGTGCCATGCTCCCTACCAATGCGGTAATCAACGGGTAGGTGCCGAGCGCGATACTACAGACCCACAAAATAACCACGCGTCCTTTGAATCGCGTGGCAATATATGTTCCTGCCATATACCCAAACAACAACGTGACACTTTGAATCATCGATACCGTGCCAATGCTGTTGTCGTCAGCATTGAGGACGCGAATCCAATGCAATGGAAATAGTGGTACCGACATCGTCAAGCCAGCTTGAAACACCGCTTGGCAAATGATAAATAACCGAAATGTACGGTAATTACGCACAAAAAAGACAATTTGCGTAAATGCTTTGCGAATCGATTGCGGTGGTGCGTGGGTATCACGGCGTTCAATGGGGACTTCGTATTGGCGGGCGGGCAAAAAGGCAAATACCGTAAACAGCGACGCCCCGCAGATAACGATTGCATACGCCGTAAGTGGTGCATTACTCCCTAAATACTGACCGGCAATATAGACAGAAATGCCATTACAAACCCCCAAAATCGACCAACGCAAACTCATTAATTGATAGCGTCGTGAGGTGTCAATAATTGCACCCATGACCACATTAAAGACCAGCGATAGCGCGGTCTGTGGCAACGTGGCAATTGCCGCCACGCCAATCATCACCAAAATAGCGGTTTGGGCATCAAAAAATAATGGTATGACTGCCATGATGGGGTAACTGAGAAAAAGAAGCAGCCGACTCCAGGCATACCATGGGATGACATTGTTGGAGCGACTAATAATCAACCCGAGCGGTACCGCCAACAGTAACCCCGCAATTGCCGGCATCGATGATAATAATCCGACACTAATGGGGTCTGCCCCGAGTCGAGTAAGTAATACGGGAATGAAAATACGTACCCCTTCGACCATTCCCACTCCAAAGCCATCAAGCATGCCGCGATTCATGTTGCGATCGTCGCCACTTTGTGGCGCATACAGCCAATGTGGTAATCTCAACATTCTGGCAATTTGGGTGGTACGTGGTAACATGAGATATCCTTTGTCGTGCGATGTCGGCATTATACCAGCCATGAGGACTACGGTGCACCAGCAACATCAACATGCAGTGATGAATTACTACCAGCGCACGACTCGGTGGTTTCTGCGCTTTGGGCAGACGCGCCAGACTGGCGCCATCCATCGTGCCGTAACGCTCCCGGATGTGGCTGCCAAATCACCCACCGATACAATTCATGCCTTGATAAACCACGAATTACGCCAGCTCCCTGCAGGGAGTCGTGCAGTGGATTTAGGCTGTGGTGTGGGTGCCACCCTCGGCTATATGCGCCAGCACCACCCTGATTGGGGGGTATTGTGGGGCATTACCTTGAGTCGGGACCAAGCCCGACAAGCCCGCGCCAATGGGCTCGATGTGCTCCAAGGCTCTTTTCATCAGTTGCCAGTAGTTGCAAATGGCGCAGATGCCGCCTGGGCAGTTGAATCGCTAATCCATAGCGATCAGCCGGAATTGTTTTTTCGTGAAATTGGACGCTATTTACGCATCGGCGGTATACTAATAATCTGTGATGACATGGCGCAAAATGTTCCACCTTCGCCGATGATGCGGCTTTTCCAACATGGTTGGTTTGCCCCCAATCTGGTTTTACCCGAGACCCATCAGCAGTATGCGGCAAAGGCTGGGTTTCGCTTGCGTACGGTACGTGATTTGACGTTGGGAATCCATTTCCATGCCGTGCCATGGTGGTTGGCCCAATTCATCGGGTGGTGTCGCCCCGTGTGGCAATGGAGCACGTTGCTCCGTTCGATGGTGGGCAGTATGGCGCTCCAACAATGCCTCGCTGATGGTTCGATTCGTTACAAGATGATGGTATTTGAAAAACAATGAGCAAGCCGATTTTGTTAGTGGCTGGCGGGACTCGCGGTGATGTCCAGCCGTATATGGCGTTAGCACTGGGATTGCGTCAGCAGGGATATGCGGTGACGATGGCGACGAGTGCGCGCTGGACCCCGTGGGTGAATCATTTGGGGGTTGCACTGGTTACATTACCAGCGGACCCAACTGACCTACTCCTCACTCCCGAATACCGGTCAGCCTTGAGTCTGCATGCCGGTGTCGGTGCAGGGTTGCTGGTTACATGGCGTTATTTGCAGGCTACGCGGCCGATGATGCATGAATTATTAATCTATGCCCAGCGTAGTACATTTACCAAATCAGTCGTGGTTGCGGGACTGGCGACGCAGTGGGTGGCGCACGCCAATCTACAACAACCCCAGGTCATCTGGGGGTTGTTACAACCGTTGATTCCGACAGCTGCATTTGCATCGCCGTTATGGCCCACGACGCGTATCCCCTTGCGCTGGAACCAGATGTCGCATCGTCTCATGAATCGTATGCTGTGGTGGCCGTGGCGCATCAATGGTGGTGGGGTGACTGGTGGGCTCACGCAAATCAATCGCCAACCTGCTTTGATTGCATCGTCACCGGCATTATTACCATCATGGCCAGACAAAGCACCACACCACGTCGTGACAGGTACATGGCAAATGCCAGTCTTGCCTGCGATTCCCCCGGTAGTACAGCAATTCATAGACCAAGATGCACCGTATATCGTCGCAACATTTGGCTCTCCTGCTGCCAACGAATCGACTGCGTTGTATGCTACGGTCGTGGCAGCAGCCGCCCAGCTAGGGGTACGTTTGTTGCTCCAAGTACCGTCGCATGTCACGCAGTTCGTCAATAGTGACCTGTTACTGGTGACCCATGCTGATATCCCCCATCAATCCATTTTTGCCCGTGCGGTCGCAGTGATACACCATGGTGGTGCCGGCACATTTGCCGCCGCCACCGCGAGTGGGGTTCCTTCGATAATCGTGCCCCGTGCAGTTGATCAACGGTTCTGGGCAGCCCAAGCCGAACGCTTATATGTTGCGCCACCGCCGCTCGCCCGGCATACGTTGACGACTGAATCGTTGGCGGTGCATTTGCACGATGTCATCACCAATCTCGATTATCGCCAAGCTGCCCGCACCATTGCCCGCCAAATGAGCAACGAACAAGGGGTTGCCAATGCCATTCAGGTGTTGGCGCCCTATACAGGAACGGTATAAATGTCACAAGAATTCCAGCGCTATCGTGAATTGTTGCAGACCTATTTTTGGCCGCAACGGGTGCAAGTGGGGTTGTTGATTGGGCTGATTTTGCTCGACAACGCCCTACAACTCCTCGGTCCGAATTTGCTGTCACGATTTGTTGATTTAGCGGTGCATACGACGACGAGTGCTGAATTGCAAACCCTCGCCGTGGTTTACCTGATTACCATGCTCTGTCGCCAAGGGGCCCGTATGGCGGCCACTTATGTCGGCGAAACTGCCGGCTGGCGCGCGGCCAATCGCTTGCGTGCCGACATCGCCCGCCATACCATCGCTCTCGACATGTCGTATCACAAACAACAAACCCCCGGCATTATGATCGAACGCATCGATGGTGATGTGGCCAGCCTCAACCGCTTCTTTTCGCAGATGGTACTCCAGATCGGTGGCAGTATTATTTTGTTACTTTCGACAGTGGGGGTGATGTTTTTTTACAACTGGAAGTTGGGCGTGATGATGTTGATGTTCATCATGCTCTCGGCCCTTATTTTGACTTCGCTCCGCAATGTGGCGGTGCCCTATTGGGAAGCAGGCCGTGAAGCCGCCGCCCAGCTCTTTAGCTTCCTCGAAGAACGCCTCGCCGGCATCGAAGACATCCGCGGCCTCGGCTCAGGCGCCCACGTGCTCCGGCGCCTCGATGTCTTGATGGCCACCAAAAACCGCTACGACACTCTAGGGCACGTCTATGGAGGAGTGACCTGGATTGTGCCGCTTGCATTAGCGGCTATTTTGATGATTTTGATTCTCGGGTTTGGCTCGTGGCTCTATCTGGCCGGCCAAATTTCGATTGGTCTGATTGTGATGACCCTACTCTATGGCGAAATGGTCGTCTGGCCGATTCGCACCATCGCCCAAGAAATCGACAAGCTCCAACAAGCCTCGGCCGGAATTTTGCGCGTGGCAGACTTGATGTCAAAAAAATCACGCTTGGTCGATGGTACCGAAGCACTGAGTGCCGTTGTACCGGCCGTCACCTTTGACCATGTGACCTTTGCCTATCCGGATGGCGAAACCATCGAAGCGCCGGTGCTTACCGATGTCTCGTTCCACATCCCGGCGGGTGCCGTGGTGGGTTTGCTGGGGCGCACGGGGAGCGGCAAAAGCACGCTCATCCGGCTGTTGTTCCGTTTGTATGATGTGACGAGTGGTGCCATCAAGATTGGCGACCACGCCCTGCCCGAATATCAGCTGACCTCGCTCCGTTCCCGCGTCGGCTTAGTCACCCAAGACGTGCAATTGTTTTATGCCACCGTGCGGGATAACTTGACTTTTTTTAATCGCGACATTAGTGATGAAAAGCTACTCGATGCCTTGCGCACCCTCGGTCTCGAACGCTGGTTGTCACAACAACCCCAAGGCCTCGACACGTTGCTGTCCGCCAACGGCGCCGTATCTGCCGGCGAAGCCCAGCTCATCGCCTTGGCACGGGTCTATCTCAAGCAGCCTCAGGTGATTATTTTGGATGAAGCGTCGGCACGTATCGACCCTGAAACCGAAAAAATGCTCGAAATTGCCCTCGATACCGTCCTCGCTGGCAAAACCACCATCATCATCGCTCATCGCCTACAAACAGTGCGGCGCTGCGATTACATCGCCATCCTCGCCGATGGCCAACTACAAGAATTTGGTGGCGAAGCCGCCCTGCGCAATACGGCCGAAAGTCGCTATGCTACGTTACTCCGTAGCGGTGCGGTAGAGGAGCTCGCATGAAGACCACTGCACCGTTAACCATGATTTGGCGCATGATGCGCCAAGGGGGCTGGTGGTATGTCACTAATCTGACGGTCATCGTTGTGCTCATGCTTGTCGAACTCCTGCCCGGTCTGATTAATCGCCAAGTACTCAATGACTTGCAGTCTGGTCAACAAATGTCGATCCCTTGGTTGATGCTGTCCGCACTGCTCGGGATTACATTAACGCGTGTGGTGATGTTGTTTGCGTTGTCCTACACCAACCCAAAGACCCGTGTGCGCTCCGAAAACGTGATGCGTCGCTCGTTGCTCGCCCGCATCTTTCAACAACCTGCCGTAGCCGCCCTCAAAGGCTCTCCGGGCGAAATCGTCTCGCGCTTCCGCGATGATATCGGCGAAATGCCCCACGTTATCTTGCAACTCAACGATATCATTGCCTTGGTTTGTTTTGCGGCAGTGTCGTTTTATGTGATGTATCAAATCTCGCCATCGGCCACGATAGCAATAGCTGCCCCGTTGGTGTTGATTGTCGTTGGAGCTCGCTTTGCCTATAACCGCATCTACATCTACCGTCAAGAGCGTCGCCGTGCCACCGGACGCGTGGTGGGATTTATCGCCGAAACGTTTGGTGCCATCCAAGCTGTCCAAGTCGCCGGCGCCGAACAACACGTCCTGCAGCACTTCGATGAACTCAATCACATCCGCGAAAAAGCCACCTTGCGTGAAGTCTTGTTTGACGGCATGCTCGACGCCATGTTCCGTAATGCCGTATCACTCGGTACCGCCATTATGATGTATATGGTCTACGAACAAGCCATGGCAGGCGAATTCAAAGCGGGCGACGTATCGTATTTTGTGTATAGTTTGGGTGCAATTAGTGAATTATTAGGTGAGCTCGGGATTTTCATCGGCCGCCAACAACAGTTGTGTGTCTCGATTCAACGCCTCGAAACCATCGGTCATGACCTGCCTGCCGAACGCTTGTTCCACGATAGTACCATCCCCGCCCAAATGCCTTTACCACGCCTCGCCCAAATGCAGGTGCGTAATTTGGCGGTGCAGTGGGCTAACGGCAATTATGGTGTTCGTGGAGTCGATCTTGACTTAGCTCCTGGGAGATTGGTGGTCGTCACGGGTGCTGTGGGTGCCGGCAAAACCACCTTGTTGCGCGCCGTCCTCGGTATGTTGCCCCGTGTCGAAGGCGATATCATCTGGAACGGTGAAAAAATCACCAATCCCGATTTGCAACTCCTGCCACCGGCGGTGGCATACACCAGTCAAGTCGCGCGGCTCTTTTCGGATTCGATTGTCGAAAACATTACCCAAGGGCGCGACGTCGCCGATAGTTCCATGGACGAAGCCATCCATGGTGCCGTGTTTGAGTACGACATTGCCCAATTCGAGCATGGCGTATCGACCATGGTGGGGTCGCGGGGCGTACGCTTGTCGGGTGGTCAAATCCAACGCGCTGCCTTTGCGCGCATGCTCTACGAACGCCCCCAGGTCTGGCTCATCGATGATGTATCGAGTGCCCTCGATGTTTTGACCGAAAAAAAGCTCTGGGAACGCTTTATTGCCATCCGGGCGGAAGTAGCTTGCTTGATCGTGACCCATCGCCCCCAAGTGATGAGCATGGCCAATGAAGTCATCGTCCTCAAAAACGGCGAAATAGCCGCCCGTGGTAGTTATGCCGAATTGTTGGCATCAGGGGTACTTTCACACTAATCTCTATTCTGTAGGGAAGTGTTTTTGTAGACATAACGAATAAGTGGAGGCATAAAATGAGTTTGTACGGAGTAGTCGAAACCGGCGGCACCAAAATGGTGTGTGCGATTGTGGCTGGCCCCGATGATGTGCGCTACGAGGTGCGCTTCCCTACCACGACACCTGCCGAAAACATCCCGCAAATCATTGCATTTTTGCAACAGCATCATGCCCAAACCCCATTGACTTCGATTGGGATAGGCTCATTTGGCCCCATCGTACTCGACAAATCCTCGCCCAACTACGGTTGTGTGGCGCCTACCACCAAACCATATTGGAGCAATGCGCCAGTGGTTGCGCCGATCCACGCCGCCTTGGGAATTCCGGTGGGCTTCGATTTGGATGTCACCACGGCAGCGCTGGGTGAATTGCAATGGGGCGCAGGAGTTGGTTTGCAACACCTGGTCTATTACACCATCGGTACGGGGATTGGGGCCGGGATTATCGTCAATGGTGCGCCCTTGCCCTGTATGATGCACCCCGAAGCAGGGCACCAACGCTTGTCACGGATAGATAGCGACACCTTTGCCGGTAATTGTTCCTTCCACGTCGATTGTCTCGAAGGCTTAGCCGCCGGCCCGGCCATCGAAAAACGCTGGGGCGTCAAAGCCGACCAACTTCCCCCCGACCATATCGCTTGGGAATACCAAGCCGACTACATTGCCCAAGCGGTCATGAATACCATTTTGATGGTGTCACCGCAACGGATTGTATTGGGTGGTGGCGTGATGGACCAAGCCCACCTCTTCCCGATGATTCGCAGCAAAGTCCTCGCTCGCCTCAACGGCTACATCAATGTCGATGCAATCACCGCTCATATCGATGACTATATCGTGCCACCGGCGCTGGGTAACCGGGCCGGTATGTTAGGCGCGTTGGTATTGGCGATGCGGGCGGCTCAGGCCTAATCTGAAAGGGGCATTTCATGTACTTCCCCAAAGATGACTTTATCGGTATCGACGGTGTCCATCATCTGGCTGCTGGTGGCGAAACACCCTTCCTCAAACACCACTTGGCTGCCGTAGCCCAATTTGCCACTGACAAAGCGGGCGGGATGCCTGGCCGCGAGCGGTTTTTTGCGGCCCGCGAACGGGTCTGTACCATGCTGGCCCAAATGCTGAATGTCGAAGCTACCGACGTGGCCTTGGTGGGCAGTAGCTCTGCCGGCATGATTCAAGTAGTGTCGGCCTACGACTGGCGTAGTGGTGACGAAGTAGTCACCGTCGATGACGAATACCCCAGCGGTCGTTATCTGTTCACTTGGCTGGCCCGCTACGGCGTGACGGCGGTGATGCCCGCTTACGATCCCAATCCCGACAACGAAGTAGACGCCATTGTGGCGGCGATTACGCCGCGCACGCGCTTGGTGTATGTCAGCCACGTCAGCACCCGCACTGGCCGCCGGATTGATTTGGCGCCCATTGCCGCGGCGGCCCATCGCGTCGGCGCCCAACTCATGGTCGATGCCACCCATTCGTTGGGGGTGATGGTGGTCGACGCCAGCAACATCGATTTTTTGGTCTGTAGCGGCTACAAATGGTTGCTGGGCTCGCATGTGGGGATTTTGGTGTGGAATCGGCGCCTCGTGCAAGAATTCTACCCTTTGGTGGGCTGGCGTTCGGCCAAACCCGGCGTGACGCCCCACGATTATCTGATGCATGCTGACGCTGCTCGGGCCGAGGTGGGGAATCCCAATTTCGTCGATGTCTATATCCTCGAAAGTGCCTTGCGCTACCACACCCGCATCCCCATCGACGTCATCGAAGCACATGCCCTGCATTATGGTGGTATGCTCCGTGCATCGTTTGCGGCCACTGGCGCTCAGCTGTTGACGCCCGCAGAACCGCGCCACCGCGCCGGCAATATCTGTGTGGAGACAATGCAGGCTGCATCAATTGTGCAACAGGCAGCCGCCCACAATGTGCTGATTTGGGGTGACCACGACCTGCGCCGTATCCGGGTGTCGGTACACGCCTATGTCACCCCTACCGACATTGATGCCGCTCGTACCGTGATTACCCCTTTGTTCGCAAAAAACTAACTGCCCGTCGTGAAGTGCCAATGGTGGCTACGTGAGCCGTGGCTGGGGGCGGAGTTTTTCGACACCAATCGTCAACGCCGTCCCTGCGAGTACGACGCCGCCACCCACAATGGTAATCAGGGTGATTTGTTCATTCAGAAATACTGCGCCCCACAAAAACGCCATAATCGGCACCAAAAAAGTCACCGTGAGTGATACCACGGGTTCCACATCGACAACCAGCTGAAAGAACAAAATAAACGCAATCCAGTTCGCAATACCCCTAATAGACTCACTGCGACTATCGCTGCACTCGGTGGGTACAAAATTGCCAGTGGCAACAGCCATACCACTGCAGCGGTTTGACTAAATGCTGCCATGCCCAATGCCGGTACGAAATTGACATAACGCTGAATGTAATTACTCAATATCCCATACGAACAAGCTGCCCCAAGGCAACAGGCAATCGCACCAATAATCGCTATATCGAGTACTCCCACGTCAAAGTGCGCCAAAATCGTGACGCCGGCAATCCCCACAAAAATTCCGAGAATACGGTCGATACGAATTTTTTCGTCGCCAATCAGCATCGCAATAATCAGTCCAAATAATGGACTCGTGGCATTGAGGATTGAGCCAAGTCCGGCCGATATTTGGGTTTCGGCAGTGGCAAACAAAAAGAAGGGCAACGCCGATTGAAAGAATCCCACTACAATATAGTGTTTGTAGAAACGGCGGAGCTGTAAATCAACGCCGCGTATTTTGGCGTAACTCAGCAGCAAAATGGCAGCGATGAGCACCCGTCCAAATGCCACCCAAGCTGCCCCGAGTTCTGGTGCTGCGATGCGCATAAACAAAAACGACCCACCCCATAAGGCAGCGAGTGCGGTCAACCGAAGTCCATCTTGGGTACGCATGCGTAACTCTTTTCATTAATTGAATGTTGCCGGTATATGGTAGGTAGCGGCTCTTTTTCTTTGGCGTCATTGTATGGCGCCGAAGGCGCAGTACAATCTCCGCATGAACCGTATACAATTCAGACGTCGTTTTCAATGCACTATTCCTTTCGACTTCCACCGGCTGCGTTCTACTTCATACTACTTCCATAGTATTCAATACCTACGCCAATCTAGGCGGCTCGTTGGTGGTGTGGCGGTGCATTGATACGCCAAAGTGCTGAAATTGTGCACTCAATCTGCGATTTTAATTCGTTGTGCAATTTCGGGATAATGTCTCTATACGTGGTGTAAATTTGCAGGATTGACAAAATAGTCACTCTGTGGTTTCGTTGA